>JBBRBN010000196.1:0-1523 GCA_038205755.1 Lysobacterales bacterium | reverse complement strand
AGGTAGGCCAGCACGTCGGCCGGCACCAGGCAGCGGAACACCTCGTCGATCTCCACCACTTCCGGCACGTCGATCTCGACGATGCGGGCGCCGGCGCTGCGCAGCCTGTGCAGCGCCTCTTCGAAACACTGCAGCACCTGCGCATCGCACTGGTCGTGGAAGTGCTGCTTCGGCAACCCCAGCGTCAGGCCGGCCACCGCAGGTGCCGGCAGCAGTTTGCGACCGCCCAGCGCTGCATCGACCCAGGCCGCATCGTGCGCGCCGCGCGTGAAGATGCCCAGGCTGTCCATCTGCGGCGACATCGGAAAGACACCGTCGCAGGGCCAGTGAGTGCCGGTTGATTTGTATCCCGTCACGCCGCACAGTGCTGCCGGCCAGCGCACCGAGCCGCCGGTGTCAGAACCGGCCGTGAAGGCCGCCACCCCCGCCGCCATGGCCACCGCCGAGCCATGGCTGGAGCCGCCGGTCATGCGCTGGGTTGTCGGGTCGCAGGGGTTCCAAGGCAGCGGATGGCTCGGGTTGTAGCCACCCATCGCGAACTCGCTGGTGCGGGTCTTGCCCAGCACCACACAGCCCGCGCGGTTCAGCGCGGCGACGAAGCTGCCCTGCGGCGGCACGAGGTCCTGGATGTCGACGCGGCTGCCGGCCGTGGTGGGCATGCCGTCGATGCTGAACAGGTCCTTGACCGCGATCGGCATGCCCATCAGCGGGCCGAGGTCGATGCCCGCAGCACGGAGCTGGTCGATGGCTCTGGCATGGCGCAGCGCGCGCTCACCGTCCAGGTGGGTGAAGGCCTGCATGCGCGGTTCCAGCGCGGCGATGCGCGACAAGGAGGATTCCACGAGGGCCTGCGACGTGACCCAGCCGCTGCGCAGCTGACGGCTGAGCTCGGCCAGGCCCTGCGGCGCCGAGGGGTCGGGGTGGCTCATACAGCTTTCGCCTCCAGGTTGGCAGCGTCGTTGAGCTGGCTCCATTGCCGGCCCGGCACCGCCGCCATCAGCGCACGCGTGTATTCGTGGCTGGGGTTGGCGTACACGTCCGCCACGGCGCCAAACTCGACGATGCGGCCGCGGTGCATCACGGCCACGGTGTCGCACACCTGGCTGGCCACGCGCAGGTCGTGGGTGATGAACAGCACCGTCAGGCCAAGCCGGTTGCGGATGTCCTCCAACAGTCGCAGCACCTGGGCCTGCACCGAGACGTCGAGCGCGGAGACGGGCTCGTCGGCGACCAGGATCTCGGGCTCCAGCGCCAGTGCGCGTGCGAGGCCGATGCGCTGCCGCTGCCCGCCGGAAAACTCGTGCGGGAAGCGGTCAGCAGCGCGCCGCTCCAAGCCGACGAGTTCGAGCAGTTCGAGCATGCGGGCCCAGGCCGAGTTGGCAGCCAGGCCATGCACGATCGGCCCCTCGGAGATGAGCTGCCCGACGGTACGGCGCGGGTTGAGCGAGCCGAACGGGTCCTGGAACACCATCTGCAGCCTCTTGCGCACGGGGCGCAGTTCGCGCGCGCTGAGGCGGGCGATA
>JBBRBN010000195.1:0-1571 GCA_038205755.1 Lysobacterales bacterium | reverse complement strand
CCCAGTGCGTGTGCGGCTTGAACACGGTGCCCGGCGCCCAGTCGACCAGTGCCGTATGTTCGGTGCCGTGCGCGTGCAGCGGCATCACCTGCAGGCCCGGCACCAGCCCCGGACGCCATTCGCCGCGGGCCGTATCGATGCGCACCGTCGCGCGATCGTCGTCGGCGAACTGCCGCAGCTTTACGAACAGGGTGCAGCCAGACGCGCTGCCCGGCGCGTGGCGAAAACCTTCGGGATTGCGCAGGTAGCTGCCGGGGCCGTGGTCGCCGGTGCTGTCCGAAAACACGCCGTCGAGCACAAAGATTTCTTCGCCATGCGGATGCGCGTGCTCGGGAAACGCACTGCCCGGCGCATAGCGCACGAGGCTGGTTGCTCGCGCCGCTTCGTCACCGATTCGGTCGAGCATGCGGCGCGTAACGCCGGCACTGGGAGACGCTATCCACGCGTGCTCATCAGGCCGAAGAACGACGCGCTCATTGAAATCAGCGTTGAGGTGCATGGACTTCGACTCCGTCGGCAAGTGCCTCAGCCCGGCAGACGCGGCGCGTAGGCCCAGCGGCCGGTGCCGCTGGCCTTGGCCTGGTACATCGCCATGTCGGCGCGGCGCAGCAGGCTCTCGGAGCTCTCAACAGCGCTGGCCACTTCGGCTACGCCGATGCTCGCGCCGACGATGCCCTGGAATTCCTCGAGCGTGATCGGCTCCGCCAGCGCGTCGGCTACCCGAGCAACACGGGCTTCAAGCCCCGCTGCGTCGCCCGCGTCGTGCATCAGCACGACGAACTCGTCGCCGCCGTGGCGCGCAACCTCGTCGCCGTCGTTGACCGCGCGCTGCAGGCGACGCGCGATCTCGACCAGCACGAGGTCGCCGACGGCGTGGCCATGGCGGTCGTTCACCGGCTTGAAGCCGTCGAGGTCGAGCAGCAGCACCGCCGGCGGGCGGCCGCCAAGCCGCCAGCGGGTGATGGCTGCCTCTAGGCCAGTGCGCAGGCCGGCGCGATTGGACAGGCCGGTCAGACCGTCGCGCGCGGTCATGTCGCGCAGCCTGGCTTCGCTGTCGCGCAGGCTGCGGTTCGCGGCCTCCAGCTCGCCCGTGCGCTCGAACACGCGCTGCTCCAGCCGCTGCTCGGACAGCGCTGAATCAGCCAGAGCTCGCCGCTGCATCACCAGCAGCGCCGACTGCGCGCGCTGGTTCGCATCGCGAAGCAGCGCGAAGCGCGAGGCCAAGGCAAGCGCGAGCATCACCAGCTCCGCTGACGATCCGAGCTCGATGGCGCTGATCGTCCAGGAGTTTGTCGGCAGAACGCCAAGGTTGCGCAACGCCAAACCGACCACGCCGACCGACAGGCAGGCCCAGGCAATCAGAAACGGACGCGCCGCCGGCACCCGCCGCCGCACCGCGCTGACGCTGGCGACGATGGCCAAGACGCACAGCGTCAGCATGCAGACTGACAGCAGCGGCCACGCCCATTCGGCTTGGATGAAAATACCGGGCAATGCGACCAGCACACAGCAGGCCAGCAGCACGTTGATGCCCCAAAGGGTCCAGCCGCCTCGCTCACGCAGGTTGAGGA
>JBBRBN010000194.1:0-1630 GCA_038205755.1 Lysobacterales bacterium | reverse complement strand
CGCACGGGCACGAGCTGCGCATCGCGGCGCTGGCAGGCGGCCAGCCAGGCAGCGGTGCCGGAAGGATGCTCATCGGCCAGCACCAGCGCCGTCTGAGCGCGCGACAGCGGCAGGATCGCCGTCGCCAAGCGCATGCCGTAGGCGACCGTGGTCTGCAGTGCCAGGCAATCGGCCGACACCCCCAGCAGGCCGGCCGCACTGGCGCGCACCCGCTCAGGCTGCGCCAGCCAGTCCTGCATCGACACCTGCCACGGTCTCGCCGATCGCAGCAGCGCCGCCTCACCGGCGGCATGCACGCTGCGCAGGCGCGGTGCCTGACCGGCGCAGTTGAGGTAGCGCACAGACTCAGCCAGCAGGAAGCAGTGCTCAGGATGCGAAGCGGCATCGGCCAGCGTTTTCGTCGGTTCCATGTTCGCTATCGCGCCGAAATGATCATCGTGTTCTGCTAGGGTCCGAGCGATGCTCGCCAATTCCGACAGCTTTGAGCACCCCGCTGCGCGCTACGCGCGAATCCGCTCGCGCAGTCTTGCGCTGGCGGCGCCGCTGCATCCCGAAGACTGCACCGTGCAGTCGATGCCAGATACCAGCCCGGTGAAATGGCATCTGGGCCACACCACCTGGTTCTTCGAACAGTTCGTGCTGGGCGAACAGGCCGGCTATAAGCCGCACCGGTCCGACTGGCATTACCTGTTCAACTCCTATTATCAGTCGGTGGGCCCGATGCATGCACGTCCCGAGCGCGGTCTGTTGACGCGCCCGCGGCTGGCCGAAGTCATCGAGTACCGTGACGCGGTCGATGCCGCGATCCAGACCCTGATGAGGGGCGATCCTGCGCCGCCGATGACCGAGCGTATCGCCCTGGGCCTGCAGCACGAACAGCAGCATCAGGAGTTGATCCTGACTGACATCAAACATCTGCTGTCGTGCAATCCGCTGCAGCCGGCCTACCGCGACGATCTGACCGTGGTGCCGGGCGAGTCGACCGAACAGCGTTTCGTGGCCGGTCGCAACGGCGTGGGCGAGATCGGCGCCGACGCCGACCCGGCGTTCGCGTTCGACTGCGAAACCCCGCGCCACACCGTCTATCTGCGCCCGCATGCGCTGGCGCGACGGCCGGTCAGCAACGCCGAGTTCCGCGCCTTCATCGACGATGGCGGCTATCGCCGTGCCGAATTCTGGATGAGCGAGGGCTTCGCCACCGCGCAGTTCGAGGGCTGGTGCGGGCCGCTGTACTGGGACGCCGCCTGCGAGACCGAGTTCAGTCTCAGCGGCCGCCGTCCGATCGATCCTGAGGCTCCGGTCTGCCACGTCAGCTGGTTCGAGGCTGACGCCTTTGCGCGCTGGGCCGGCGCACGGCTCCCGACCGAGGGCGAATGGGAGCTTGCCGCTGCAGCGGTGGATCCCCTGTCAGGCCACTTCGCTGACGACGATCTGCTGCATCCACGCGCCGGCGGCGGCGACGCCGAACGGGCGCAATTGTTTGGCGACGTATGGGAATGGACCGCCAGCCCTTACGTCAGCTATCCCGGCTTTCGCCCTCTGCCCGGCGCGCTGGGTGAATACAACGGCAAGTTCATGTGCGGCCAGTACGTGCTGCGCGGCGGCTCCTGCGCCACGCCGCGCGGCCATG
>JBBRBN010000193.1:0-1636 GCA_038205755.1 Lysobacterales bacterium | reverse complement strand
GACTGGAACGAGCTGGCCGGGCACGCGCACGGCATCGTCATCGACCCCGACAGCGGCATGCGCTACGGCGGCTCCGATCCGCGCAGCGACGGCGCCGCGGTGGGGTATTGAGTGCAGCGGCAAGCCGAGGCTGCGCGCTGCAGCATCGGGAGCAGCAAATGGTGCGCCCAGCCTGACAGCGCGACGATGACCGTGCCGATCAAGGTCGGCAAGTGGTGGCTGCGGAGGCCGCCCTGCTGCGCCGCCCGGGCGAGGTGTTTCACTCAAGGCCAGGTCGAGCAGACCGCCACCGCGCAGCAGACCGCGACTTCAGGCGTGGGTCGCCGACAGCGCCGCGTTGGCGGAAGGTGATGCGCGTTCAACGCGGTCGCGACCGGCCGCTTTTGCGCTGTACAAGACCTGGTCCAACCGCCGTTGCAGGGCCAGCACCGTCTCGGCCGGCGCTTCCCTGACCGCCAGGCCGATGCTGATGGTGGCCCGCGCGCCCCCGTCGAGCTCGGGGTGGTGCAGGCCGCGCACGGCCTCGAGCATGCGCACGGCGACGCTGCCGGCACCGGCCGCGTCGGCGCCAGGCAGCAGCACACAGAACTCTTCGCCGCCCATGCGCGCCACGCTGTCGATGTCACGCGTGCTGGCGCGCAGCGCTTCGGCCACCTGCTTGAGGACCGCGTCGCCGGCGGCGTGGCCGCAGCGGTCGTTGACCCTCTTGAAGTGATCGATGTCGATCGACAGCAGCGCAAAGCTCTGGCCGAAACGCCGTTGCCGCTGCGACTCTGCCAGCAGCGGTTGCTCCATCGGGCGGCGGCTGAGCAGGCCGGTGAGCCGCGCACCACGTGGCCGCCGCGCGGCCGAACTCCCCAGCCAGTGCGCCGCAGATCTCGCCGGCACCGCGCACCAGCGTCCATGCCATGGCCAGCGCAACCAGCAACACCGCCGGCAGGGGCTGAGGTCTGTCGCGGCAATCCACACTGCACTCAGGACGCCCAACGCCAGCAGCAGGCCATGTTCGCGGTCGCTGGTCGGCAGGCGGGCGAAGCGCTGAATGCCCCGCCGCAGCATCAGGAAGGCCCCCAGCAGCAAGCCATTGCCCACCCCCACCGACAGCCGGAGGGGTGCCTGCCCGCGCAGCAGGATCAGCACCCGTCCGCCAGCCGTCAGCCAGGCCAAGGCGGCCCACTGCAGAGCCGGCCGACGAGCCAGTCTCAAGCGCGCCGCACCCAGCCAGAACAGGCCGAAAAGGGACTGCTGCAACAGGATGACGATCAGCAGCAATTCGGCATTGGACAGCGGGTTGGACAGCGGTGTCACAGACGCGGTGCGATAAAGGGTGAAGACGGCCTGTGCTCGGCAAGCGCCCACCATTGTCTCTTCGGACGAACGCTGCGCTGATCAACGTCCGTTCCCCCTTGCGCACTGGCAGGCTGCCGGTTTCCGTGACGGACTGCTGACCCCACTCAGGAGCTTGAGCCCGAGCTTGACCGCCGGTGTTCAGGGTTGTCCGATACCGATGCGCACGCCCCGCTGGTGCCGGCGCGGCTTCGACGCCTGTCCGAGCCGCCGATCGCCGCAGACCGACCATCCCCCGGTGGCCAGCGGCTGTGGCGTGGTCAGGGCGCCGGCTTGTCCATGCCGAACT
>JBBRBN010000192.1:0-1658 GCA_038205755.1 Lysobacterales bacterium | reverse complement strand
TCGATCTTCGCCTCTGCGCAATGCTCGACGTTCGCCGCGCTGAAGTACCCGTTGTCGTGTTGGCGCCGACCGAATATTGACCCGCTGTGCCGGTTGAATATTGACCCAGGGACGGGAGCCGCTGTTGCAACGTGCGGCTGTGGATAAGTGTAGGTGATTTGCTGGTTCGTGTGTTTCTCCTTATGCGTGTTTCTGGTTCATCGGGTGGCGCGGAGAATTCGCTTTGGGCTCGACGGTTGGTTGGAATTCGAGTTTTCTGACCTTCACGCTGAATCATGACCGCGTAGAACGCGCTACAAGCGATTCTTTCGCGCTGGGGTAGGGTCCGCAGTACACCCGAACTCGGCGTTTTCTGCGCCGCTCATCATTCCGACGCCGCGGGCCTACGCTGCATCCCGCGCCGCGCCGGCTCAGATCTCCGCCTCCACTGCTGCTGGTTTCGCGGTCCCACCCGTGCGCTTGGCCTGCTCCCGCGACTTGATACGTGACTTGGCGGTGGCCGTGCTGTGCAGGAAGCGGTGCGACTCGTTGCCGGTCTCCACGATGTGACAGTGATGCATCAATCGATCGAGCAAGGCGGTGGTCATCTTGGCATCGCCGAACACGCGCGCCCACTCGCCGAACGCGAGGTTGGTGGTGATCATCACGCTGGTGTGCTCGTACAGCTTGGACAGCAGGTGGAACAGCAACGCCCCACCGACCTGGCTGAACGGCAAATAGCCGAGTTCGTCCAATATCACCAAGTCCAGTCGCAGCAGACTCAAGGCAATGCGGCCGGCCTTGCCCTCGACTTTTTCGCGTTCTAACGCATTGACCAGATCCACCGTCGAGTAGAAGCGCACCCGCTTGCCGTGCTGGGCAATACCGGCGACGCCGATGGCGGTGGCCAAATGCGTCTTGCCGGTGCCCGGTCCACCAATGAGGACCACGTTGTGCGCCGCCTCGGTGAACGACAGCTCGGCCAGTTGCATGATCAGACTGCGCTCGACCGGGGATACCGTGAAGTCGAACCCGGCCAGGTCACGATGCACCGGAAACTTCGCCGCGGTCATCTGGTAGCTCACCGAACGCATTACCCGTTCGGTGGTCTCGGCCTGCAGCAAGTGCTCGATCAGCCAGCGCGACGATTCCACCGACGCCAGCGTCCCTTGGGCGATCAGATCGTCCCACGCCGCCGCCATACCGTGCAGCCGCAGCGCTTTGAGTTCAGCCGTGACCTCACGCATGGTTGATCTCCTCGGCACTGTCGCGCAGGCGATCATAACGGCCGGTATCCGCCAGCGGCGGCTCCTTCAGTTGCAGTGCCGTCGCGATGGGCTCGGGCGCCGCGACGGCAGTCAGCCGCCCCAGCACGTTGAGCACATGTTCGGCGCTCACCGCGCCCGACTCCAGCACCAACTCGATCGCCACCAGCACCGCATCCAAACCCGCGCTCGGCACCGCCGCCAGCACCTGCGCCATGACCCGATCGCCGCCGGCGTGCCGCAGCAGTGCCTGCCGCAGCTGCTGCAGCGCCGGCGGCAGGTCGGCAAACGGCGCGCCGTTACGCAGCGCGCCCGGCTTCCGTTGCACCAGCGGAATGTAGTGCTGCCAGTCGTAACGGGTCTGCCCACGGTCAGTCAGGCGTTCATGACTGGCGACCAAGGCGTCATCGGCCA
>JBBRBN010000191.1:0-1663 GCA_038205755.1 Lysobacterales bacterium | reverse complement strand
CAGCGACTTTGAGACCTATGTACGCAGGCAGCCAGGCGGCGCTGACATCCGCCGGCTAGGCCAAGACCTGATCGATGGCCTGCAGCCCACCGGAGGCACCGCCGACTACAACCCGCTGGTGCCACCCGACTACCTGCTGCGCGCCGGCGATGAACTGGTGGTTTCGCTGTGGGGATCGGTGGATGCCGACATGCGGCTGCAGGTGGACCGCAGCGGCCGCATCAGCATCCCCCGCGTGGGGCCGGTGATGGTCTCAGGCGTGCGCTATGCCGACCTGCCCGAGGTCATCAGCCGCCGGGTGGCGCTGGTGTTCAAGAACTTCCAGCTCAGCGTGACGCTGGGCCAGCTGCGCGGCCTGCGCGTCTATGTCACCGGCTTCGTCAACAAGCCGGGCGCCGTGACGGTGAGCAGCCTGTCGACACTGGCGCAGGCCTTGATTCGCGCCGGTGGCCCGTCAGCGTCGGGCAGCTTTCGCAACATCCAGTTGCGCCGCGGCCGTGAACTGGTCTCCAGCTTCGACCTCTACGACCTGATGCTCAAGGGCGACCGGGCGGCAGATCAGTTGCTGCAGGCCGACGATGTGATCCATGTCGGACCCATAGGCACGCAGATCGCAGTGATTGGCAGCGTCAACCGGCCGGCGATCTTCGAGATCAAGCCCAGCGAGACCATCACCGACGTACTGCAGATGGCCGGCGGCTTCAGCGCCGTTGCCGACACCCGGCGGCTGGCGCTGGAGCGGCTGGACAACACAGCGACGAACCGCCTGAACCAGCTCGACCTGCCGGCCAACCTGGCCACAAAGCTGGCCAATGGTGACCTGTTGCGCGCCTTCAACGCCGCCGATGTGGTGTGGCCGATAGGGCAGCAGAACAAGCGGGTGCGCATCGAGGGCGAAGTGGCTCGCCCGGGCGAGTATGTGTTGCCGCCCGACAGCACTCTGCTGGACGCCTTGCGCGCCGCCGGCGGCCCGGCAAAGAACGCCTTTCTGTATGCCACCGAGTTCACGCGCGAAAGCGTTCGCGTGACCCAACTGCAAAACTACGAGCGAGCGCTGCGCGACTTCGAGACCCAGGTCACCAGCGCTGCGGCCACCCGGCGCACCAGCACCAGCGAGGAGGCGACCGCACTGGCATCGACCAGCGCCGCCAACAGCCGGCTGATCGAGCAGCTGCGCAGCCTGAAGCCGACCGGCCGCATCGTGCTGCAGCTGACACCCATTTCGGACGTGCTGCCCGAACTGGTGCTGGAGGATGGCGACCGGTTGAACATTCCGGCCCGGCCGACGACCGTTGGAGTGTTTGGCAGCGTGTTCAGCACAGGCAGCTATCTGCATTCCCCAACCCGCACGGTGGGCGACTACCTGCGCCTGGCGGGCGGCCCCACGCGCGGCGCCGACGACACCAGCGTGTTCGTGATCCGCGCCAACGGCACGGTCAGCAGCAGCCTGCAGGAGAGCGGCTTCTTCTCGCGCGGCAACCAGATTGCGGGTTTGCGTACCGAACCGGGCGACACCATATTCGTGCCTGAAGAACTGAACAAGACCACCTGGACGCAGAACGCCAAGGATTGGACGCAGATTCTTTACCAGTTGGGTATCGGCATCGCTGGCATCAAGAGCGCGGTCAGATGAGCGCGGCACAAGCCATGAGCCGTGCGGAGC
>JBBRBN010000190.1:0-1664 GCA_038205755.1 Lysobacterales bacterium | reverse complement strand
CTCGACCGCCTGCTGACGATTCCTCGTCAGGCCATCGGCAGCCCGCTCGGCCGCGGTGCGGGCATCGGCTACACCGGCGATACGTTCTCGGCCGCCATCAACGTACTGCGCGGCTTCGGCAACGTGAAAGTGCTTTCGAACCCGAGCATCCGCGTGCGCAACGCCACGCCGGCCTACTTGAGCGTCGGCCGCAACATCCGCTACGTCAGCAAGTCGACAACCACCTTCAACAACCCGGGCGGCGGCGCCACCAACACCTCGTCCGACGTGCAGACCGAATCGCTGTTCGCCGGCGTGGTCATCGGCGTGGCGCCCTTGATCCACGACGACGGCAAGGTGGAAATGCTGGTCCATCCGATGCAGACGGAGGTCGCGCCGGGCAGCCTGGATCTGGTCGAGGTCGGCAACGGCAACTCGGTCACGCTGCCGATCATCAGCTTCAAAGGGCTGACCACCACGCTGAACCTGCGAGACGGCGACACCGTGCTGATGGGTGGGCTGATCGACCAGCAGAGCCAGAACAGCGACCGCGGCATTCCCGGCCTGTCCGACGTGCCTGGCCTGGGCAAGCTGTTCGGGTCGGAGTCGCGCAGCCACAACAGCCGCGAGCTGGTCATGGTGCTGCGGGTCACCATCCTGTGAGCCTCATGCACGCCGCTCTGCAGACGCTGCAGGCGCCGGAGGTTTCCGGCATCAGGCCAACAGCCTCCGCGCCCAGCGCTCGCAGAAGTGCTGCTGTGCCGATGCTGGCGGTTGCGACCACGGCCGCGCTGCTGGTTGGCGCGTGGCAGCTCGACGGCGGGCGTGCCGGGCAGGCGTATGCGCAGCCGGCCCCGGTTGTAGCGGTCAGCTCGGCAGCTGCGGCGCCGGAACCCGCTCAGGCGCACGCGCCGGCGGTCGCAGCGGAGCCGATCGTTGTGACTGCACCGGCTGTGGCTGCAGAGCCCACGCCTGAGCCTGCGCAGGCTTTGGCAGTGGAGCCGGCTCTCGCTCCTCCGTCCGCTCCGCCTGCTCCGCCCGCCGCCGCCGCACCGACACCCACGATCCAGATCACCGTCGTATCGAAGGAAAGCGCACCGGACGCCGTCGATGCGCAGGCGGTAGCGCGCGCCGTGGCCGGCCTTGAGCACTCGATGCGGCTCGGCGACCTCGAGGCCGGTCAGCGCATGCTCGACGACTTGGCCGCACTGCTGCCAGCGCGCAGCCTCACGCTGCTTCGCATGCACGCCTGGTTCGCCCACCAGTCGGGCAGCGCGGTTGAAGCGATCACCCTGTACCGCGAGATCACCCAGCGCGTTCCGGCAGACCGTAATTCCGCCATCAACCTCGCCGTACTCGAAGCCGAGCAGGGCGACGTCGCAGGCGCAAGCCAGCGTTTGCAGGCGCTGCGTTCGAGCAGCGGCGAATCGGCCGAGCTGGCCGCGGCGATGGCGCTGGTGGGAGCGAAGCCGCGATGAGCCCTGAGCCCGGGACGGTCCAGTACACGCCTGCCGACACGGCGACGCGCGCCGTGCTCGATGCGCTTGGCCTGACGCACACGCCGTTTCCGCAAACGCCGGACGCCGCCAACTATTTCCAGACCGCCGAGCTTGAGCGCGACTTGGCCGAGGCCACGCACTGCCTGCTGGCACGCAAAGGCTTCGTGCTGCTGACCGGCGAAGTGG
>JBBRBN010000189.1:0-1698 GCA_038205755.1 Lysobacterales bacterium | reverse complement strand
TGGGGCAGCGCGATGATCGCTCCGCAGCGCGCGCTGGAAGGTGGCAACCCGCTCGCCGCAGCATTCGCCAGCGCCGACAAGACGGGTTATTGCCTGATCATTCGCGACATGTCCGGTCACCGCGACGCCGCTGCGGAGGCGCGTCATGCCGCGGTTTGCGACCACCTGACCGGCATCGGCAACCGCCGCGCCTTCTTCGACGCGGCCGAAACCGAACTTCGGCGCTGGCGGCGGCTGCCGCGCCCGCTGACGCTGGTGCTGATCGACGCCGACAACTTCAAAAAGGTCAACGATACCCATGGCCACCCGGTCGGCGATGCCGTGCTGCGTCACATCGCGCGCGTGATGGGCGCCACCTTCCGCCAGGTTGACGTGGTGGCCCGCATCGGCGGCGAGGAATTCGCCGTGCTGTTGCCTTCGGCAGATGTGGCCAGCGCGCAGCGCGTGGCTGAACGTCTGCGTGCGGCGCTCGAAGCGCAACCGACGCAAACCGACGGCGGCCCGGTGGCTTGTACGGTCAGCATCGGCATCGCGACGATGGATGAAGACACCCCCAGTGTCGAAGCGCTGCTCAAACGTGCCGACGAAGCCCTGTACGCAGCCAAGCACAGCGGCCGCAACCGGGTCTGCGGGCCTGCGATGGCGCCTGCCGAGGCAGGCTGAGCGCCGTGTCGGGCACCGTTTCCGAAGCGGCCTATGAGGCGCTGATCCAGTTCCTGTACCAGGCACCTATCGCCTTGGTGCAGACGACCTTCGATGGCGAGGTCGAGATGATCAATCCGACCGCGGCGCAGCTGTTGATGCCGTTGTCGAGCGATGGCTCGCTGGACAACCTGTTCAAGCTGCTCAAAGGCGCGGCGCCGGAACTGCGGGGCCTGGCGCAGGCCGCGCCGGACGAGGGCGCAGTGATCTGCGACGGGCTGCGCTTCACGTCGCCAGGCGGCAGCGTTGAGAGCATGAAGACACTGTCGATCAGCATCGTCAGACTCGATGGCGGGCGCCTGATGGCGGTACTTGACGATGTCAGCCTGCAAGTGCGGCAGGACCAGAAACAACTCGACCGACGCCTGCGCGATGCTGCGCTAGTGGATGTGCTGACCCAGATGCCCAACCGGGCGGCGCTGAGTTCGACGATTACCAACGCATTGCTGCGACATGAGCGAGACGCGGGATCACGGTTCGCCGTCCTGTTCCTGAACTGCGACCGCTTCAAGCGTATCAACGACCTGTACGGCACTGCCGTCGGCGACGGTCTGCTCGGCGTCATGGCGGCCCGCTTGCGCGGCGTGATGCGCGCCGGCGAATCCATCGCGGCAAGGGTTGGCAGCGACGAGTTCGTCGTGCTCCTCGGGTCCCTGGCTGGCAGCGACGAGGCACTGGCGATCAGCCAACGCGTGATCGAGGTGTTGGGCGCGCCCTGCGACGTGGCCGGGCATGCGCTGACCTGCAGCGTCAGCGGCGGCCTGCTGCTGGGCGAAGGCGCCGAAGGCGATGCCCACGCCATGATGCTCGACGCCAGCATCGCGATGGTCGAGGCCAAGCGCCAGGGCGGCGGCCGCTTCGTCGTCTTCGAGCCGGCGATGCGCGAGCGTGCGATGCAGCGCGCCCGCACCGAGTCCGAACTGCGGGTGGCGCTGGCCGAAGGGCAGCTGTTCGTGGTTTATCAACCGATTGTTGCGCTGCACGCGCCGCAGGCCG
>JBBRBN010000188.1:0-1821 GCA_038205755.1 Lysobacterales bacterium | reverse complement strand
GACGAAATCAAGGCTGGCATCGACCGACCGCGCGGCAGGCAATACATCGTGCTCGTACTGATCATCACGCTCCTGGCAGTTGCCGCGTACTTCTATCGCCGCTCGGGGCCGCCTCGGCAGCTGCAGGCCGAGCCGGTGCCGGTCTCGCTGGGCGTGGTGCCGGGGATTGTGGTGGCATGAGCCGGCGGGCGTGAGTCAGCGTGGCGCCCGCACCCGCCAGCTCACGCCAGCGAACAGCATCCGGTTGTCGATCCCCGGATTTTCCCACGCGGTATTGCCGTTGGAGATGTGCCGCCAGCGTGCGCCGAGTTGCACCCACCGATCGCCGCCGGCGTACAGGTGCAGCGCGCCATCCCATTCGGCGATGAAGTTGCGCTGTCGGCTGGCGGCGTATGGCACATGCTGCGTGAAGCCGGCCATGCCGATCCCGGCGCCGACCTGCAATTTCACACGCCGGCCGACGCGGGTCGCGAGCTCGAGCCCCAGCGGCACCACGCCCACCCCGTATACCTCTCGGGTTCCATCGAGCACGTAGGTGGTGACGGCACCGTTCTGCAGCGGTGTATAGCGGTCCACACCACCCAGCCGAATCACCGGCAGCAGCTGTGCCGTGTAGCGCAGCGAGGCGGGACCGAGACGCAGCAGGTTCGTGCTGGCCCGCAGTGCGATGGCGGACTGCGTCACCCCCGCCGCCCGCGCAGCGAACACTGTGACGGATGTGGATGCGCCGACGCTCTGCATCGCCTGCGCACTGATCTCCCAGATACCACTGTCCTGCGCCTGTGCGCGGCTGACCGCGACCAGTGCAACCGCCGCCGCCGCATACAGCAACCGGCTCACCACTGCAGACTCCCCACGATGTCGAGCAGCTCGGTGACTGACGACAGTTGCGAACCAAGGAGCGACGGCTGTCGTGCAGCGAGGAGGCGGATGTTCATCCGGCGCCCGGATGGCTCGGTGAGCAGCACCGCCATGTCGTCACCGAAAAACGGCGTGAGCCTGCCGTCGGCATCGCTGGAAAAGCCCGGGTCGAGGAGCAGGATCGCCTCGCGCCCTGCCACCATGACTGGACACGAGAGGTAATACGTCTTTGGCACCGGCAGGCGTCGCAGGCCGAACATGTCAAATGCGTTTCGCAGCTGCGTTGCGAACAGCTCGTCATACGCGAATGCGATCAGCCCCAGCGAGCCAACGCTGAACACGGCGCCGCGCCGACCGCCGATCGGCGCCACCGAGACTGACGTGCCCGCCGGTATGGCGATCGTCGCCGTGCTGCCTGGCACCGGCTGCCGTACCGACGGGCCTCGACGCGTGGCCGGCGGCGGGCAGGGGAAAATGAATGGATTGAGCTGCCGGCCCGGCTGCGCCACCGGCACCGCGGGTTCGAGCGTCAGGAAGTCCGGTTCCGGCCCAGGCGCGGTGGGATCGGTGCAGGCCGTCATGAGGCCGACGAAGGCAGCAAGCGTCCAGCAGCGATGCACCATCTGGCAGAGGTTCTGACGGAGCATGGGCTGGCAGCGAAAGAGACAGCGACACCCAGGTTGGAATGCCGTCACGAATTAGTTAGCCGCTGAGTCTAAACCGATGCCACGGTCCGGTTCCCTAGTCTCAGGGCGCCTAGTCTCAGGGCGACTTCGGTCAAGGCGACTTCGGTCAGGGCGACTTCGGTCAGGGCGACTACGGTCAGGGCGACTTCGGCCCCGGCGGCTTCGGTGGCGCGGGCGCCGGCAATGCGCTCGCCGGCACCAGGTCCTCGCGCTTCACCGTCGCCTGCGCGGCCTGCAGCAGACCAGCCAGGCGAGTGCCGTTCATCGGTGCGCG
>JBBRBN010000187.1:0-1835 GCA_038205755.1 Lysobacterales bacterium | reverse complement strand
ACGTTCACACCGGACCGCAGCACGGCCACCGCAGCCGGCATCCCATTCCCGATATCAGCGTCCCCGATGACCACTGCCAGCATGGAGTTCGACGCCGGCATGCGGGTGAAGAACCTGAGCACGATGTCGGCGTTCGTGTTCGTCAGTCGCGTTTGAGTTAGATGCCAGGCGCTTCGACTGTCACTGTGACCGCGGCCCGGCCCTGGCACGACCGGCCCGGCGCGCTGTCGCGGTTCATCAGCGACCTGGTCGCCGATGAACTTGCGCGGCTGCGGCCGGGCGCCATGTTGGCGTTGCCGCCACGCCCCTGGCCGGCCACGTTGCAACTCGACGAGGACGGCCTCGGTCTCGATTCGCTCGACCGCATGGCGGTGGCCGCGGCACTGACCGAGGCGCTGCACATGCACGAGAGCGGTATCGAGGACCTGCTGCTCGCCCAACGCAGCTTCGGCGATTGGATCGACACCGCTGCCGAATCGCTGCGCCGCTTCGATGCCACGCTGACCTTCCGCACCTCCGGCAGCACCGGCACGCCCAAGGCCTGCCGGCACACGCTCGCCGCCCTGCAGCACGAGGTCGAGGCCCTTGCCGATCTGCCGCCGCTGCGCGGTACTGTCGGCCGTGTGCTCGCGGCAGTGCCCTCGCACCACATCTATGGCTTCCTGTTCACACAACTCTTGCCAGCGCGGCTGGGCGCTGCGGAGACCATCGATGTCCGCGGGTTGACAGCCCCGTCGCTGCGTCACCAACTGCGAAAAGGCGATCTCGTCATCGCTCACCCGACGTTCTGGCGGCTGTTCGCACAGCACGGGCGTGGCGCGGCGCTGCCGCAGGGCGTGCGCGGCGTCAGCTCAACCGCGCCGTGCCCTGACGCGCTGGCGCAGGGTCTCGTCGACCAGGGACTAGAGAGCCTGCTGCAGATTTATGGCAGCTCCGAGACCGCCGGCATCGGCTGGCGTGACGGCGCCGCCACCCCTTTCGCGCTGCTGCCACATTGGCAGCGCGCAAACGCTGAAGCCAGCGCAGCGCCAGAAATCCTCTTGCGCAGTGGACCGGGCGGTCCTTTCGCACCCGTGGTGCTGCAGGACCATCTGGAATGGCTCGACGCCAGGCTTTTCACTGTCACCGGCCGTACCGATGCGGCTGTGCAGGTGGGCGGCGTCAACGTGTTCCCTGCGCAGGTTCGCCTGTGCCTGTGCGACCACGCGGCAGTGGCCGACGCTGCGGTACGCCTGATGGCGCCTCATGAGGGCGACCGGCTCAAGGCGTTCGTGGTGCTGCACCCTGGCGCCGACACCGACCGGCATGCGCTGTACGCCGAGCTCGACGCCTGGGTGCGGACGCGGCTGCCAGCGCCAGCGCGCCCGAGAGCCATCGAATTCGGCCCGGCATTGCCTGTCGACAACCGCGGCAAAGCTTGCGACTGGTCGATTGGAGAACGTTTCAGCGCCAGCGGCGGGTGAACACCGCCGGCTGAGGTTCTGCAGTCTCCGAGTTCAGCCCGAGGTCTGAAGGCTCAGGCCGGCTCGACCGTCAGTTGCAGCCAGGCGCTCAAGGCGTGCGCCTCCAGCGGCCGGCTGAACAGATAGCCCTGGCCCTTGTCGCAGCCCAGCTGCTGAACCAGCGACGCCTGGGCCTCGGTCTCGATGCCCTCGACCACCGTGCTCATGCCCAGGCTCCTGGCCACCATCACAGTGGCCTGCACCAGCACGCGGTGGTGAGGGCTGATGTCGACCTGCGAGGTGAAAGATCGGTCGATCTTGACGATGTCGACCGGGAACTGGTGCAGGCTGGCCAGCGACGAGTAGCCGGTGCCGAAGTCGTCGAGCGCCAGC
>JBBRBN010000186.1:0-1863 GCA_038205755.1 Lysobacterales bacterium | reverse complement strand
TCGTTGCTGGCCGAAACGATGGCGATGCCATTGACCGTCGCGCGTGCGTCCACCGCCGCCTGCATCAGTCCCATGCCGCCGATGCCGGCCTCGGGGTCGAAGGCCAGCCGCGCGATGCCGCCGGGGTCGGCGTCGCTGGACCCGATGCGAAAGCCGTTGGCCGCGCCGGTCTCGGTCGACCGCAGCGCCAGGCGCACGCCACTGGCGTCGGTGACCAATGAAGCGCGCACACCTGTGTTGGCGGCGTTGATCTTGTCGCGCACGTCAGCCAGGGTGTCGGTCGCGGCGATGCTGACATCGACCGCCGTGGCCCCGGCCTTGGCCGTGAAGTCGTCGACAGCCCCGTTCCAGCTGCCGAGCTCGATGGTCAAGGTGCCGGCGCCGACGAGGTCGGTGGCGGCGCCGAAGACCGCGGCTGATGCGGCCGTCTGGCCGCCGGCCAGTTTCTGCACCGTGACCTCGTAGCTGCCGACCGCCGGGTTGGTGCCGGCGACCACGGCGACAGTGGCGGCATTGCTGCTGGTGGCCACGGCGGCCGACCACAGCGAGACGTTGTTGAGCTTGTTGGCGGCGTCCTGCAGCCCGCTGAACAAACTCTTGATCTGCCCGTACGACGACACCTGGCCCTGCAGCTTGCGCGCGTTGGCGTCCATCTGCTGCAACGGCTGACGCTGCAGCGACACCAGCTGACTGACCAGGTTGTTCAGGTCCAGCCCGCTGCCTATGCCCAGTGAGGTGATCGCGGGCATGGTGGTGTCCTTCGTGGTCGGTGGTTCGGCATGCGCACCAGCAACAAGGCCCGCGTCATGCGAAGCGGGCTAGGGGGTGCGTCAACTGGATATCGGCGCTGGGCGCCGCGGCTTGAGCGCGTCAGCGCTGCGGCAGTGCCCCATGCGGCGCGTCAGCGCTGCAGCAACGCCCCATGCGGCGCGTCAGCGCTGCAGCAACGCCATCACCTGCTGCGGCAGCTGATTGGCCTGCGCAACCATCGCATTGCCCGCCTGCTGCAGGATCTGCGCCCGCGACAGGTTCGCCGTCTCCGCCGCATAGTCCGCGTCCATGATGCGGCTGCGTGCAGCGGCCTGGTTTTCGCTGTTCACCATCAGGTTGGCGATCACGTTTTCGAAGCGGTTTTGCACCGCACCGAAAGTGGCGCGCTGGCTGTTGATCTCGTTGATCGCGGCGTCCAGGTTGGTGATCGCGGTCTGCGCCGTAGGCGTGTCCGTGATCAGGTTGTCTGGGGCGTCCGTGCCTGCGATGTAATTGCTTGCGGCGGTGTCATAGCTGCCGATGGAGGTGCCCGACAGCACGAGCTGGCCCAGCACATCGGTGATGCCGGTCGAGTTCGACCAGTTGAAGCCGGCGACGACGATGCGGTCCAGGTCGGTGCTGTTGTTGGCGCCGATCTGGAAATTCACCGTCTCCGTCGTGGCCAGGATGTTCTGGCCGTTGAACTGCGTGCCACCCAGCGTCCGTGTCGCCTCCTGCGCCAGCTGCACGTATTCGTTGTTCAGACTGACGCGGTCTTGTGTGGTGTTGGTGCCGTTGGCGGCCTGCACCGCCAATTCGCGCATGCGCTGCAGGATGTCGCTGATCTTGCCCAGCGCGCCTTCGCCGACCTGGGCCAGCGAGATAGCGTCATTGGCATTGCGCATCGCGACGTTCATGCCCCGCACCTGCGAATTCATGCGTTCGGCGATGGCCAGGCCGGCGGCGTCGTCCTTGGCGCTGTTGACGCGCAGGCCCGAAGAAAGCCGCTGCATCGAAGTGCTGAGCTGCGACTGGCTCATGCTCAGGTTGCGCTGGGCATTGAGCGAGACAAGGTTGGTGTTGATCGTCTGGGCCACGGCGTGCTCCTGGTGG
>JBBRBN010000185.1:0-1870 GCA_038205755.1 Lysobacterales bacterium | reverse complement strand
GCTGGCGGCGCCATCCCAGGCCAGCGCAACACAGCGCAGGCGCGCGCGCGCCGCACTGGTCGACGTGCTGGTGGAGCGCGATCAGCTGGACGAGGCCGAGACGCTGGCGCTGGCGCTGGCGCAGGAGTCGGCTGCCGCCCTGGGTGAGGCGGCCGAGCCGACACTTTCGGTCGGCATCCACCTTGGTCGAATCGCGCGCAGGCGCGGTCACTTCGAGGTCGCCGAGCGACGCTTCGCCGAGCTGAGCACGCTTGCCGCCGACACCTACGGCGACCGCCACCCGCTGGTGCGTGTCGCCGTGCGCGAACGCGCGGAGGCGCTGCAGATGCTCGGTCGCCACCGCGAGGCCCTGCTGTTGACCGAGTCGGTACATGCGGAAGCCGCCAGCGATCTGGGTGGGCAGCATCCGGCAACCCTGCAGCTGGCGTCGCAGATCGGCACCCTGTATCGCCATGCCGGTGACTTCGAAGCGGCATTGCGCTGGCTTGAGCCGGCGCTGCAGGCGCGCCTGCAGGTGCTGGGCGAGCGCCATCCGGAAACGCTGCTGACGCGTAGTGAGCTGGCCAGCGCGCTGCAGGAACTGAAGCGCTATGACGAGGCCGAGCCGCTGTTTCGCGAAGTGCTCGACGCTCGTCTCGCGACGTTGGGCGAGGCCCATCAACACACCCGCAACTCGATGAGCAACCTTGGCCTGCTCTACACGCTGTGGGGAAAGCTGGATCTCGCCGCGCCGCTCTATGAGCGCACGCTGGCGATCGAGCTGGCGCAGATCGGCGATCGCCATCCGGACACGCTGGCGTTGATGCACAACATTGCCGGCCTGTACCGGCGCCAGCAGCGCATGGAGGATGCTCTGGCGATGCATGACCGTGCGGTGCAAGGCGCGGAGGCCAGCGACGATCTCGGTCCCGCGGCTTGGCAGACCGCGCTGTTTCGTGCCGGGCGGGCGACCACGCTGCAGGCGGACGGGCAGCTGGAAGCGGCCGAGGCCGAGTTTGCCCGCGCACAGAACATCCTCGCTTCCACGTTGGGGCCAACGCACGCACGCACGCAGCGGGCCAGTGAGCTGCTGGAGGCGGTCCGCAAGCAGCGAGCCGCGGTCGCCGGCGAATGACCCGCACGCGCCACCGACCAAGGCAGGCCACGCCTGCGTAGAGCGGAGCATGCTCCGCCGCAAACGGGATGGCCTGGCCCGGTGCAGCCAGGCGACCCGCGATGGCGCACTGGAGCACTTCGAGTTCGAGCCCGGGGTCTCAGCGGCTTGTTGCAATTGCAAACGACAGCACAGCCGTTGACTTGCGAGCAGCGCATCGACCAGATGCGCGCCATGCTGGCGGATACGCATAGTGCGGGTCTCGACCCGCCGATCAGCATCGCGGCTAGCCAGCGTTGCCCAGCCGCTGCGCCAACCAAGCCCGGCCGGCATCCCAGTCGCGGTGCGCGGTGCGCGCTGAGATGGCCAGCGCGGTGGCGGTCTGCTCGTCGTTCATGCCGCCGAAGTAGCGGCATTCGAAGACCCGTGCCTGGCGTGGCTCGACCGACGCCAGCTGATCGAGCACATCGCTGATCTCGATCAGCTGCTCGAACTGGTGTTGTTCAGCGATCTGCAGCTCGTCCAAGTGCAGCGCCGCCGCGCCGCCGCCGCGCTTGGCCGTCATCCGCTCGCGGGCGTGGTCGACCAGCACCTGGCGCATGATGCGCACCGCCAGCGACATCAGATGACCGCGATCACGCGGCGCCCCGGCGGCCTGCGACAGGCGCAGGAAGCACTCGTGGACCAGCGCCGTGGTGTTCAGCGTGCGACCGTCGCGTCCGCCCAGCGCGCCGCGCGCCAGTCGTTTGAGGTCGGGATAGACCAGCCCGATCAGGC
>JBBRBN010000184.1:0-1904 GCA_038205755.1 Lysobacterales bacterium | reverse complement strand
CACATGAAGCGCGCGATCTCGGGCGACACCTACTGGATGTTCGTCAAACGCGTCTGAGTCAGGTGCAAGTCGCCTCAGCTGCCATCGCGACCGCTACAGCGGCGCGACCCTGGCACGACCGGCGCGACGCGCTGGCGCGGTTCATCAGCGACCTCGTCGCTGATGAACTTGCGCGGCTGCGGCCGGGGGCCATGTTGCCGCTGCCCCCACGCCCTTGGCCAACTGCGCTGCAACTCGACGAGGACGGGCTCGGCCTCGATTCGCTCGACCGCATGGCGGTGGCCGCGGCGCTGACCGAGGCGCTGCACCTGCACGAGAGCGGCATCGAAGACCTGCTGCTCGCCCAGCGTTGCTTCGGCGATTGGGTCGACACCGCCGCCGAATCGCTGCGCCGCTTCGACGCCGCACTGACTTTCCGCACCTCCGGCAGCACCGGCACGCCCAAGCCCTGCCCGCACCCGCTGGCCGCCCTGCAGCACGAGGTCGAAGCCCTTGCCGGGCTGCCGCCGCTGCGCGGTACTGTGGGCCGTGTGCTTGCGGCAGTGCCGTCGCACCACATCTATGGCTTCCTGTTCACGCATCTCTTGCCATTGCGGCTGGGCGCTGCGGAGACTATCGATGTCCGCGGGTTGACAGCCCCGACGCTGCGCCACCAGCTGCGCGAAGGCGACCTTGTCATCGGCCACCCGGCGTTCTGGCGCCTGTTCGCGCAGCACGGGCTAGGCGCGCCACTGCCGCAGGGCGTGCGCGGCGTCAGCTCGACTGCGCCGTGCCCTGACGCGTTGGCGCTGGATCTCGTCGAGCAGGGGCTGCAGAGCCTGCTGCAGATTTATGGCAGCTCCGAGACCGCCGGCATCGGCTGGCGTGACGGTGCTGCCACCCCTTTCGCGCTGCTGCCGCATTGGCGGCGCGCGGACGCTGAAGCCAGCGCAGCGCCAGAAATCCTCTTGCGCAGTGGACCGGGCGGTCCTTTCGCACCCGTGGTGCTGCAGGACCATCTGAACTGGCTCGGCGCCAAGCTTTTCACTGTCGCCGGCCGTACCGACACGGCTGTGCAGGTGGGCGGCGTCAACGTGTTCCCTTCGCAGGTCCGCCAATGCCTGTGCGACCACCTGGCGGTGGCCGACGCTGCGGTACGCCTGATGGCCCCGCATGAAGGCGACCGGCTCAAGGCGTTCGTGGTGCTGCACCCTCGCGCCGACACCGACCGACATGCGCTGTACGCCGAGCTCGACGCCTGGGTGCGTACACGGCTGCCAGCGCCAGCGCGCCCGAGGGCGATCGAATTCGGCCCAGCATTGCCTGTCGACAACCGCGGCAAAGCTTGCGACTGGTCGATTGGAGAACGTTTCAGCGCCAGCGGCACTTGACCGCCGCCGGCAGCGGTTCTGCAGCCCTCGCGTTCAGCCCACGGTCTGAATGCTCAGAGGCTGAGAGTTTTTCGAGCGTGACCGAGCAGCGCGTCAAAAGGCGTCCGATCCAGGCGCAAAGCACAGCCATAGCTCGGGCTATGGCGCGCATTTGCAACGACGAGCAGGCGTCTTTTGGCGTGATGAGTGGGCATGATCGAAAGACTCTCAGCCTCTCAAGCCGGCTCGACCGTCAGTTGCAGCCAGGCGCTCAAGGCATGCGCTTCCAGCGGCCGGCTGAACAGATAGCCCTGGCCCTTGTCGCAGCCAAGCTGCTGCACCAGCGACGCCTGCGCCTCGGTCTCGACACCCTCGACCACCGTGCTCATGCCCAGGCTCCTGGCCACCATCACCGTGGCCTGCACCAGCACGCGGTGGTGAGGGCTGATGTCGACCTGCGAGGTGAAAGATCGGTCGATCTTGACGATGTCGACCGGGAACTGGTGCAGGCTGGCCAGCGACGAGTAGCCGGTGCCGAAGTCGTCGAGCGCCAGC
>JBBRBN010000183.1:0-2030 GCA_038205755.1 Lysobacterales bacterium | reverse complement strand
TGCGGCGCGCTCAGCGTGGTCTGCCCGAACGCGCACGAGGCCGGGCTGGTGCTGGGCCAGATGAAGTTCACGGTGCGCCGCAACTACAGCAGCCCGCCGCTGCACGCGGCCGGCATCGTGGCGCGTGTGCTGTCCGACCCGTCCCTGCGCGCGGGCTGGGAAGCCGAGGTGGCGGCGATGCGCGAACGCATCCTTGCGATGCGGCGGCAATTGCACGCCACGCTGGTGGCCAAGCGGCCGGGCCGCGACTTCGGCTACTTCCTGAGCCAGCGCGGCATGTTCAGCTACACCGGCCTGAGCGCGGCGCAGGTGGACCGGCTGCGCGAGGAGTTCGGCGTCTATCTGGTGCGCTCGGGCCGCATCTGCGTGGCCGGGCTGAACAGCGGCAACGTCGAACGCACCGCGGTGGCGATGGCGGCGGTGCTCGACTGAGCGCGGGTCCGGCGCTGGGGGCGCTGGGGAGGATGCAGGCGGTTCAGCCGGCTCGACCGGCTCATGCGGTTCAAGCGGCTCATGCGGCTCATGCGGCTCAGGCGGCTCAGGCGGCTCGGCGGCTCACGCCGTGCCGCCGGCCACTGCAGCGGCCGCTGCCACCTGCGCCCGCAGCCAGCGGTGGGCCGGGTCCTGCTGCTGGCGCAGGTGCCACAGCATCTCGATCGTCACCGGGCCCAGCGCCATGGGCAGTTCGTGCATCACCAGGTCGCGCTTGAAGCCGGTGGCCTCGACAAAACCTTCGGGCAGCACGGTCAGCAGGTCGGACTGGGTCACCACGCGGCCGGCGGTGAAGAACTGGTTGACCGTCAGCAGCACCCGCCGCTGCCGCCCCAGCATCGCCAGCGCGTCGTCCACCAGGCCATGCGGCCGGCCGGACAAGCTGACCAGAAGGTGCTGGGCGGCGCAGTAGTCGTCCAGCGTCAAGGGGCCGGCCGCCAGTGGGTGCCGCTTGCGCATCACGCAGACGTAGCGCGTCGCGCCCAGCCGGGCATGGCACAGACTGGCGTCGGGCCCCTGCGCGGCGATGGCGGCCACGGCCTCGGGGAAAAAACCCACCGCCAGGTCGGTTTCGGCGGCCTCCAGCAGGCGCCGCGGGTCGCGCGTGGTCAGCGGCAGCACCCGCAAGGCGGCGCGCGCCTGCGCCCCGGTCAGCAGCGCCACCAGCGGCGGAACCAGCAGCGCGGCGGTGGCGTCGGCCATGCTCATGCGCCACAGCGCCACGTCGGCGGCGGGGTCGAAGTGCCCCGGGGCCAACGCCTGCTGCAAGGCCGCCAGGGCCGCACGCACCTGCGGCCACAGCGCTTCGCCGCGCGGCGTGGGCCGCACACCGTGGGCCGTGCGCACGAACAACTCGTCGCCCAGCGCCTCGCGCAGCCGCTTGACGGCATGGCTGACGGCCGGCTGCGTCATCGCCAGGCCCTGCGCGGCGCGGGTCAGGCTGCTTTCGGCCATCACGGCGTCGAAGACACGCAGCAGGTTCAGGTCGAGGGTGCGAAAGTTCAACATGGAATGGCGCAGGACGGCGCCATGCTATTCGATTGACTAATGTCTGAACTGAGCAATATTCACTTGATGTTAATTAGGGTGAACCCTAGTATCGACCTCTTCGAGAGCCTTGATCTCTTGCCGCTGTTCGACACAGGAAGCCCGATGTACACCTCCACCTTCCAAGTTCCCGCACCCGTTGCCGCGCCCCGCGTGACGCCCTTCGCCGCTGCGATGGCCTACCAGACCATCGCGGGCCTGCGGTTCGCCGCACGCCTGACCGCCCGCGTGACAGGCGCCTTGTTTCGCCGGCTGTCCCGCGCCGTCGCGGAGCGCAGCGACGCGCACTCGCGGCGCAGCCAGACGGCTTCACTGCGCCATTTCGCGCAGCAGATGATGAGCCAGGATCCGAGCTTTGCCGCCGACCTGTTCGCGGCAGCCGATCGCCACGATCGCGGCGAGTGAATGGGTTCAGTGAGCGGGTTCGTTGACCGGTTTCGTCGACCGGGTTCAGTGAGCGAGCTCAGTGACCGAGCTCAGTGACCGAATTC
>JBBRBN010000182.1:0-2032 GCA_038205755.1 Lysobacterales bacterium | reverse complement strand
ACCGTGGCGGTGACCGGCATCAGCCTGACGGGCACCGATGCCGGCAATTACGTGGTGGCCGGCCAGGCCAGCACCACCGCCAGCATCAATGCCTTGCGCATGCAACTCGGCGTCGTGGTCGACCCCAAGGTCTACGACGGCACGCGCACGGCTTCCGTCAGCGTCAGTGACAACCGCATTCACGGCGACCAGATAGTCGTTGGCACAGGCACGGTCAGCTTCGCCGACAAGAACGCCGGCACGGGCAAGCTGGTGACGGTGGGCGGCTTGACGCTGAGCGGTGCGGACGCACAGAACTATCTGCTGCCCGCCAGTCTGGGCGCCAGCGGCGACATCCTGCCGCGCGCCTTGGCCGTGGCAGCGGCAGCGCAGTCGCGCAGCTATGACGCCAGCACCAGCGTGGCGGTGACCATGTCCGACAACCGGGTGGCCGGCGATCTGATCGAGCTCGTATACGGCCGTGCGCAGTTGGCCGACAAGAACGCAGGCACCGGCAAGGTGGTGACGGTCACAGACGTGCGGGTGTCTGGCGCCGATGCCGGCAACTACGCCGTGACGCGGGTGGTGACTGCACAGGCCGACATCGCACCGGCTCAGCTGAACATCACCGCCACCGGGCTGGACCGTGTGTATGACGGCAGTCTGAACGCCAGTGTTTCCTTGTCGGACAACCGCCGCGGCAATGACCAGTTCGAGTTCATCTTTGCCCAGCCGACGTACGCCGACAAGAATGCAGGCAGCGCCAAGACCATCACGGTCACCGGCATCACGCTGTCGGGGGCCGACGCGCTGAACTACCTGTGGAACACGACGGTGTCGGCACAGTCGACGGTGGCGCCCGCAGTGCTGCCGTTGAGCGCGATGGTCGTGCCCAAGGTCTACGACGGCACGCTCACGGCCGGCGTTCAACTGCGCGACGGCCGTGTGGCGGGCGACGACATCACCATCGACATCGGCAATGCCAGCTTTGTCGACCCCACCCAAGGTGTGAACAAGCGCGTGGTGGTGGAAAACGTGCGCATCAGCGGCGGGGCAGACCGCGGCAACTATGTGTTGGCGTCCGATCAGGTCTTCGGCATCGGCAACATCCGGTCGCTGGCCGAGACCGCAGGCAGCGCAGAGCCGGCCACCTTGGTGCCAGTGATGCCGCAGCCGACTGTTTCAGCGGTGCTGCCTTTGCAAGCTGCGGTGCTGGACCTGACGACACCGCGCGGCTTTGCCGGTCTGCAGGCGCGGCCGGGACGGCAGATCAGCCAAGCGCAGGCCCTGGCCAGCGCAGCCGCTGCCAACAGCGATGCCGCTGCTCCGGAGGCTGGCTCGCAAGCAGGTTCAGAGCCAGGCTCACAGGCAGGCTCACAGGCAAGCTCAGAGGCAGGCTCACAGGCAAGCTCGAAAGCAGCAAACGTCTCGCGAGGCGACGTCGCAGTGGCACAGGAACAGGGCGACGGCCTGTCGGTGACGCTGGTGCGAGACCCCGAAGGACGCAGCGCCGGCCTGGTGTCCGTGCTGGTGCCGAAGTCGCTGCTGGAATCGGGCAAGAGCTTCGGGTTTCCCATGCCTGCCGAGCTGGCGGCCTTGCCGGGCTTCGACAAGGCGCAACTGTCGATGGCCGACGGCAGCCCGATGCCCAAGTGGCTGGCCTACAACGCAGCTGCGCGCTCCTTCAGCGTCAGTGCAGTGCCCGCGGGCGCTTTGCCTGTGCAACTGGCCGTGCGCATTGCAGGCCAGCGCTGGGCGCTGACACTGTCTGAGCGTTGACGGCCTTGCCCTGCTGCCGGGTTCGCCTGGCAGCGGGGCAGGCTGGTTCTGATCGAGAAGTTTGACTTTGATCGGCCCACGCATGCGTGGGCCGATTTTTTTCGGCGGGCCCCAAGCCGCCGGCCGCCCCGCGTTCGAACTTGCAGGCCAGTCTTCAGCTCGGGCGACCCGGCGTACGCTTCCTTGCTTTTGCGGGCCGTCTGCTGCACCACTGCGGAGATTTCCACCGCCTGTCCCACAGGCCAAAATCTCGCCCATGCCCGACAACCCTGCC
>JBBRBN010000181.1:0-2038 GCA_038205755.1 Lysobacterales bacterium | reverse complement strand
GTGTGGGTGGTCGTGTCCATGGGTGCAGCTCCGTTGATGAACGAGGCGGATTGCCTCGATCAACAACTTCGCAGAATCAGCGCCATGACGAAACACCACACTGGCGCCGAAGCGCCTACCGCGATAGCGGTTTAGTCCATTGAACCTTTGTCGCCGTGCCTGAATGTCGGTCGATCTCAGCTTTGAAGGTACAGCGGTCGGCCGTCGCGAGAACCGTGTCTGGCAGCATCGGGTCGAGTCGGGTCGCTTGCTGCGAAGGGTCGATTTGGATGGCGGTCATCCTCTTTTCTTTGGACCGCGTGATCGAGCACGAGATCGCACAGCACCTGCCGTTGCGCGGGAGTCAGTGCAATTCATGATCTGATATCGCAGGGGCACGCCACCAGTGGCGTGGTTCTGGCCATCCCGTAAGCTTTGTTCTCGCCAGGAGTAGTACGCCATGCCCGATACCCGGCCGTCGCTGTTCCTGTCGTACGCACGGGGCGATGACGAGCCGTTTGCGCGCCAGCTGTACGACCAGTTGGTCGCTGCCCGGCATGCGGTCTGGTTCGACCGCGAATGCAAGCCCAGCCGGGCGCTGACGTTCCGGAAGGAGATCCGCGAGGCGATCCGCGCCGCAGACCGCCTGGTGGTGGTGATCGGCCCGCGCTGCATCGCGTCGGACTATTGCCGCGCGGAATGGCAGGCCGCACTCGCAGAGAGCAAGCCGGTCACGCCGGTGCTGCGCCTGGGCCTGCACGCGATGCTGCCGCCGGAGTTGCGCGGCTTCCACTGCCCCGACCTGAGCGCGCGCGCCGACCCCGCAGTTAGCCTTGGCGACCTGCTGCGCGTGCTGCGCGATCCACCGCCGCCTCTGGGCCCGCTGATCGGCGGCGTGCCCGACGTGCCGCCGCACTTCCAGCCGCGGCCCGATGCGCTGTCGGCGCTGGCTGCGCAGGTGCTTGTCGACGAGCACAAGCCCGTCACGCTGACCGGCCCCGAGCGCGTAACCGTGCTGCACGGCATGGGCGGCCTCGGCAAGTCGGTGATCTCCGCGGCCTTCGCGCGTTCGACCACCACGCGGCGTTCGTTTGCCGACGGTGTGCTGTGGCTGCCTTGCAGCGAGGCCACGCCCGCGCTGGTGCTGATGACCGACCTGGCGCGCCTGCTCGGCGATCCGCCGCAGCACCACGCCACGCCCGGCGAGTCGTCCACTCGTCTGGCCAGCCTGTTGCAGACGCGAAATCTGCTGGTCTTGCTGGACAACGTTTGGCAGCCTGAGCAGGCCGAGCCGTTAGTCGACGCGTTAGGGCCGGCCTGTCGTCTGCTGCTGACGACTCGCCGCGCCGATCTTGGGGAGTCATTGGGCGCTCCTGCGATCGGGCTTGAGCTTCCGGATGAGGCGGTGGCGCTTAAGCACTTGGCCGACTGGGCGGGTGTGTCGCCCGATGCGCTGCCACCCGAGGCCGCCGAGGTCGCGCGCGAATGCGGCCGGTTGCCGTTCGCGCTCGCGCTCAACGGCGCCATGTTTCAGCAGGGCATGGCCTGGGCCGATCTGGTTGCCGCGCTGCGCGCACACGAACTCGACTTTGCCGAGCAACGCTTCAAGGGTTACCCGCACCCGACCGTGCTGAAGTCGCTGGGCCTGAGCCTGCAGTCACTCGATGCCGAGGATGCCGCCGCCGGTGCGCGGCTGCGCGAGCTCGCAGCCTTCCGCCCTGCGGGCGGCATCGCCGAGCCGGCGGTGGCCGTGCTGTGGGCGCATACTGCGAGACTCACGGCAGCGCAGTCGGCCAAGACGCTGGCACGCTTGGCCGGGCGGGCGCTGCTGAGCCTGCAGCCTGGCCGCAGCGCGAAGCGCGTGCTGATCCACGATCTGCAGCATGGCTACCTCATGCGACTGGTCGGCGCCGCAGCGCTGGAGGCCACGCTGCTGCAAGCCTGGTCGGTCCGTTGCGACGGCGACTGGACGCAGCTGCCCGACGACGGATATGCGCAGCGCCACCTGGTCGAGCACCTGCTCGCCGCCGGTCGCGAGCCCGAGGTGCAGACGATGCTC
>JBBRBN010000180.1:0-2109 GCA_038205755.1 Lysobacterales bacterium | reverse complement strand
AGCTGTGGCGCGAGCCAGCCGGCCAGCGCGTCGAGCGTCTGCCAGGCGGGCGGCTCGCCGAAACGCTCGGCCAGCGCGCGGTAGACAGCCCAGGAGGCGCCGAGAATCTTGAAGGCCGGCAGGCCGAGGCGTTCAGTTTCGAGCTTGAGCCAGACGCGCCCGAGGCCCAGCGCGCGCGCCAGCTCCACGGCGTCGAGCAGTGGCGTCGGCGCGTAGCCGGGCAGGCGGCGATGGAACGCCAGCGCCGCGCGGCCCGGTCCAACTGGCGCGACATAGGCGCCGGCGTCAGGCTGCGCGTAGATCGTTTCGGCCTTGCTGGTTGACGTTTGCACGTCGTCTGTCACGTGTTGCCGCTCCCGCTCGCTCCGATATATCGCATGTTCGATATACCAGAATCGGCGCCACGGCGTCAGCACAGCCGCGCTTCGCCTCCGGCGCGCGGCGCGGCATACCATGCTGACACACAAGCATCACGGGCCGGACAGCCCGCTTGGCATTGGGGCCTGAGTACCAGATGCGAACGGGCGCGCATTGGCTAGCATGACAGCAGATGGTTGGGCTGGGCTTCGTTGTTGCCAGCGTCAGCCTGCCGTGCTCAGTGAGGAAACGTGCGTGCCGAAGACGTCGCCTGTCGGGTGGTACCAGAATTTGCGCTTGCGCGGGAAGCTGCTGCTCGCGATCGGACTGATTGTCTGCCTGATGCTGGGACAGGGGCTGCTGGTCTTGCAGACCACACGCTCCAACCGGGCAGCAGCGCAATCGGTGCAGCACACCTTGACGGTCCTACATGCGGCGGACGAGGCGCGCCTCGGCGCCGTCACCATGCAGGGCGCCTATCGCGGTTACATGCTGACCGGCGATGACACGTTCATGACGCGCTTCGACAGCGGTTGGGAAAGCTATCAGACGCAGCTGGCCGAACTCACCTCACTCAGTGCCGACAGCCCCACTCAGATTGCGCGCTGGCAGACGATTGACGCGCAGGTCGCTGCGTGGCAGCAGCAGGTGGTGACACCGGGGCTGACGTTGCGACAAGAGGCGCTAGCCGGCCAGCGCAGCATCGACAGCGTGGTGGCCTTTGCCCAGAACAATTCCGACCGGCAGTTGTTCACGCCTATTCGCCAGACCTTCACCGACGCGATTGCCGACGAGGAGGCATTGCTGACTGAGCGCAGCGCCACCGCGGAGCGAGCCAACCAGCGCCTCCTGGACGCCATTTATTGGGGCTCCGGACTCACCATCGGCATGGCTGTGCTGATCGCTTGTGGGTTGGCCTGGAGCCTGGGGCGCGCGGTCGGCGCGGTGGCCGACGCGGCGCAGGAGATCAGCGACGGCAACCTCAAGCGGCGCGTTGGCATGACACGGCGTGACGAGATCGGCCGGGCCGCCGCCGCCTTCGATGGCATGGCGGAACGCCTCGAGCGCTCCATGCGCGACCATCAATGCGCCGCGGAGACGGCCCGCGCCGGCGAGGCGCAGGTGCGCGCCATCATGGATGGCGTGGCCGAGGGCATTCTGACCGTCAATGAGCGCGGCAAGATCGCCACGTTGAACCCCGCGGCCGAGCGCATCTTTGGCTATTCGAGCGCACGGCTGATCGGCAACGACCTCACGACGCTGCTGCCCGACGCCTATGGACCAGCGGTTGGGCGGATGGCGGCGGCCGCGGTGCTGCCGTCCATCGTCGAAACGCGTCGCGAGCTGCGCGGCCGGCGCGCTGACGGCAGCGAACTGGACGTGGAGCTGCTGGTCACGGCGCTGAAGGATGAGAGTGGCCGCTACATCGGCGTCGTGCGCGACATCACCACCCGCAAGCGGGCGGAGAAAGAACTGCGCGAGAGCGAGCTCCGCTTCCGCCGGCTGGCCGACGCAACCTTCGAGGGCATCATGTTCCACGACCGGGGCAGGATCGTCGACGCCAACCCACGGCTGGCGGAGATGTTCGGCTACGCGCCCGACGAACTGCTCGGCATGAACGGCTTCGAGCTCGCCACACCCGCGTCGCGCGAGCTGATCCAGCGCCAGATCGCGGCCGGCAACGAAGCGGCCTATGAGGTAACGGGCGTGCGGCGGGATGGCTCGACCTTCCCCTTCGAGGCGCAGGGCCGC
>JBBRBN010000179.1:0-2223 GCA_038205755.1 Lysobacterales bacterium | reverse complement strand
GACCGCACGACCGTGCACGGGGTCTGCCGCGCCACCTTCAGCACCTGGGCCAACGAGACCGGCGCGGCGCGGCCGGACGTGATCGAGGCCTGTCTGGCCCATGCGGAAAGCAACAGGGTGCGCGCGGCCTACAACCGCAGCGTGTTCGCTCAGGAGCGGCAGGCGTTGCTAGACGCCTGGGCCGAGTACCTGTCGCAGCCGGCGGTGTCCAACGTGCTGCCCTTCAGGGCGGCGTGAGCTAGGAGAACCAAATGCAAAAGCAAGAGTTGACCGCGATCCTCAGCTTCGGGGACGTAGTCGCTGCGGCAGAGGCCGAGCGCGAGCGCAAGCAGATGATCAGTGCTGCCCCGGCGCGTACCACCCAGCCTGGGGCTACAGCGTAGTGCCAATCGGCTGCGCGAAAGTCACCGAGCCGGCATGAGCCGCGACCTTGAGGCCGAGGGCAAGAATCGGCGCGAGGATGCGCTCCTTCTCCTCGCCATGTTTGATGCCGCTGCGCAGCGCATCCTGGGCGATCCAGCCGTGTGGGTGGAGGAGTCCTGCCGCGTCGATCCCGAGCCCCTGCCCTGGCCCCTGCAGGCCCGCGGCGAGGGATGGGCGCAGCTGCTGCGCATATTCGCTGCTGCAGTGGTCGACAACATCTTGCATGCCATCGGACAAGCGCATGGCGCGCAGTGGGTGCCACCGCAAGATCCCGCCGACGATGGTTTCCAACTGGTGCTGAGGGTGGCCCGCCGCGCCACCGATGCCGGCGCAAGTGCTTTGCGTGCTCACTTCGGGGGGCAGGGGCGAATGTCGATCAAGCGCGAGCTGGTAAAGCTGTTCCGCGAGCAGGTGGCCGAGGCGGCGAGCAATTCGGGGATGTCGCGTCGGCAAGCCTTCGCGGCAGCCGGACTGGGCAAGACGGCAGCCTATGACGCCCTGCGGCGACGAAAAGGATGAACGACCGCATCACAGCCGCCTTCGGGCGGCTTTTTGCTCTTTGTTCGCGAGTGTCCGGCTTTCTGCTTTCCGCCCAATCAGTTAACTACCAATATCGCGCCATCGCTGCAAGGTGCAGCGTTGGAGCTACACCAGTGTCAATACCTGAACTGCACCAGAAACAGACGCGCCAGGCGCCGATCAGATCGCCCGGCGCCGCCCTTCTGACCGATGAGCAAGCGGCGCGCGATGTCATGGGCATTTCGCCCCGGACGTTCGCGGAAGTCATGAAAGAGGCGTGGATGCCACGGCCGATTTTGCTCGGTCCACGCCTGCGGCGATGGCACCGGGCAGAGCTGGAAGCGGCGATCCTGAACGCGCCGCGCCAGGCCGCGCAAGGTAGCGAACCCGCCCAGCTAGCCCGCGGCAAGATCGACGCCATGAAGTCGCGCGGGGTGCCGGTGTGACGCCGCAACTTCGACCGATGTCGATGCGCCGGCCAACCCCGCTGAGGCCGCCACTCACCAGCGACAACGCCCACGCAATGCTGGCCTTTGCCGCCTGGCGCCTGCACATCAGCGGCACAGGCGGGCCGATCTGGCGGGCGCCGCTGCTGGCCACCGATACCGGCTTGCCGCATTGGTACAGGGCCGTCCTGCAGGGAGATTGCCGCCTGGCAGTGTTCGACCGCACCGGCCAGCGCGTGGCGCTGTCCGATCCGCTATTCGACCTGCGCAAGCTGGTCGAGGCGCCACGGGAATGAGCCGGGCGCCGAGCGTGGGAGCGAAACATCGAGCCGAGCCGGACGAGCTGCCATGGTCTGCCGAAGCAGAGCAAAGCGTATTGGGTGCGCTGATGCTGTTCGGTGACGAAGCATTCAAAGACGTTGAGCAAGTCAAGCTAACGGCTGCTGACTTTCAAGGTGAGCAGCACCGGATGATCTGGGCTGCAGCTGTAGCGGCGCGGCTGGCCGGCGGGCAGGTCGACGTTCTGGCCGTATTTGACCGCCTGCAAAACCAAGGTGTCGCTGAGGCGTGCGGCGGCCTGCAGTACCTGCACGCTATGACGCAGTCTGTGGTGAGCGTGCGCCAGGCGGCGCACCATGCGAAGCTGGTCAAGGACAAGGCCCAGCAGCGGAAAGCTGCCGAGATTGGCCGGCGCGTGGTGCAGGCAGCGCGGTTGCCTGACCTGCAGGCGATGAGTCGCCAGATAGCTGCACTGTCCGACGAGCTGCTGCAGTGTGCCGAGGCGCCCGCGACGCAGCGCTTCCGGCTGTTGACGTCTGACGACGTGCACGCCCTG
>JBBRBN010000178.1:0-2279 GCA_038205755.1 Lysobacterales bacterium | reverse complement strand
AGAAAAACGCGACGGTGGCAGCCTACAGCCACATGGAGTTGGCGGCGGATCGGAAGAGGGCGCTTCAGTATCTGGCCGACCGTATCGAGGTGCTGGCCGCTGGTGCGAACGTGCTTCCTCTGCGCGCTGCTTGAATCGGCGCCCATCATTCCAGTCAGCCCGCACCAGCTCACTCCATGCGATCCAGCTTGTCGAGCAGGGCCAGTGCGCGCTTGGGGTTGCCGCGCGCCGCACGCGTCTCGTAGCGCACGCGAGCGTCGTAGTTAACCAAAGCAACCGTAGCCAGCTCGTCCATCAGCTTGTTGATGCTGATCGAGTTCGACTTCGCGAGCGCCTTCAGCCGCTCGTGCTTGTCGTCCGGCAAACGAATCGTCAGGGTGGACATGGATAGGCCTCCAGGCATTGCTCGGGCGTCAGCACCCGCAGCGAAGGGAATTTCAGTTCGCCGCGCGCAACATCCCGCAGATTGCGCGTCACGATCGCATCCGCCTGCGCGGCCACCGCCAACTCGATCAGATGGTTGTCGGCTTCATCAGGCAGATTCGGCCGCCAGGCGTAGAACACTTCGACCCAGCGACATTGGTTCATCAAACCATCGAACACTTCTCCCCGTTGCTTGGCCGACAGTGCGGAGTCGGCAAACAGCTTCGAGCGGCCCAGAACGTCTTCGTACTCGGCCAGAAGTGCTGGCCCCAATACGGGCTGGTACTGACCCCGAAGGCATGCACGAAGCACAGCGCGCGTCGTGCCGCCCCCGCGCAAGAGCGGCGCGACCAGAACATTGGTGTCCAGCACCACAGTGACCATGAGAAATGATAGCACCTGTGCTGTCATCGTGCGACTGCTGCGAATCGGGGTTGCTCGTGGTGCGCGACTGAGACGGGCGGTGTCCAAGCAGAGAGTTGAAACAGTGCGTGACGGCGTTGGAACTTGCTGAAACGGCTAGGGTGCACACGGGACGCTGCGGGACGACGCAAGGCCGCGCCGCCACACTTGACGGGGACTTCCGCACCTTCGTCGGCAGCGGCACGATCCGTTCATGCGCCTGCCTTGGAACAAGTTCGCAGGCGGCATTGGCTTGAGCAACGAGCTTGTTGGATGGCGTCGGAGCTTCCTGGGTTCAGATCGCCCAGGCGCTGGCGGCTTCGCCGGAGCCTTCGGACCGCGACCTCGGCAGCGCGATCCTGCGCTACGTGCGCGAGATGCCGGTGGTGCGCGCTGGGATGGCGCGGTCGGCTGCGCAGTGGGCGCTTCCGGGCATGACGCGTTCAGCAGGCCCCAGGGTGACGCCGACGCCGACGCGGACCGGACCAGAAATGGAACGGTAGGCCAGTCGGACGGGAGGGTGTCCTCGCCGCCGGACGGGCTCGGGGGCTGGCCGCTCAAGAGCCACCAGCCCGGCCGGCAAGCGTCGGCGCGCAGCGCGCCGCGTCAAAGGTGCGCTGGCGCCGGGCTGCGCCCGCTCTTGAGCCGCCGCCGTGCGCGCGAGCGGGGCTGCGCAGTCAATGATGGTCTGCGGCGCGCGTGGCGCTCCACTGTTTGAGGTCGGACCAGCGCCAGGCGATCGCGCGCGGTCCCAAGTGCACCGGACGCGAAAACGCGCCGCTGGCCACCAACCGATAGATGGTCGATCGCCCAAGGCCGGTTGCCTGGATCACCGTCGCTAAGCGCACGAACAGGCGAGCCTGCTCGGCAGCGCCGTGGGAGGTGGATGCGAGGCAGTTCAAGCGAGTCGTGGTGCAGGTGATTGCTGAAGCGTAGGTGCGATCACGCCGCATCCGAGCGATGAGTTTTCGATCAATGTCATCGGCGGTCGGCGCGAGCCAATGTACTTGCTGGCCCTCGCGAGTTTGGCGCTGGAATCGGCCGCAGTTCTTGCAAGCGGGGCCTACGTTCGCTGCTGCGTATTTCGTATGCAAAAAAGATCACATTAAGGCTGAATTCGCATATGCTCCGTCATGGCCGCCCTGGACACCTTCATCGACGACCGTCTCGCCGCCGGGCGGGGCTGGTTCAGTCGCGATGGCGCGGTCGCGTCCGGTATCGCCCTCAGTGCCCTGTCACCGGCGCTCACGCGTGCCGTCGCCAAGGGCAAGCTGGCCAGTCCAAGGCACGGCTTTTACCTCATCGTGCGGCCTGAACACAGAGCGGCAGGGGCCGCGGATCCGGCCGAGTGGATCGACCCGCTGATGAAGCATCAAGGCCTGGGCTACCGGGTGTCGCTGCTGCGCGCGGCGGCCCACCACGGCTCGTCGCACCAGGCGGCCATGATCTTCCAG
>JBBRBN010000177.1:0-2345 GCA_038205755.1 Lysobacterales bacterium | reverse complement strand
GGACGTCACCGCGCAGGCCCAGCGCGAACGCCTGCTGCGCCATCAGGAGATCTGGCTGACCGCCATCCTCACGGGGGTTTCGGACTATGCGTTGATCGATCTCGACGCCAACGGCTGCGTGGCCGAGTGGAACGAGAGCATTGGCCGCGTTACCGGCCATGGTGCCGAGGTGGTCGGCCGCTCGCTCGGGGTGTTTTACCCGGAGGATGCGATCACGCCCGATCGCGTGCTGGACCGCCTTCACGAGGCCGAGTTCAGCGGCTGGAGCCTGGACGACGGCTGGCGCGTACGCGCCGACGGCAAGCGTTTCTGGGGCAGCGCGATGATCGCTCCCCAGCGCGCGCTGGAGGGTGGCAACCCGCTCGCCGCAGCGTTCGCCAGTGCCGACAAGACCGGTTATTGCCTGATCATTCGCGACATGTCCGGTCACCGCGACGCCGCCGAGGAGGCACGTCATGCCGCGGTTTGCGACCACCTGACCGGCATCGGCAACCGCCGAGCCTTCTTCGACGCGGCCGAAACCGAACTTCGGCGCTGGCGGCGGCTGCCGCGCCCGCTGACGCTGGTGCTGATCGACGCCGATCACTTCAAGAAAATCAACGACACCCATGGCCACCCGGTCGGCGATGCCGTGCTGCGTCACATCGCGCGCCTGATGGGCTCCACCTTCCGTCAGGTTGACGTGGTATCCCGCATCGGCGGCGAAGAATTTGCGGTGCTGCTGCCCTCGGCAGATCTGGCCAGCGCGCAGCGCGTTGCCGAGCGCCTGCGTGCCGCGCTCGAAGCGCAGCCGACGCAGACTGACGCCGGCCCGGTGGCTTGCACGGTGAGCATCGGCATCGCAGCGATGGATGAAGCCACCCCCAGCGTCGAAGCGTTGCTTAAACGTGCCGACGAAGCCCTGTATGCGGCCAAGCACAGCGGCCGCAATCGGGTCTGCGGGCCGGCGATGGTGCCTGTCGAGGCGGGCTGACGCCATGTCAGGCACCGTCTCCGAAGCGGCCTACGAGGCGCTGATCCAGTTCCTGTACCAGGCACCAATCGCTCTGGTGCAGACGACCTTGGACGGCGAGGTCGAGATGATCAATCCGACCGCAGCGCAGCTGTTGATGCCGTTGTCCAGCGATGGCTCGCTGGACAACCTGTTCAACCTGCTCGAAGGCGCGGCGCCGGAACTTCGGGGCCTGGCGCATGCCGCGCCGGATGAGGGCGCCGTGATCTGCGACGGGCTGCGCTTCACGTCGCCAAGCGGCAGCGTTGAGAGCATAAAGACACTGTCGATCAGCATCGTCAGGCTCGATGGCGGGCGCATGATGGCGGTGCTTGATGATGTCAGCCAGCAAGTGCGGCAGGACCAGAAACACCTTGACCGGCGCCTGCGCGATGCTGCGTTGATGGATGTGCTGACCCAAATGCCAAACCGGGCAGCGCTGAGCTCGACGATTACCAACGCGTTGCTGCGCCATGAGCGAGACGCGGGATCACGGTTCGCCGTCCTGTTCCTCAACTGCGACCGCTTCAAGCGTGTCAACGACCTGTACGGCACCGCCGTCGGCGACGGTCTGCTCGGCGTCATGGCGGCCCGCTTGCGCAGCGTGCTGCGCGCCGGCGAATCCATCGCGGCAAGGGTTGGCAGCGACGAGTTCGTAGTTCTCCTCGGGTCCCTGGCTGGCAGCGACGAGGCGCTGACGATCAGCCAACGCGTGATCGACGTGTTGGGCGGGCCCTGCGTTGTGGCCGGGAATGCCCTCACCTGCAGCGTCAGCGGCGGCTTGCTGTTCGGCAAAGGCGCTGAAGGCGATGCCCACGCCATGATGCTCGACGCCAGCATCGCGATGGTCGAGGCCAAGCGCCAGGGCGGCGGCCGCTTCGTCGTTTTCGAGCCGGGACTGCGCGAGCGTGCGGTGCAGCGCGCCCGCACCGAGTCCGAACTGCGGGTGGCGCTGGCCGAAGGGCAGCTGTTCGTGGTTTACCAACCGATTGTCGGACTGCACGGGGCGGAGACCGGCCACGGCCGCGTCGGCTGTGTCGGCGTAGAGGCGCTGGTGCGCTGGCGGCATCCGCAGCGCGGCATCGTGCCGCCGTTCGAGTTCATTGGTGTGGCAGAGGAATGCGGGCTGATCGGCGCGCTTGGCGATTTCGTGCTCGCGACCGCGGTGCAGCAGCAGAATCGCTGGCTTAGTGAGCTGGGCTCGGCGGCCCCAGGGTGGACGGCGGTGAACCTGTCGCGAGCCCAGCTGCAGCAGCCCGACTTTGTCGCCTCGGTGCAGGCGCTGCTAGTCGCCACCGGTCTGCCACCCCGGTGTCTGCATCTCGAAGTCACGGAAAGCATGGCCGCGCAGGAC
>JBBRBN010000176.1:0-2360 GCA_038205755.1 Lysobacterales bacterium | reverse complement strand
CGCTGCTGACGCCAGCGTTGCCGTAGCTGAGCGTCGGCTGCGCGTTGGCAGAAACGTTGACCTGCAGGTTGCCGATGCCGGTCAGTGACCCATCCGACACCTGAAAGCGCAGCGTGCCCGAGGTCGCCGTGCAGCTCGCCGACAGCGGCGCGCTGATGCTGCCGCCGGCGTTGCTGATGGCGCCCACCGTGATGCCGCTGGCGCTGCCGCCGGCGATCTGCGTGACGGTCAGACTGCCGGCCGCAGTTTGCGCATCGCTGACCGTACCAACCGTCACCGCCGCGCCGGCCGGGCTGCCCTGCTGGCGCGCCAGTGCGGCAGCGGGGGTGAACGTCGGCGCCGTGTTGGTGCTGTTAACCGTGAGCGTGAAGCTGGCTGTGTAGGTAGGACTTCTCCTACGACGCCCAGCTCCCTTTAGGCTCGCGCCTTAATTGCCTCCGTCCCCTTTTCCAGACGGTCCCCTTTTCCAGGCGGAAATGTTATTCGTTCGAGTTTCCAGCGCGCCGGGAAGGCAGCGGCTGGGCGTTCTCGGAAATAAGCCCCGCGGTTCCGCGCGGGCTAAAAGTCACGGGCCGAATTATGGTCTTCGCCAACATCGTGTTGAAATCATTGTTTGCCAGGCAATGGCTATCCATGCGAATCCGATTGGAAAAGTCCTACGTCCCTTTCCCCCCACCGTTTCCTGATGCGATGATCGCCGCGAGCCGACACAGCGGATACGGATATCGTCTTTCAATCGGCGACCTGATTAGCCCCAATCCTCAGCAGAGCAAATTGGTCGCCAAGCGAACGACCTGCTCTGCACAAGGCTTGCAGCCCATTATCGCGGCGGTCAGGCGTGGCAGCAGATCGGCAAATCGAACGTGCACCTTCATCCGGCGCTGCGCATCGCCTTATCCGGGCGGTAGACGCTGATGATGCTGAGGATCAGGGCTAATCAGGATCGGCGAAGCGAGCAGTCGGCACGTTTTCCAGAATCCACTCGCGCTTGCCCGAGATTCGCACGAACCACGAGGTCTCGCCGGCCTCGGCATTGCCGGTGCCATTTGAGTTGACGCCAGCGAGGACCCAGCTGCCGTCCACCTTGAGCCAGGCCGAGCCGCCGCTGTCGCCGGATCCGAGCAGGCCAGCGAGCCGGCTGCCCGGTCGCGTCGCGCCGCCATATGGGTTTTCGATCGAGCCATCCTCGGCGGGAAGGAACACGCCGAGGTAGTTGCCGGTGTCCTCGTCGTCGCCATCGCCCTTAACATAGTCGACGAGGCCGTCGGCGGCCGCGGGTATGGATTCTCCGTCATGGTAGTCGTCGTTCTGGCCGATGCTGGCGACGCCGCGTAGGCCATAGCCCAGGAAAGTCAACAGACGGCCACGCTCCTCGTTACCACCGTAGAGCCTTGGTGGCGGTCCGGCGTCAGTCACTGGCGCATCGAGGGTCAGGATCGCGATGTCGTAGCCGGTAGTCGAGCCGGTGTCGACCCAATTCTCGTGGATGACGCTGCTCACTACAGAAAACTCGTTGCCGCCGCGGCTGCGCACGCGAAAACCGTCGGCAGGGGTCTCTTCATCAAAGCAGTGCGCTGCCGTCAGCACATAGCCATGCTGCCCGTCATTACCGATCCAGGTGCCGCTGCAGTCGCGCCAAGAATCACCGCCGTTCGATGACAAAGCCACCAGCGCGTTGAATTGGGGCTGGCGGGCGAGCGCGATTGCTGCGTCGAATCCCGCGGTTAGGTTCTCTTCGTCGCCGCCTTCTTCGGCCCAGGTCGAGTCGAGGATGATCACCGCCGGAACTGGTACAGGGAAGCCGAGAGCAAACGCGAGGCACATGGCATATTGCACTGTGCTGATCTTCATGAATTATTTAGCATTAGGGAGAGGGCGCGCACAGTGTAGCGATCCAATTCGCCAGCATTCAAGTTGCTCCGATGGACGCTATCGCAGCAAAAGTATAGGAACTTCAAACGCCCTTTTTAAACAGCCTGGCGAGTAGGCGGTGGTCGCGCAAGCGCCAGTTTGGGCGCAGATCGGAGGTTCGTGAGTGGAATTTCGGCATCGCGGGCGCGCGCCGCCTCGCTGTCGGTGGCCATTTCTCGCTGATTCCCGACAGCGGGCCGAGCGCGGGCCTGCGGATTCGTTGCCGCTGCGTGTGGTCTTGCCTTGTTTCGCCTTCGGCCCTTCGACTGCGCTCAGGACAGGCATCGTGCCCGGCGGGGTGTCACGCGGCCACAGCGGGCGGTGCGCGCGGGGCGGGTCGGTAGTGCGCTTTCCCCAGCGCGCCGTGCGCTGCGAAGTGGGCGAGGATGGCGCGGATGGCGGTGGGTTCTTCGATGCTGGCGACGATGCGCACCGAGCCGCCGCAGTGG
>JBBRBN010000175.1:0-2525 GCA_038205755.1 Lysobacterales bacterium | reverse complement strand
GGTGTCGGACAGGCTGACGCTGCCACCAAAACCGGTGCCGGAGTTCTGGTTAAAAGTGCCGCCTTGGATGCGTACCACGCTGTTGCTGTAGGCCGCGAGGCCGCCGCCAGTCTGATCGTTGTATGTGAACAAGGCCGGGGCAACAACATCGACGTGCACGTTGGGCGCTCGGGTGATGACGCCGTTAGAGATCAGCGAAGCGCCGATCAGCACGGTTTGGCCGACGTAACTGCCGTTCAGCGGATTACCACCGGCCATGGTTCGGTCGGTTGTTATGTAGATTTGGGCCGCTGCAGGCGCAGCCCATAGCGAAAGGGCCGTAGCCACGGCGACGCCGAGGCATTGGGTGGATAGACTTGACATGGCGTGTACTCCAGATTTACTGAAGACTAACGCCAGATTTCCTCGCGCCAAAGCTCATCGACCCCTCTAGGCCGGGGGTTCGCCCCGCAACTCGGGGGGGGGGTGGGCGACAGTACAGCTACGTTCTATAGCGGCCCTTCGCGAGCGACTGGAACTGGCCGAAACCGGCCGACCACAATTCGCCCGGGTCCACACGATCAGCCGACCGCTCAGAGCCGCAGAGAGACGTTCAAAACCGCCGGCCCGCAGAGAAGCGCCAAGCATCCCGAGCCGAGAAGTTCTGTCTGGGGTCATGCGCCAGCCGGGCGAACCAGAGCTTGCCGTCCAGGCCCAGGGTCCAGCCCCAGGTGTTGACCGGGCCGGTGTCGCCCAGGCCTTGTTTGTGCAGCAGGTCGGCTGTCAGCCGCAAAGAATCTGCCAGCGGCCAGCGCAGCGTCAGGTGCTGGTGCTGCTGGCCGGTGCCGAGCCGGTCATCGGCGATCACCAGCACCTGCAATTGCCGCCCGCCAGCGCCCTGCCAGCCCAGCGCCGCGCTGACCGCGTCGTTGGGGTCGAAAGTGAGGTTGGCATAGGGCCGCAGGTTGGTGCGGCCGATGCCGAGCTGGGCATAAAACGGCGCGCCCACCTGGACCACCAAACTGCCGCCGACAAAGCCGCCGCTGGCCAATTGCAGCGAGGGCTGCAACTGTACCGGCAGCACCGGGTCGTCGCGCAAGACCCACTGGTCGTCGTAGCCGGCCCGTACCTCGCGTCCAAATACTCGGTCCTGGTAGACGCCCAGCCACAGGTTGCGGCCGTCGCGGCGCCAGCGCAGGTTCAGGTCGGTGCCGACAAGACCGGTGCTGCTGCCGGACATGTGGTAACGGCCCAGCGTGAGTTTGAACTCGCCGGGATCAGCGGCAGTGCCGACGGCCGGTTGGGTGGACAGGCTCGCCGCCGGGTCAGGCGCCTGATCGGTGGGCCGCGCAGCGGCACGGGTGACTCCGGCCAGCCCAAGCGTAAGACCCAGCAACAGGGCCAGCAACCGCCCTGACCGGCGCTGCGCCTGGCTCATGCGGTCGATCCGTCCTGCGCGTCATCGGGTGCGGCAAGACTGCCCTGCCCAACCGGCGGGTCCTTGCGCGCCGCCCAGGCATAGAGCGTGGGCAGCACCAGCAGCGTCAGCAGCGTGGCCGATACCAGACCGCCGATCACCACCACCGCCAGCGGGCGCTGGGTCTCGGCGCCGATGGCGTGGCTCAGCGCCATCGGCAGCAGGCCCAGCATTGCCAGCAGCGCCGTCATCAGCACCGTGCGCAGCCGCGTCAGGCTGCCCTCCATCACCGCCTCGTTGACCGCCATGCCACCCTCACGCAATTGGTTGTAGTAGGTGACCATCACCACCCCGTTGAGCACCGCCTGGCCAAACAGCGCGATGAAGCCGATCGCCGCCGACACCGACAGCGGGATGCCGGTCAGCGCCAGCGCGACGATGCCGCCGATCATCGCAAACGGGATGTTGGCAATGATCAGCAGCGCGCTGCGGAAGCTGTTGAAGGCGTCGAACAGCAGCAAGAAGATCACCAGGATCGACAGCGGCACGACCCAGGACAGGCGCTTCATCGCGCGCTGCTGGTTCTCGAACTCGCCCGACCAGATCACCTCGTAGCCGTTGGGCAATTTGAGGTCCCGTGCTGCGGCGGCCTGCAGGTCGGCCACCACCGAGCCCATATCGCGGTCGCGGATGAAGATGCCCACCGCCGCCACACGCTGGCCGTTTTCTCGGGCGATGTTCATCGCGCCGCTGGTCTGGCTGATCTGCGCCAGCTGGCCCAACGGCAGCTGGGCGCCAGACGGCGTGCCAACGAGCAATTTGGGCAGCGCATCCAGCGTGCGCAGCTTGGCGGCCAGCCGCACCACCACCGAGAAATGGCGCTCACCCTCCCACAACTCGCTCGTCGTCTTGCCGGCCACCGCTGTCTCGATCGCGTCCTGGATGTCGCGATGTTCAGACCAAAGCGTGCCGCAGCGTCTCGGTCGATGTCGATGCGCAATTGCGGCAGCTGGCCGTCTCGGTCGATGAAAGCGCGGGTCACGCCCGGCGTGGCGCGCGCCAGCGTCACCACCTTGTTGGCCAGTTTGCCCAGCTCGGTCAGGTCGTCGCCCTTGACCTTGACGACGAT
>JBBRBN010000174.1:0-2583 GCA_038205755.1 Lysobacterales bacterium | reverse complement strand
CGTGGCCGTGACCGGCATCAGCCTGACCGGCACCGACGCCGGCAACTACGTGGTGGCCAGCCAGGCCAGCACCACGGCCAGCATCGCGCAGTTGCAGCTGCAACTCGGCGCCACCGTGGCCACGAAGGTCTACGACGGCACGCGCACGGCTTCCGTCAGCGTCAGTGACAACCGCGTTCAGGGCGACCAGATCGTGGTCGGCACAGGCACGGTCAGCTTCGCCGACAAGAACGCCGGCACGGGCAAGCTGGTGACGGTGGGCGGGTTGACGCTGAGTGGTGCGGACGCGCAGAACTACCTGCTGCCTGCCAGCCTGAACGGCAGCGGCGACATTCTGCAGCGCGCCTTGGCCGTGGCTGCGGCAGCGCAGTCGCGCAGCTATGACGCCAGCACCAGCGTGGCGGTGACGCTGACAGACAACCGGGTGACTGGCGATCAGATCGAGCTCGACTATGGCCGCGCCCAGTTCGCCGACAAGAACGCGGGCACCGGCAAGACAGTGACCGTCACCGACGTGCGGGTGTCTGGCGCCGATGCCGGCAACTACGCCGTGACGCGTGTGGTGACTGCACAGGCAGACATCGCACCGGCTCAGCTGAACATCACCGCCACCGGGCTGGACCGTGTGTATGACGGCAGTCTGAACGCCAGTGTTTCCTTGTCGGACAACCGCCGCGGCAATGACCAGTTCGAGTTCAGCTATGGACAGCCGACGTACGCCGACAAGAACGCAGGCAGCGCCAAGACCATCACGGTCACCGGTATCACGCTGTCGGGGGCCGACGCGGTGAACTACCTGTGGAACACGACGGCGTCGGCACAGTCGACGGTGGCGCCAGCGGTGCTGCCGTTGAGCGTGGTCGTCGTGCCCAAGGTCTACGACGGCACGCTCACGGCCGAAGTTCAACTGCGGGACGGCCGTGTGGCGGGCGACGACATCACCATCGACATCGGCAACGCCAGCTTCGTCGACCCCAGCCAAGGCGTGAACAAGCGCGTGGTGGTGGAAAACGTGCGCATCAGCGGCGGTGCAGACCGCGGCAACTATGTGTTGGCGTCTGATCAGGCCTTCGGCATCGGCAACATCCGGTCGCTGGCCGAGACCGCAGGCAGCGCAGAGCCGGCCACCTTGGTGCCGGTGATGCCGCAGCCGGCAGTTTCAGTGGTGCTGCCGCTGCAAGCTGCGGTGCTGGACCTGACGACACCACGCGGCTTTGCGGGTCTGCCGGCGCGGCCGGGTCAGCAAATCACCCAGGCGCAGGCCCTGGCCAGCGCGGCGACTGGCAGCGGCGATGCCGCTGCGCCTGAGGCTGGGTCACAAGCTGGGTCACAGGCAGATTCACAAGCGAGCTCACAGGCAGCAAACGTCTCGCCAGGCGACGTCGCAGTGGCGCAGGAGCAGGGCGACGGCTTGTCGGTGACGCTGGTGCGCGACCCCGAAGGACGCAGCGCCGGCCTGGTGGTCGTGCTGGTGCCGAAGTCGCTGCTGGAATCGGGCAAGAGCTTCGGCTTCCCCATGCCCGCCGAGCTGGCGGGTCTGCCGGGCATCGACAAGGCGCTGCTGTCGATGGCCGACGGCAGCCCGATGCCCAAGTGGCTGACCTACAACGCAGCCTCGCGTTCCTTCAGCGTCAGCGCAGTACCCGCAGGCGCCTTGCCTGTGCAACTGGCCGTGCGCATTGCGGGCCAGCGCTGGGCGCTGACGCTGTCAGAGCGTTGATGGCCTCGGCCTGTCCTGCCGGGCTTGCCTGGCAGGACAGGCAGGACAGGCAGGCCACTTCTGGCTGAAGTGCTTGACTTTGATCGGCCCGCGCCCCGCGGGCCGATGACGCTTGAGGACCAGTCGCGCGGCCGGACTTCGGCGGCCGAGATGCAGCCGGCCTCATCGTCAAGCAGGGCGCATCTTCGGCATCGGCAGTCACTCCTGCCCCACAGGCCAGAATCTCGCCCATGCCAGACACCCCCGCGATCCAACCCGGCCCGCCCGCCGACCCCAGTCAGCCCAGTCAGCCCAACCAGCCCAACCAGCCCCGCAACCCGCTGCACGGCGTGACGCTGCATGCCATGCTGCAAGCCCTGGTCGCCCACTTCGGCTGGCCTGGCTTGGCGGAACAGATGCCGGTGCGCTGCTTCAGCCAAGACCCCAGCGTGGGCTCGAGCCTGAAGTTTCTGCGCAAGACGCCCTGGGCGCGCGAGAAGGTCGAGAGCCTGTACCTGTTCATGCTGCGCGAGCAGCGGCGGGACGCGCGCTGACGCAGCCGCAGCGCAGGCGGAGCGAAGTCGGAGCTCAGACGCACACGCTGCGGGCCGGAGAACTGGCTCAGGCCTCGCTCAGACCTCGTCTAGACCCGCGCCAGTCCCAGCAGGTGCGCCATGTCCTTGAAGAAGATACGTACCTGCTGCATCGGCTTCTTGCGCGTCAGCTTCTTGTTCATGTAGCTCTCGAAGGTCATCTGCTGCACGTCCTTGTCCTTGCAGATGGCGACGAAGCGCTCGCGGCGCTTGTCGTTGATGTACCAGAAGCGCTGCATGATGCCCAGCACCAGGAAGACCGTGCCGTGTTCCTTCATGAAGCGCTTGCGC
>JBBRBN010000173.1:0-2621 GCA_038205755.1 Lysobacterales bacterium | reverse complement strand
AGTCGGTTGGGCACTGTTCAGCAAAGAAGGCTTGGCAGCGCTGGGTGGCTACTTCCAGGCATTGCCACGCTTCGAGCCGGTGCTGCCGCCGACGGTCGAGCTGCTCGTGTTCCATCTGCACTGCATCATGCACAGTGCGGTGGTCGCCGGCGCGGCCACGCTGCTGCTGTGGGCCATGATGCGCTCGTTCTGGATACCGCTGCTTGGCTGGTGGCTGCACATCGTGATCGATGTGTTCACCCATTCGGCCGATTTCTATCCCTCGCCCGTGCTGTACCCGATCACGCTGCGCGGCTTCGACGGGGTGGCCTGGAATACGCCGTGGTTCATGGTGGTCAACTACGTGGCGCTGGCTGGCGCCGGTGCGTGGCTGCTGTGGAGTCGACGCAAGCGGCAAGCGCTGTAAGGGCCGTGAGGGCTGGCCAATGTCGTGTCCTGTTCCATGTTCCAGCGGGCACACCCGTGCATCGCAGCAACATAGAATCGGTCGCATGGAATTAAGCCGGACCATCAGGAAGTCGATCAGCCGCATGCTGATGGGCGTGCTGCTGTTCGCGCAGTTGGCGGTGGCCAGTTACGTATGCCCGAGCCTGAGCGGCCTGGATTCCATGGCGATCTCCATGCCCAACGGCGGCGTGGTACCGGTGATGTCGCTGGCTGCGGCGGTTGCGCCGTCTGCATTGCGGTCCACCGGCATGCCGCTCGACTGTAACCAGATGGACCCCGAAGCGGCCAATCTGTGCGCCGAATATTGCCGCCAGGGCCAGCAAAGTGCCGATACGGCAGCCGCGCCTGTGGTAAGCGCGCCCATCCCGACGTTGCTGTATTCAATTCCCATCGAACCGCAGCATGTGCTCGGTTCAGGCCGGTGCTTCCCGGCCCCTGACGCCAGCGTGGATGCAGCGCCCGAGCCGCCGCACGCCATCCTGCACTGCGTCTTCCGCATCTGATCTCTTGACGCCGCGCGCGCTGCGGTCCTGACGGCAACGTCGGCCCGCAGCACGCGCGGTGGCGCCCGTCTGCGTGGCCCCTGCCATCGCGGCGAGCCGAACTTGGCCCTCAAGGTTCGTCAGGAGATTTTCATGTTGTTTCATTCCCACCGCATTGCACTGGCTGCGCTCATCGCGCTCATCGCGCTCATCGCGCTCATTGGCTCGGGGGCGTCCGAGGCGCACGCCACCCAATTGACGCTCGATGACGCGTTGCGCATGGCGCAGGAACGCTCTCGCCAACTGCGCGCGCAGGAGACTTTGGAAGCGGCGTCCCGAGAAATGGCCATCGCAGCCGGCCAGCGCCCTGATCCCACGCTGAAGGCGGGCATCAACAACCTGCCGATCGACGGCCCGGACCGGTTCAGCCTGACGCGGGACTTCATGACCATGCGCTCGATCGGCGTGATGCAGGAATTCACCCGCGAGGGCAAGCTCAAGGCGAGGGCTGCGCGCTTCGAACGTGAGGCCGAGGTCGCCGTGGCCGGTGGTGCGCTGGTGCTGGCGAACCTGCGGCGCGACACGGCGATCGCCTGGCTCGACCGCCACTACCAGGAGCGCATCCGGGACCTGCTGATAGCGCAGCGCGACGAGGCCAAGTTGCAGATCGACGCGGCAGACGCCGCCTATCGCAGCGGCCGCGGCTCGCAGGCCGATGTGTTCGAAGCGCGGTCCGGCGTCGCGCAGATCGAAGACCGCCTGGCGCAGACCCAGCGACAAGTTGCCACGGCGACCACGCAGCTGGCGCGCTGGATCGGCGCGTCAGCAGCCGAAGCGCTCGGTGCGCCGCCTGCGCTAGACGCGGTTCGAATCCGCGCCGAAGACCTCGACTCATTACTGGCCCGCCACCCACAGATCGTCGTCCTGTCCCGGCAAGAGGCGATGGCGCAGGCGGATGCCGAGGTGGCACGGGCCAACAAGAAGCCCGATGTCGCCGTCGAGTTGATGGTCAACCAGCGCGGTCCGGCGTACGCCAACATGATCTCGATCAATCTGTCGTTGCCCTTGCAATGGGACCGAACGAACCGGCAGGACCGTGAGCTCGCCGCCAAGCTCGCCATCGTCGAGCAGGTGCGCGCAGAGCGCGATGAGGTGACGCGCATGGTTGCCGCCGAAGCCTTGGCCATGCTGCAGGAATGGCGCAGCGACCGCGGGCGGCTCACCCACTACGACCTTTCGCTGCTGCCGCTGGCCACCGAGCGCACCCGCGCCGCCATCGCCGCTTACCGCGGCGGCAGCAGTCCGCTGACGGCCGTGCTCGAAGCGCGCCGCGGCGAGATCGATACCCGCATGGACCGCCTGCGCCTCGAGATGGAAGCCGCACGCCTGTGGGCCCGGATCAACTACCTCATGCCGGTCGGCCACGACACACCGTCAGCGGCCCGTCCTTGAAACCCCACAGAAAGCAGACCATGAAACTTAAACCTCTCGTGATCGCCGGGGTCGTCATCAGTGCACTCAGTGCAGCCGGTGCAGCCGGCTACGGCCTGTACCTGTTCGGCATGCAGCGCGGCATGGGCATGAACGCGCCCGCTGCTGCGGCGACCTCGACCGACGCAGCAGCCAGCCAGGCGCCCACTGTCGGCAAGCTGCCGCAGAGCATCGCCGAGGGCGAAGCAGCCACGCGGCGCC
>JBBRBN010000172.1:0-2625 GCA_038205755.1 Lysobacterales bacterium | reverse complement strand
GTCCTCGAAGTGCGCCAGCTGCAGGGTCAGCGCCTTTTCCAGGATCATCACGTTCACGCGCTGGCCCAGCTGCGCCCGCAGCAGCGACTGGCACAGCGATATCCCGCGCTGCGCGCCGGCCATGGCCATCACCAGCACCGCCTCCAGCGCGATCAGCCAGAACACCGGCGCCATCACCACCGCCTCGCCCGCCGTGGCCGCACGGCTGGCCGCGACCACCGCATCGACGATCAATGCACCCATATAGGCGATGCCCGCCGGCAGCAGGCCGCCGACCAGGGTCAGCAGCCCCAGCCAGAGCGTTAGCGGTCGACTGGTGCTCCAGACCAGCTCCAGCGCGCGGCCGCTGAAACGGAACACGCCGAGAAAGCTGCGGGTGAAGTCGCCATTCTCGGAGGTGGAAACGGGGTCGTGATGCGCCAAGCGGAATCCGCACGATCAGGCATCCGGGAGGATGCGGAACAGCCATAGTTGGGGCACGCCGGCATCGACGCAACTGCGCTGAAGTGGCGGGCTCGGCAAGCTCAAGCTGCTGCTCACTCGCAGGGGCCTTCCCGATGGCGATTACCGGACCAACTTCGAATGTTCTCGCCATTTGTACCCAACTCCCTCTGCTGACTGGAGGTGGTGCCCGTGCCGCCGAGTCAACTGCAGGCATCTTCGAGATCATCAAGGCCGATGGTATGTCGCGTATCCAAGCGCTCGTCGCCAGTGACCGGCCTGTCCTGGCAGCCGTTCCGACAGGGGGTTGACTCCGCTGATGCTCGCCGGGTACCAGGACATGCGTGAGATGGTCACCCTCCTGCATAAGCAGGCAGCTCAGGTCGATTTCTACGAGGCCCGAGCTGGTGCAGTGAGCTGGTGCAGGGTGAGCCGGTGCAGGACACCCTGAATCCGCTAGACAGTCATCGCACTGGCGGGTCTTAGCCCGCATGTTTCATGAATTCGCGCGAGGGCGTGTGAGATTCATGAAATAGGCGGGTTAGGCTGGCCCAGCCGATGCTGCTGCCGGTGGTGGCCGAGGAAGCATTTGGCACGAATGCGATCCCCTTGGCTTGGCGCAACAGTGGCTTGCCGCAACAGTGGCTTGCCGCAACAGTGGCTTGGCGCAACAGTAGGCGCTGCTCTTGATTGGCCCATCGAAACCGAGGTCATCCAGTCCTGCATCGTCGGCCGGACCCGCACGGATGGCTATTATCGGCTGGCCTTCCAACCTCTGTTGACCGACCGTCAACTACGCCGCGAGGCGGTCGCTAGCGGCTCAGGGGGAGGGCCGCGGGCGCGATGTTGAAACGTGCTGCAACGGGTGCCAGAACGTTTTTACTTGTCGAAACATCACGGATTTCTGGAGCAGCGATCACATGGGTACCAAGGCCGATCTGACGGTGCAGAACTGGGGCAACAACCTTGCTGTGCGGATTCCGGCGGCCGTAGCGCGGGCCGCGCGTCTGGTACGCGGACAGCGGGTGACCGTCGAGGCCGTTGACGGCCAGGTCCTCGCACGCCCGCTTGGCGGTCCGCCGCGGATGACGCTCGAACAGATGGTCAAGGCGTTCAATCCGACGATCCACGGGGGCGAGACGATGGCTGACGCACCGCGGGGCGTGGAGTTCAGCTGATGGTGAAGCGGTGGGTTCCTGATCGTCGCGACATCATCTGGATCGACTTCGACGCACAGACGGGGCGAGGAATGAAGGCGCGTCATCCCATGCTCGTCCTATCGCCCCGCATGATCAACGACCCGACGAGCATCGTTATCGGCTTGCCGATGAGCACGCAGGACTACAACGCGACGAATCCTTTCGCCGTGCCACTTCATGCCGACGACGGCGTTATCGGTTACATCATCACAAACCAGCCGAAGTCGTTTGACTGGCGCAGTCGAGCCGCCAAAGCGCATCCTTGGAAGCAGGCGCCTGAGGACGTTTTTGAGAGTGCATGCGACAAGCTCAATCGCATCATCACAATCGGTACCAACGAATAGGAAACCGGTGCTTCGGCCCTACCGGGCAACCAGATTGACGGATGCCGTCAGCCCCGCTGGCGAACCGGTCAATCCGCTGCCGCTTTGTAGCCGGATTGCCACGCCGCAGTCGGCGGCGGGCAACAAGGTTGAGGTGGGCTGATGACCGGCGCCGGTGGGCCGAGGACTCGCGGAGGTGAAGCCGACGCGTTTCGGCGGAATGCGTCCAGCCCGGGCAAGAGCGGGATCGAAGTCAGTTCCTGCAATGACCGTCAGGGGTCGGCTGGCGACTGTCAGGACTCTTCGGTCGTTAGTCGTACTTGGGGAATTCGGCTCCGCCTCGCTGCGCGACTCACGCGTTGCAGCCTGCAGGGCGCTCAGGGCGGTTCACACGTCGTGATCGTCGCCACGTTGAACATTCAGGGCGCAACTCTGATGCTGCTCATACACTGGGTCGAGGTCGGCGATCCTGCTCGTGAGCAGCGCGAAAGATCGCGCGCCCGTCTGAAGGCACGTCGAGATGCCTTGGCGCTGATTCGCGAGTCAAGCGGATGCTCGATGCGCTGGACGCGCCGCGGCGGGGCTGCAATCGTCTGCGCGACGCAGCACGCAGGGTCAGTGCGGTGGCGGAACGCGTAGCCATTGAGATGGACATGGATGCG
>JBBRBN010000171.1:0-2652 GCA_038205755.1 Lysobacterales bacterium | reverse complement strand
TGGCGCGCATCCGCAGCATGCCGACCAGTACGGACAAGGTGCCCAACACCTCAGCCACCGCCGCCAGCAGCGGCTCCGATCTCAATGGCCAGGCGATCAAGGCCGCCTGCGAGACGCTGATGGGCCGGCTCAAGCCGGTCGCGGCGCAGCTGCTGGGTGGCAGCAGCGACGCGGTGCGGTTCGAGGCTGACGAGGTGTTCATCGAGCACGGCGACGGTCGCCGGCTGCGCTTTGACGAGGTGGTGGCAGCGGCGTACCGCGCGCGCATCAGCCTTTCCAGCACGGGCTATTACCGCACGCCCGGTCTGAGCTGGGATCCGCAAACCGGCCGCGGCCATCCGTTTTACTACTTCGCCTGCGGCGCCGCGGTCAGCGAGGTTGAGGTCTGCGGCTACACCGGCGTGCACACGCTGCGTCGGGTCGATCTGCTGCATGACGTTGGCGACTCGCTGGCGGAGGCCATCGACCGTGGCCAGATCGAGGGCGGGTTTGTCCAAGGCCTGGGCTGGCTGACCTGCGAAGAGCTGCGTTGGAACGCCGCCGGCCGCCTGCTGACCGATGCCCCCAGCACCTACAAAATCCCCACCGTGGGCGAAGTGCCGGCAGACCTCCGCCTCACCCTGTTTCGCGCCAGCGCGGCGCCGAGCACTGCGGTGATCTTCAGCAGCAAGGCGGTCGGCGAGCCGCCGCTGATGCTGGCGATGAGCGTGCGCGAAGCGCTACGTGAGGCGGTCGCCGCCTTCGGATCGGCCCGCCAGGTCACGCTGGCCGCCCCGGCCACGCCCGAAGCCATCCACGCCGCCATCGAGCGCGTCCGCGCTGACCGACTGGCGTGAGCGCGAGTCAGGCGTGAGCGAGCGTCTGTTTGCGCAGCTGCACGCCTGGCTGGCGAATCGCACGGTGGTGCTGGCGAGCGTGCTCGACACCCGCGGCGCCACGCCGCGCAAGGGCGGCAGCCGGATGCTGATTTCGGCCGGCGGATGCCATGGCAGCGTCGGCGGCGGCATGGCCGAAGCGCGGGTCATCGATGCGGCAATGGCGCTGCTGGATCGCGCCGCACGCAGCGCTGAGGTTGATATCGACCTCACCGGTCGCCCCGGTGCCGCCGGCATCTGCGGCGGTCGCATGCGGATTGGCCTGCGCCGCTGGCACGGGGACGCCGACCGCGCCCGCATTGCCCACGTCACGCGGCAACTGGCGCAGGGCAATCCGATGACGCTCGACGCGGACGATCTCGGCGCCGACGGCCGCCAGCAGGTCGAACCCGACGTGCGCCTGCTGATCATCGGCGCCGGTCACTGCGGCCTGGCACTGCATGACCTCGCCCGCCACCTCGACTTTGACCAGTGGGTCTACGACCAGCGCCGCGACGCGGTTGCGCGCTTCGAATACGCGCAGCAGCTGACCGGCGAGCCCGAACAGATTGCACAGGCGCTGGCCACGCCGCGCGTGCTGTTCGCCGTATGCCTGAATCGCGACTTCCACTGCGACGTCGCCACCCTGCGCGTGCTGAGCCAGCGCCCACCTGTCTTCATCGGGATGATGGGCAGCAGTCGGCGAATCGCTGAAGTGCTGGCCGCCCTGCCCGCTCATGCGGCCGCGCTGGGCCATCTGCAGGCGCCAGTCGGCATTGGGATCGACGCCCAGACGCCGCACGAGATCGCGGTCAGCATTCTTGCGCAGCTGATTCAAAAGCGCCGCGCGCTGGGGCGCTGACAGCGGGTTATGAATCGTTGCGCCCCGCGTTGAAGCAGCGCGCGAACCATGCGCCAATCAGCGCATCAGTCGTTGAACCGGCCGCCGACCAGCGCCAGCGGCCGTAAGCGCGCCGCTGGCGTCCAGGCCTGGCCACGATAGCCGCTCGCCTGGCAGCCTGTCGTACACCTTCGGCAGGCCGATCTGGCCGGCATAGTGGATCGAGCCGCCGCGCCAGGTCGGGAAGCCGCAGCCGCTGAGGTAGATCGCGTCGATATCGCCAGCGCGAGCAGCGATGCCTTCCTCCTGCAGGCCGGCATCGACTGGCAGCAGCGAAGCAGCCAGCGTATCCACCCAGCGCGCCGGTGCCGGCAGCTGCGCCGGCGCCAGCGCTGCCGCACGGGCGCCGGCGAGGCAGGCCTGCGCATCGGGATGTTCCACAGTCACGTCACGCAGCCGCAGACGACGCCCACTGGCGGCGGCGGCGAGCGCGACCTTGATCGCCGCCTCGATGGCATCACCCTCCACCACCCGGGCGAACAGCGCCGTATCGGCGAGCTCAGCCGCCGGCATCAGCGCGCCCGACAGGAGCATGTCCAGCGCCCGCTCCAATCCCACCGCACGCGGCAAGCTGGGTGCCGCCAGCACCCGGCAACAGGCCGATCTTGACCTCGGGCAGCGCGACTGCCGCCGTTGCGTTTGTCACGCGATAGTGGGCAGCGAGCGAAAGCTCCAGTCCGCCACCAAGGGCGCTGCCGTTGAGCGCGATCACCACCGGCTCGGAAAAGTCCTCAAGCCGCTCGATCAAATCATGCAGATTCGGCGCGGCCTCGGCGGTGGGTGAGTCAAACTCGCGAATATCCGCGCCACCGCCGAACAGCGCACCGCGATGACTGAGCACCACGCCAGGCACCGCGGGATCGGTTTCCGCCTCAAACAGCGCCTGCCACAGCGCCA
>JBBRBN010000170.1:0-2661 GCA_038205755.1 Lysobacterales bacterium | reverse complement strand
GATTACTTGGTTTTCCCCCTGTTTGGGCGCACGCGCGGGCTCCGGGTTCACTGGTGGCCGCCCCCCCGCGGGGCGGGGGGCACTCTGCCGGCCCCGCCGCCGGAGATCACGTCGCTGCAGGTTGACGCGCTTGCGCTGATTCCGCAGCTGCGCTGGGATCGAGACTTCTGGGAGTACTGGAGGCCCGGTGAAGCGGGCGCACAGACCCGTCTGGGCCAGTTCATCGACAGCGCTGTGGCGCGCTACCACGATGATCGCAATCGCCCCGACCTTCCTGGCACCTCGGGGCTGTCGCCGCACCTGCACTTTGGCGAGATTTCGCCGCGCCAGTGCGTCGATGCGCTACACGTGCTCGATCTGCCGGCAGGCCAGCGTGCGCAGGCCGATCACTTCGTCCGCGAGCTGGGCTGGCGCGAGTTTTCGGTGCATCTGCTCTACCACTTTCCCGATACCTGCGATGCCGATCTCAACCCGCAATTCGGCGCGTTCCACTGGGCGCAGCCCGATCCCGACCTGCTTGCCGCATGGCAGCGAGGCCGCACCGGCATTCCGATTGTCGATGCCGGCATGCGCGAGGTGTGGCACACCGGCTGGATGCACAACCGCGTGCGGATGATTGTCGCCAGCCTGCTGACCAAGAACCTGCGCTATCACTGGCGCCACGGCGCGACGTGGTTCTGGGACACGCTGGTTGATGCCGATCTCGCCAACAACACCCAGGGCTGGCAGTGGACAGCCGGCACCGGCGCCGACGCGGCGCCGTACTTTCGCATCTTCAACCCGGTTACCCAAGGCGAGCGCTTCGATCCTGACGGCGCCTATGTCCGGCGCTGGGTGCCGGAGCTGGCCGCTCTTCCAAACAGGCTGATCCAGCAGCCATGGACCGACCCGCCCAGCCTGAAGCGGCTTGCACCGGACTATCCCGCACAGCCCATCGTTGATCTGCGCAGCAGCCGCGAAGCCGCACTGGCTGCCTACAGCGCCATGCGGCAGCCCGCCTGAGCACACCTCGCTGCGCTCGGCCCCTGCCGGAGGGCCGTGAGGCGCGCTACGCCATCAAGCCAGCGCCTCCGGTTCGGCGTGGACGACCCCGCCGACCAACGCCACACCCCCTTGAAGCCCAGCCCCGCAATCCGCATTCTGGGCACCACTCAGGACGAACCATCCATGGCCACCAACCCGCCTCCGCCCGGCTCCGCCAACCTTGATCGCATCATTGCTGACGCCCGGCGCAACGCCGACCAGCGGGCCAAGGGCTACCGTGATCGGGCCCTGGCGATGTACCCGTGGATCTGCGGCCGCTGCGCCCGCGAGTTCGACCGCAGCAACCTGCGTGAGCTGACCGTCCACCATCGCAACCACGACCACGACTACAACCCCGAAGACGGCAGCAACTGGGAGCTGCTCTGCATCTACTGCCACGACAACGAGCATTCGCGGCTGATCGACCACACCGGCGGCAGTGCGCTGCACGCCGAAGACAAGACAGCTGCCGCCACCAGCAATCCGTTTGCCAATCTGAAGTCCCTGCTCAAGCGCTGAGACCCGGCGGATCGTCTGGTTCAAAGGTCGGGCGCGGTGGCCACGGTCGGCGCTACCGTGACCGGCGCTGTCGGCCGCGCCGGAGCGCGAAGCGCCCGGCCGAATCGCTGCTCAATCATGGCGGGAGGCCGGCGAGCGGAGCCGGGTGCAGCGCTTCCGAACCCCTAGCAGCCGGTCGGACTTAGCCCGCATGTTTCATGAATTCGCGCGATGATCGCGCAGGATGTTGTTCGCACAGCAGAGTCCCGAAGAAGCGGCGTAGCGGGCCATACGACCGACTGAGGTAGTCTCCTGTGCGGACAAGAGACAAGCGAGGGCGCGCGAGATTCATGAACTAGGCGGGCTACGTCCGACAGGCTGCTAGGCGTTGATTCGGGTCCTCAATGGCCGCCGCGACGTGCGCGGCATTCGGGCCTCCGGCAAAATATTCCAGCCACGCCGAGGAATCGATGACGTTCACAGCCGATCCGCATCCCGTGGCACGGTGGTTTCCAAACCCGGCAACGAACCCAGCAGCGATTGCGCTGAGCGCAGCGGAATCAGCTTGATGCGATTTTCAAACTGCAAAACATGCAGCTTTGCGCCCGGCACCAATCCCAGTGCTTTGCGTACGCTCAGTGGGATCACCACTTGGAATTTAGGGGAAACCGTAACGGCTGACATAGACACCTCTTTCTTTTTATCGTTCCTTGAACCGTAGCACGGCGCTGTCATCGCTCGCCGCCGTCGGGGTCTCGAAATGAGGGAAAAGGCGCGCGCCAAGATAGCGGATTTGCCCTTTCACCATGGTGCGGCAAATCCGGCGTATGCAGACGAGCGCCGCCATGCGGTCAATCGCCTCGTCAAATGACGGTCGTGCGCCAGTCGTCCCATGCGATAGCCATTTCCCAGTCGCGCGCTGAGGTAGCGCCCCGGCTGGGGTAGATAAATAGCGCAGCGGAGTTGGCAACTGATGGTCGACTGGTTGGCAATCCGCGCTCAATCCACCCAAGTTAAGGAAATAGTCGGAAATACTGCAAATATCGCTTGACATTCAAAACAAAAACGCGTCGCCGGAGCAAATTTTTGCTCACTGGTGATCCGTGTCTCTTGCCGCTCTGTTTGATGATCTCGCCGCAC
>JBBRBN010000169.1:0-2969 GCA_038205755.1 Lysobacterales bacterium | reverse complement strand
TTAGTTGGCGCGCCAGCTCAACGCCACAAACAGCTCGCGTCCGGCGCCCGGAAAGTAGCGGAACTGGCCGAAGGCGAGGTCGGCGCGTTCGGCGTAGCGACGGTCGGTTAGATTGAGGATTCGCGCGCTCAGTGACCAGTTCGCGGCGAGGGTACGCTGCCAGCGCAGAGCGAGCAGGTCGTGGCCGGGATAGCGCGCCGTGTTGGCGGCATCGAGCTCGTAGCCGCCCTGATGGCGCCACTCCAGTTCAAGTTCGTCTCGCCGGCTGGCGACCCAGCCGATGCGGGCGCCGCCGAGCCAGCGCGGCGCGCTGTCGATCCGGTTGCCGCGCCGGATCTGCTCGCCAGCGGCGGCGGCGCGATCAAACCGGTAGCGCTGATCAGCGTGCGCCAGCTCCAGATCGAGCGACCACGCCGAATCCGGCTGCCAGCCCAGCGCCAGCTCGACGCCGCGGTGCCGGGTTCGACCGTCGCTGAAGGTGAAGCCCTGCGCGTCACGCAGAATCACCCGTTCTTTGCGGTAGTCATAGCCGTCGAGGCTGGCGCGCCAGGTGGCGCGCTGCAGTCGCCAGCCCAGCTCGACGCCGTGCAGCGTTTCGGGCTGCAGATCGGCGACCTCCTGACCGCGCTGCAGGCGGTACAGCTCGCCGGCCTGCGGCACCCGGAAGGCGCGCGCCAGGCGGCCGACCAGCGCCTGCTGCGGGCTGATCGCATAGCGCAGACCAAGCCGGCCGCTGGCCGCGGTAAAGTCATCGCGCCGATCGGCTGGGCGGTTGAACAGACAGCCGCCGAAGTTGCACGGGGTGCCGTCCTCGCGCAGGTTGCCGTCGGCGACCCGGTTGTCATAGTCGAACGCGTGGCGCTCGCCGCGCACGCCAGCGTGCAGCTGCCAGCGCGGGTCGATATCGATCTGCCACTGGGCAAATGCTGCCAGCAGCGAGGTGTCGACGCGGTAGTCGTAATGCCGTCCGGTGGGTCGGATGCCGCTCTGCGCCGCGGTAGCGCCAACCACCGGCCGCGGCTGCAGCTGCAGCAGGTCGCCGCTGGCGAACTCCAGGTCTACGCCAAACTGCGGCTGCCAGCCGTTGCCGCGCTGCCACAGCAGCTGCAGTCCGGCGCTGTCGCTGGCGTTTTCCTCCAGCGGCTGGCCAAGATTGAAGTGCTGCAGGAAGCGCATCCGGTCCTGTCGCAGGTACGGCACCACCGAGACGCTGGCGTCGTCATCGAGCCACCATTCCCAGCGGCCCTGCAGGCGCATTGCCCGACCGCGCCGGAACGCTTCCGGGTTGGCATTGTCGCGGCGGCGGTCGTCGCGATAGGCATCCAGCCCTCGGACGAAGCCGGCGGTGTCCTGATCCAGGTCGCTGGCCGACAGCAGCAGGCGCGGCGCGCCCGGTCGCGAGGCGTCCTGCCATTGCGCCAGCAGCTTGCGCTGCCGATAGCCTTCGTCGCGACGAAAGCTGCCGGCGTCGACAGCAACCGCGTCGACCCGCCAGCGGCGGCCGTCACCCGCGCCAGCAATGACGCGGCCGAATCCGTGCGGACCCACCTCCCACGCCAGCCCGTCGCGACCGTCCTCCACCGCTCGCGGGCGCACGTCGATCACTCCGTGCAGGGCATTGGAACCGTGGACGGCGCTGCCCGGCCCGCGCAGCACCTCGATCCCGCCGGCCAGCTCGGTCGGCAGTTCTGCAAGCTGGTTGACGTTGCAGAACGCCGTCGGCCGCACCGGCACGCCATCCTCAAGCAGCAGGAAGGCACCGCAGGCGCCAACCCCGGTGAGCACCGGCGAGCGGATCGCGGTGAGCTGTTCCTGGCCGCTGCCGCGACTGATCCAAACGCCTGGCACGCGGGCAAAGGCCTCGCTGGCGTGGGTCGCGGCGATCCGGGCGATGGTCGTCTGATCCAGCAGGGTGGTGCTCTCCGGCACAGCGGCGGCGGCGCGCCGGCCAACGATGCGCACCGCGTCAAGCCGGGTCGCTTCCGCTTGGTCCGAATCAGCAGCAACTGGCGATTGCGCCATCGACAACGGCGGTAGCAGGAAGACCGCAAGTCCGAGCAGGCGCGCAGCGGCAGCGGCAGGTAGTGATGTCGACATACCGCGATGCTAACGGCTTGCCACCATCGCTGCCCTGCACTTTAGTCATGACCACCGTTCACGACTCCCCGCTCGGCCGACGGTGTACTCAACCGCCCGCAGCGGCCTACCGACGGTGCGGCGAATAGGCAAAGCACCCACGCTGGTCTGGTCCAACGGGAGCGACCAGAAAATGAAGGTTAACGTGCAGGAAGCCAAGGCACAGTTGTCGCGTCTGCTGGACGCGGCTTTGGCCGGGGAAGAGGTCGTGATCGCCAAGGCCGGCAAAACGATGGTGCGTTTGACGCCGATCACGGTTACCGACCGCAAGCCGGGGGCGGCGGCCGGGAAGGCGCAGCTGACGGACGCGTTTTTCGAGCCCCTACCGGCGACTGTACTGGCGGATTTTGATGCGGATCCGACGTGAAACCTCTGTTGCTGGATACGCACGTACTACTTTGGTGGCTACTCAACGCGCCGGATCTCAGCGCAGTCGCGAAGGCAGCCATCGCTCACGGCGGACAGCGCATTTTCGTGGGCACGGCAACCAGTTGGGAACTGGCCATCAAGCGCAAGTTGGGCAAGCTGCCATTGGCTACCGACATTGTTGAGAATCTGCCACGTTACCTGCGCAAAGAGCGTTTCGACGTCCTGTCCATCGGCCTTGATCACACCCTGACGGCAGGCGCACTGCCGGGGCCGCATCGTGATCCGTTCGATAGAATGCTCATCGCTCAAGCGCAGATCGAGAAACTGCAATTGGTCAGCTGCGATGCTGTTTTCGCCGAGTACGCGTCGGATGTCCTCTGGTGAGCCACACCGCGCAGCAACACGGTGAGTGTGGTCGAGCCGTACGATGACCCGGCTTTCACGGTTCTTGACGGCGCCAAGCC
>JBBRBN010000168.1:0-2984 GCA_038205755.1 Lysobacterales bacterium | reverse complement strand
GGCCGGTGTCAGAGTGGCCGGTTTCAGAGTGGCCGGTTTCAGAGTGGCCGTGGACACCGACAATACCGTTGAGTCGACGGTGAGCGGCTCCGGCGACATCTGCTCCGAGCCGGTGGGAGGAGAGCGATGAGCGACGTCGTCGCATCGCCGACCCCGCCCTTTGTGCGCAGGCTTGAGCGCGAGGGCTTGACGCTGGACCGCACGCCGCTGGAGATCCTGCAGGTCAACTTGACCGCGCGCTGCAACCTGGCCTGCACCCACTGCCACGTCGAATCCGGGCCGAAGCGCCGCGAAGCACTGGATGCGCGCGGCGTCGCGCGACTGATCGCATTGATGGGCACCGCCCCGGCGCTGCACACGCTCGACCTCACCGGCGGCGCGCCCGAACTGCATCCGCAGTTCCGCGAACTGGTCGCGGCCGGGCGCGGGCGCGGGCTGAAGGTGATCGACCGCTGCAACCTGACCGTGCTGTCCGAAGCCGGACAGGAAGACACTGCGAAATTCCTCGCGCAACACGGCGCGGCGGTGGTCGCGTCGCTGCCCTGCTACACGCCGCAGAACGTCGACAAGCAGCGCGGCAAGGGCGTGTTCGGCCAGAGCATCACCGCGCTGCAGCAGTTGAATGCGCTCGGCTACGGCCAGTCGGATTCGGAGCTGGAACTCGACCTTGTGTACAACCCGGTGGGCGCGACCCTGCCGCCCTCGCAGCATTTGCTCGAGGGCGACTACCGCAAGCGCCTGCACGACGATTTCGATATCCGCTTCAACCGGCTGTTCACCATCACCAACATGCCGATCAAGCGCTTCCTGCACGAACTGGAGCGCGACGGCCGCCTCGACGACTACATGCAGCTCCTGGTTGACCACTTCAATCCGCAGGCAGCAAAGGGCGTGATGTGCCGCAACCTGGTGTCGGTGGGCTGGGACGGCGGGCTGTACGACTGCGACTTCAACCAGATGCTCGGTATCGAGCTCGGCCGCGCGAGGACCACACTGTGGGATATCGAGCGCCTGGACGAAATAGAGACGCGGCCGATCGCCTTCGCGCAGCACTGCTACGGCTGCACCGCTGGCGCCGGCAGCTCCTGCGGCGGCAGCCTGGCCTGAGCGTGGCCATGGGTGCGGCAGGCGATGAAGCTGTGGGAGCGACGGAAGTCGCGCTGCCCGGCTGCTCATCGGCAGCGACTTCGGTCGGTCCTACGAAGGACGCCAACGCAGCGGATTGTGCGGGTGTCGAGGGCGATCCACTGTCACGGCTCACGATCGTGCTGCCGATCGGGCCCGGCGACACCGCCTGGCCGCCGTTACTCGAGACGCTGCGGCGCGCGGCGGCGGGCGCGGAACTGTTGCCGGTGTTTGCCGTCGGCGATCCTCAGACCGGATGCTGCCCGGTCAGCATCACCGCGCTGACCGCGCCCGCGGGACGCGCGCACCAGCTCAATGCCGGCATCGCTGCCGCACGGGGCGACTGGCTGTGGTTGCTGCACGCGGATTCCTGCCTCCGCGCCGACACCGTGCCGGCGCTGCGCCGCTGGCTGATCGCGGAACCGCACGCGTTGGGCTGGTTCCGGCTGGCGTTCGAGCACGATGGGCCGTGGCTGATGCGCCTGAATGCCTTGGGCGCCAACTTGCGCGCGCGCTGGCTGGGCCTGCCGTTCGGCGACCAGGGCTTCCTGCTGCAGCGCGACGACGCAGGCCGGCTCGGCTCCTTCGATCCCACGCTGCCCTTCGGCGAGGACCACGCCTGGGTTTGGCGCGCGCGCCGGCTTGGCTTGCCGCTGCGTGGGGTCGGCGGCACGCTCGCGACCAGCGCGCGCAAGTACGCCGAGCACGGCTGGTGCAGGACGACATGGCGGCATCTGCGGCTGACCTGGCAGCAGGCGCGGCAGGAGCTGCTGCGATGAACGCCACGACCCTGCACAACGACCGCATCGGCCTGGGGATCTTCGTCAAGACTCCGGGCCATTCGCCAGTGAAGACGCGGCTGGCCGCGGGCATCGGTCGCGCGTCCGCCGAACGCTTCCATTGCCTCGCCGCCGAAGCCGTCGCCGCCGTTGCGCGTGCGGCCCAGGCGACGCTGCCCGGCTTGGCAGTGACATGGGCCGTGGCGGAAGCTTCGGCGCTCGACGACGCGCTCTGGTCGGGGCTGCCGCGCATCGCCCAAGGCGCTGGCGATCTCGGCGCGCGCATGCGCCACGTCACCGAGCGGCTGTGCAGCGCGCACGGCGGCGCGCTGCTGCTGGGCGCGGATGCGCCACAACTGCGCGTTGACGACCTCGTCGCCGCGGTGCGCGCGCTCGATGAATACGACCATGTCCTCGGCCCCAGTGTCGACGGCGGCTTCTGGCTGTTCGGCACCCGCCAACCGGTGCCGGTGTTAGCCTGGACGACGACGCCCTGGTCGCAGGCTGATACCAAGGAGCGCTTCATTGCCGCACTTGGCACGCCGCGCATCGGCCGCCTGAACGCGCTGCGCGATGCCGATACGGCGGACGACCTGCCGCCGTTGCGGGTGGCACTCGATGCGCTGCCGGCGCCTTTGCCGGAGCAGGCACGGCTTGCCGACTGGCTGCGCTTGCTTGACGTGATCTAGCCCGGGTTATTCCTCACGTTTTCGAACAGACGAGCCCAAGTCGTCGGCTGGTGGTGCTTTGCGGCCGAGGGATCCACAGTCGACCTTGAACAGGTCAACGAGGGACGCCCGTGGTCGCAAAGTGCCGCCAGAGGGCGAAAGACGGCCGAAGGCCGCCGGTTGGGCCGTCCGATCGCAAAGCTGGTGAATAACCCGGGCTAGTGTCATGGATCAGAAATTTCTAGGCACATATTCGGCGCGCCGTTCGTCTTAGTGGTGGAGGCACTGCGATGGCACCGAAGGCAACGCCGATCAAGTTGACTGACCCGGAGCGAGCTGAGCTCGTCCGATTGAGTAGGAAGCGCACTGGATCTCAAGGGCTCGCGTTTCGCGCAAGGATCGTCCTCAAGGC
>JBBRBN010000167.1:0-3037 GCA_038205755.1 Lysobacterales bacterium | reverse complement strand
GCCACGGGACACCACCAGTCCTCCGAGCGAGCGCCAGCTTCACATTCACTGCCGAGCACTGAAGCCTTCGAATGGCGGCCCGTCGTGCCCACATAGCGGTCCGTGTGCCCAGCAGACAGGGCCATCAGCGCGGTGTAGACGGACCCACCGACAGCCTCATCGACCATTCCTCTGCGGTCGCCTTCATTCGGCCGTTTTGCGAAGGGCCGGCTCAGGTCGATGTGTATTCTCGACACACGGCCACGTACACCCAGACATGCGAGGAGCGCCGGGAGCTGTGGGAGCCTGCGAATGCCTGGTGCCTTCAGTGATTCGTTCTCTGCGACCAGTGCAACCTTGAGCCAATAGGACTGAATCCTCTCCCCATTGATCATCAGGCCGCCAGCAAAGGTTTCGGCCAACCACTGATACAGCTGCCGCTTCCAAACGCCTCCGTAGCCAAACTCGCCCGAAAGCATCGATAGCGATTGCTGCATGGGCAGTAGAGGCGCCACTTCGCGAACGGCGATCAGTTCCTCAAGCGTCCACCGAACGGCGCGGAGCTGAAGGGCAACGCGCTCGGCAACCGTCGTAGCAGTTTCCCAGGCACGGAAGATATCGACCAAGCTCAGGACAATGTAGTCGTAGACATGCTCATGTTTGCGCTCGGCGATGGAGTCGAGCACAAGGTCCAGCGGGTCGGCCTCGTCGACAGGGCCGGCGTGCGTGTTCTTCGGTGCATTGTGCGGCCCGCGCGAATTACGAGTCTGGCCCGCCTGTGGGTCCCTGCCTCGCAGACGGGTGATCGTCATGGCTGCTTGCAGTGCTTGCAGTGCTTGCAGTGCAGGCACCTGCCTAAGTGCCACAGACGCGCTGACGGATAGGGGTGCGTCGTCTTCGGGGCGAAGCAGCGATACGCCTTCAACGATGGCATCGATCAGCTCGCTTTCTGACGGTTCCTGACGCCACAGTTTGCTCACCACCAACCCATCCGCTGCGCGCGCGATAGCTAGCCTGAATGCTGCAACTGAATCGCGGGTAGGCCCACTCAGCCGCGCGTCGATAGGGCGTCCGAAGTCATTGAGGCTGACGGTGGACAGGTGCATGCCCTTCGGAGGGAACTGGGACAGCAAGCCATTGCGAAGGCCGCCCACGGGTGGAAGTCCCCGCCAATCTGAGTCGGGACCGGCGGATAAAGCCGCGCTGCCGACCCTAGTTAATTCGTGAGGCACGTCACATTACTGATTGCAAACTTCACAATCTGTCACTAAGCTGCGGCCTCGGTCGCGCCTTGTTGGGCGGCTGCGCGCGGCGGGTGGCATGCGCCTTGATTATTGTTGTTGGAAGGGCTCATGACGTTATTTGCAGCTGGCGCAAGCTGTCGCGCCCACGTGCTAACGCTTTCTTGCGCGCTACTTATGCTGCTCGGAATGTGCGGTGTGGCGGGCGCGCAAGACGCCGTCTGCGCCGAAGTCCGCATCGAAATCCGTCAGAAGCTGAGTCTGGAGCGGCAAGCGTTTGACGCGGTTCTGCGCATCCGCAATGGGCTCGCGGTCGCTGAGATCGAGGCGCTTGCGGTCAACATTCTGTTTACCGACGCGCTCGGCAACCCGGTGCCGGCCAGTGCCGATCCGGCGCAGACCTCAGCCTTGTTCTTCGTCCGGTTGGACTCTCTTGACGGCGTCACCTCGGTCGATGGCAGTGGGCGCGTCGCACCCAGCAGCACAGGAGTCGCCCGCTGGCTGATCATTCCGTCGGCATCGGCCGGCGGCGAGCTTCCGGTGGGGCAGGCCTATCGCGTGGGTGCCCGCGTCACGTATCGGATAGCCGGAGAGGATCGTACGGTTGAGGTCACCCCGGAAACGATTACCGTGCGTCCGCAGCCCAAGCTCGCGCTCGACTATTTCCTCGCCGGGGACGTCTACGCCGACGATCCATTTACACCTGCCATTGAGCCGCCGGAGCCATTCACCTTCGGCGTGCGGGTGCGCAATGTTGGTGCCGGGCAGGGCCGCAACCTGCGTATTGAGACCGCTCAGCCGCGCATCGTCGACAACTCGCAGGGCCTGTTGATCGACTTCAACATCTTGGGCGGATTGGTGGACGATGGCGCGGCCACGGCGTCGCTGCGGCTGGATCTCGGTGATCTTGATGCCGGCCGTGCGCGGATGGGGCGATGGCTGATGCAGACCTCGTTGAGTGGTCAGTTCGTCGATATCGAGACCACCTTCACCCACGCTGATTCGTTAGGTGGCGCGCTGACCTCGCTGATCGAAGGCACGCCGGCCAGTCACCTGTTGGTGGGGGATGTGCTGGTTGACTTGCCCGGCCGTGACGGCGTGCGCGACTTTCTCGCGCGCGATGGCGACGTGCTGCGCGTCTACGAATCGACCGGCTTGGACGCCGATGTTCAGGATGTGTCCGCATCGGCGAGCCTGCTGCCGGCCGGCCTTGCGGGCCAGTTCACCCTGCAGCTGCCGAACGTGGCGGGCCTCGTGTATGCGCGGGTGAGCGATCCCACCGCCGGCGTTGGCACCTCGGTGCAAGCGACACGCGCAGACGGCAGCGCGCTGCCGAGCGGAAACGTGTGGCGCTCGCGCCGACGCGACGCCAGTCTCAACTGGAACTACTTCATCAATCTGTTTGACACCCGCGGCGGCGGCAGCTTTTCGGTGCGTACCGATCTGCCGCCGGCCGAAGCCAGCCTTGCCGGTCGCGTGTACGTGGATGCCAACGGCAATGGCGTCGAAGACCCCGACGAGATGCCGGTGGTCGGCGCGGCGCTGGTGTTGGATGGTCTGGCGGCGGGCGCATCGGTGCAGCGCGCTATGCAGTCCACAGCGGACGGCGGCTTTCGGTTTGCGGCCCTGCCGGCCGGTAACTACTCAGTGTCGGTCGGAGCCGTCGTCGGGTTGATTGACGGCGTCCATCAGGCCGGCAGCGCCGGTGGGCAAGTCGCCGCCAGCGCGATCTCCGGGGTGGTTTTGACCCAGGCCAGCGCCGCGAGCGGATACGCCTTTGCCAAGCGAGCGCCTACCGTGTTGCCACGGCTGGCTGA
>JBBRBN010000166.1:0-3054 GCA_038205755.1 Lysobacterales bacterium | reverse complement strand
CACGGGCAGGCCAAGCGTCCACGCCACCGCGCCGCCCAGTGCGGCGACGGTGTGCGTGCGTATGCCGGCGGGGGTTTTTTCGTTGTGGTCGCGCTGGCGTTCGCGAACCACGCCGATCAGCAGCCCAAGGCCGAGCGCACTGATATAGCCGGTGTAGACAGCAGGCAGTTCCATGGGCTGATTCTGCAGTGTCGGCGGCTAGAATGCTGCGTCCCGCACAGCGCGAGCGCTATGCCCGCCATGGCTGACTTCATAGAGGTCTACGACGGGCTGGTCGACCCTGCGCTGTGCGCGGCGATCTGCCGCCGCTTCGACGCCGCGTTGCACGTCGACGGCCGGGTGGGTTCGGGCGTTTTCCCGGAGCTGAAAAAAAGCCGCGATGTCGGCATCACCGGCGTCGCCGAGTGGAACGACGTGGCCGCCGCGCTGATGGACGCGCTGGTGCAGCAGCTGCTGCGCCCCGGCGCGATCAACCTGCAGCGCTACACCGCGGGCGAAGGCGGCTACCCGTACTGGCACTGCAAGCTGTATCCGCGCGATGCAGCCGCGGAAACGCTGCACCGCACGCTGCTGTGGACGATCTACCTCAACGACGGCTTCGACGAGGGTGAGACCGAGTTCCTCTATCAGCAGCGGAAAGTTGTGCCGAAAGCCGGCAGCCTGCTGATCGCGCCCGCGGCGTTCACCCACACGCATCGCGGCAACCGTCCGGCGGGCCGCGACAAGTACATCGCTACCCGTTGGGTGCTGTTCAACCGCGCAGAGCAGATTTTCGGCGCGTCGGGTTGAACCTTCCGCTGCGCGGCGGCCGCCCTGTTCGCCAAAGCCCGCGGTGGACGCTCCACAGGCGCTGGCGCATCCTCGGCTCAATCCCAGCGTGGAGCCGACCATGAATGCCCTTCGTATCATCGCCATCGTCCTGATCATCGCCGGCGGCGCCGGCCTCGCCTTCGGCAGCTTCAGCTACACGCAAGAGAAAACCGCGTTCAAGGCCGGCCCGCTCGAGCTGAAGGTGCAGGACAAGGAAACTTTTGCGATTCCGGCTTGGGCAAGCGGCGGTGCCATCGTCCTTGGCGTAGTCCTGCTGCTGGTCGGCGTCCGCAAGCGCTGACTGCGGGGCAGCCGGTGTCTTCTTTCGATCTCTCAACGCTGCCGAACACGCCACCGGGCCTCTACCGCCACTACAAGGGCGGCGAGTACGAGGTGATGTCATCGACGGCAGCGCACGGCCGCGATTCGAGTCAACGCCGCGGGACTGAGCACCGCAGAGCCAGCTGCCCTCGTGCAGTACGCAATCGCGGCGTTGGCACGGAATTTGGATTTGCTCCGGAACCCACCCCTGGAGTGCTTCCATGCGTCACGACCATTTCGACTCTTCTTCGCGCCCCTTTGCGGCACGCGCTGGCGGCATCGCCCGCGAGGACGGCCTGCGCCGCACCCGCCCCTTTGCCCGCCCGAGCGGCATGAACTGGCTGCAGATCGCCCTGCGCATGGGCGAAATCGACGGCGCCTTGCCCAGCGGAATGGAAGCCATGGGGCCATTTGAGCGCCCGGCGAGACGCCGCCCATGAGTACGCTGACGCATTCGCCCGGCCATCGCGGCGTTCGGCACTCCGACCGATGAATTTGGAAGACGCAGTCGGCTGGGCGGCCTCGCTGCTGCTGATGCTGACCGTGGGCAGCCAGGTCTGGAAGCAGATTTGCGAAAACCGCTGCGACGGCGTTTCGCGCTTCCTCTTCATCGGCCAGCTGTGTGCGTCGCTGCTGTTTCTGGCCTATGCGTGGATGGTCGGGAACGCCGTGTTTATCGCTTCGAACGCGTTTCTTGTGCTGGCCGCGCTGGTGGGGCAGGTGGCGATGCTTCGCAATCAGCGGCGGCAGGCGCGCGCAACGTCACGCTGACTGAATTCCTTTTCCGCGGCCGCGCGCCTGCACTTTGCACGAAACGTTGTTTTGCACCATCGGCGCGCACTGCTTACCATCGGGTTCACTTTCCACCAAGCCGAACGGATGCAGAGATTCCTGAAGCCGCTGCGCTCACACCACGTGTTTTACACGCTGATCGCTGCATCGATCCTCCTGATGCTTGTCGCGGGCGTCGTAAGCTGGTCATCGGCCCGCGAGACGCGCTCCTCTGTGCAATGGGCGCAGCACTCCGAGCAGGTGCTGACCCAGGGCAATCGCGTGCTGGCAACCCTTGGCGATTCGGAATCCTTTGGCCTGCGCTGGCTGCTGTCCATGCGCGTCGAGTTCCTGACCCAGTACACCGGCTCGATGGACGCGCTGGATGCGGAAATTTCAGCGCTTCAGCAGCTTGTGGCGGACAGCTCGCCGCAGCGCGCACGCGCCGACGAGCTTGCCCGCATCGCGGCAACAAGGCGGACGTGGACCGACGAAACGGTGCGGCAGGTGCTCAAGACACAGACTCGCGACGAGGCGGGGCGCGTTGTGGTGGCGCGCACCAGCGCGGGCGGCGGCGCCAATCTGGCGGCACAGCTCAGGTCGGTTTCCGAAACGCTGCTGGTTTACGAGCGCGACCTGCGTGCGGAGCGCAACGCTCTGATGGACAAAAGCTTGGCCGATTCCAGCACCACCGTGCTCGTGGCCATTGTTTTGGCGCTGGTCGCTGGACTGGTGGCTCTGCTCGCCACGCGGCAGTCGCGGCTTGCCTGGGTGCGCGAGCGCGAGGCCGAATGGGAGAAAGAGCGCGCCGAGGCCGCGAACCAGCAGAAAAGCCTGTTTCTGGCGACGATGAGCCACGAGATCCGAACGCCGATGAACGCGATCTTCGGCTTCTCGCAGCTGCTCAGCCGGCAGGTCAGAGACCCGAAGGCCATCGAGTACGTGCGCGCCATCCGCGCCAGCGGGCAGTCGCTGTTGGCGCTCATCAACGACCTGCTGGATCTGTCAAAGATCGAAGCCGGACGGATGCAGCTCTATCTCGTCCCCACCGACGTGCACGACCTGGTGGAAACGACGCTGACGGTTTTCCAGGAAGCCGCTTCCGACAAGCGCCTGATGCTGGAGGTGGACGTCGACCCGGTGCTGCCCGGC
>JBBRBN010000165.1:0-3152 GCA_038205755.1 Lysobacterales bacterium | reverse complement strand
ATGTCGACCGGAGCATGCCGAGGGGGCCGCTTTCCTCGTAAATCCAGCAGCAAACTTTTAGACGCCAACGACGACGTCTACGCACTGGCCGCTTAAGGCCTAGCCCCGAACCCGCTTGTGCCTGTGCTCGCGGATGTAGGGTCATTATCACGGGATCGATAGCGGTGGCGACCCGCCAGCAGCTGTCTAGATAAAAGCGGGTGTGGTTTACGGTGTGCCTCGCACGTTGTGTTGCCGTCCGCCGAGATCGAACAACGAGCTAAGCATGTAGCGCCGGAGATTGAGTGCTCTCGGACGGGGGTTCAACTCCCCCCACCTCCACCATCTCGAAGGGCCCGGAGTCGTTTCCGGGCCTTTTTTTTGGACTATCCGGCGCGCCTGGCGGAGTCGCGGAACCTAACCCGCATGTTTCATGAATCCCGCGCGCCCTCGCTTGTCAACATCCTGCGCGATCATCGCGCGAATTCATGAAACATGCGGGCTAAGTCGCGCATCGAGCTACCGGCAGAATGATTGACACGATCGCGCTTTTGTACCCCAATGAAGGGGAACACTTAAGGGCTTCGCCATGCAAACTTTCACCATCCGCGAATTGCACCCACGTTTTTGCTGATGCAGGCGAGTGGGTACCGCATCTCACAAGCGCTAATCGATGCGGCCTTGAAGCTCGCGGGAGAAGCAGGCTGATCCACCTGACGGCGAGTTGGCCGAGCACGCTGGCGCGCCGAACCGCGCTGATGCTGCCGATAGCGCTCGGCCTCCGGTAGAGTTTCGAGTCAGCACCCGATGCCCGGCGATCCACCTCCTTCGTTTGTCCTCCACCCAATTGACCCTCGACCACGCCACCCTCGACGCCCTGCGCAGCCATCATCCGGCTTGGCGGCTGCTGCGCTCGGACCATGCGCCGCTGGTGGCGAGCTTTCTGCATCGGGTGTTTGTCGCGCCCAATCTGCGGGTGATTTCGGCGGCGGATTTGGCTGAGGCGCTGGAGGACGAGCTGTATTCATTGCGGCAGCAGTTGGGTCAGGACAGTTTCCCAAAGGCGGCGCTGGCGTATCTGGACGATTGGGCAAGTGCCGACAAAGGCTGGCTGCGCAAGTTTTATCGAGCGGGCTCCGACGAGCCGCAGTTCGACCTGATGCCGGCCACCGAGAAGGCCATCGCCTGGCTGGGCACGCTGGCTGAGCGCAGCTTTGTTGGCACCGAATCGCGGCTGCTCACCCTGTTCGAGCTGTTGCGGCAGATGAGCGAGGGCAGCGAATCTGATCCGGCCAAGCGCGTCGCCGAGCTGCAGCGCAAGCGCGACGATATCGATGCCGAAATGCAGCGCGTGCTGGCCGGCGACCTGCCAATGCTCGATGACACCGCCTTGAAGGACCGCTTCCAGCAGTTCACCCAGCTGGCGCGCGAGTTGCTCGGCGACTTCCGCGAGGTCGAACACAACTTCCGCCGGCTGGATCGGCGGGTGCGTGAGCGCATTGCGCTGTGGCAGGGCAGCAAGGGCGCGCTGCTGGAGGAGATCATGGGCGAGCGCGACGCTATCGCCGACTCCGACCAGGGCCGCAGCTTCCGCGCATTCTGGGACTTTCTGATGTCCAGCCGGCGTCAAGAGGAGTTGGGCGCCCTGCTCGCCCAGGTGTTGGACCTGCCGCCGGTGATCGACCTCAAGCCCGATCCGCGCACCCGTCGCGTCCACTATGACTGGCTGGAGGCCGGTGAACACACCCAGCGCACGGTGGCGCAACTGTCGCAGCAACTGCGGCGCTTTCTCGACGACCAGGCCTGGCTGGAGAACCGCCGCATCATGGACATCCTGCACGGCATCGAGGCCCGCGCGCTGGCGCTGCGCGAGCACGCCCCGGCGGGCGCATTCGCCGACATCACCGAGACCAGCGCAAGCGTCGAGCTACCGATGGAGCGGCCATTGTTCGCACCACCGCTGAAGGCAGTGCTCAGCGATCTGGCGCTGGAATTTGCCGAGGATGACCTCGACCCGTCGGCGCTGTTCGGCCAAGTGGTTGTCGACCCCGCGCGGCTGACGCAGCACATCCGCCAGGCGCTGCAGACGCGCAGCCAGGTCAGCCTGCGCGAACTGACGCAGCAGCACCCGCTGCAGCACGGGTTGGCCGAGCTGATCACTTACCTGCAGCTGGGCAGCGAGTCATTCAATGCGCTGGTCGACGAGTCGGTGACCGACAGCATCGATTGGCAAACCCTGCGCGAGGACGGAACATCGACCACCCGGCGGGGCCGATTGCCGCGGGTAATCTTTGTCCGATGAGCTGTGCGCAATGGCAGACCGATACCGATGACCCTTGACCTCGAAACCAACGCCACGGAAGCGCCCGACGCAGCCGGCGCCGACCTGTCGACCTTGGTCATAGGGCTGCTCAAGGGCGTGCTCTACCGCGAAGGCTCCGAGCGGCTTTGGAGCGCGCTGCTCAGCCTGCAGGCGCGGGTGCGCGACTACATCGGCGTGCTCGGGCTGGAGCTGGTGCTCGATGAGTCCGAGGGCTACGCCTACTTGAAGAGCCGGCCCGAGCCGGCCGATGACGATCCGGCTCCGCGCACGCCGCGGCTGATCGCGCGCCGACCGCTGTCGTTTCCGGTCAGCCTGCTGCTGGCGCTGCTGCGCCGCAAGCTGGCCGAGTTCGACGCCGGCGGCAGCGACACCCGGCTGATTCTGAGCCGCGAGGACATCGTCGACCTGCTGCGCCTGTTCCTGCCTGAGAGCAGCAATGAAGCCAAGCTCATCGACCAGATTGAAACGCACGTCAACAAGGTCGTTGAACTGGGCTTCCTGCGCCGATTGAAAACCAGCGGCGGCGCGGCCAGCTATGAGGTCCGCCGCATCCTCAAGGCCTTCGTCGATGCCCAATGGCTGGCTGATTTTGACCAGCGGCTGGCGGCATACCAGGCGCAGACTGGCGGCGCGGCGCACGCAGCAAGCTCCGACGATGAGTAGTTCAATGGCCAGCCCCGATAGGCGCAATGACGGACCGCGGCGTGCCCGGCCACAGCGCAATCTGGCAGACGTATCGCTCCACGCCCATGAACCCGGCGGCGGCGAAAGAATCCCAGTTCCTGTAGGGGCGCCGCGCGGCGCGCGGCGGGTGGAAACACCGCCAAAAGCAAAGCCCCCCGCCGCGCCC
>JBBRBN010000164.1:0-3247 GCA_038205755.1 Lysobacterales bacterium | reverse complement strand
CGCGCAGGTCGGCGCCGGGCACTGAGCCGGGGCTGCAGCGGAGCAAGCTCCGCTCTACAGAAGCCGTACGCGACCCGACGCTCCCGCAACTCGCGATGCTCCCGCACCTTGCGATGTTCCCGCACCTTGCGAAGCTCCCGCACCTTGCGAAGCTCCCGCACCTTGCGATGTTCCCGCACCTCGCGATGTTCCCGCACCTCGCGATGTTCCCGCACCTTGCGATGTTCCCGACCTTGCGATGTTCCCGCACCTCGCGATGGTCCCGCGCCTTGCGATGTTCCCGACCTTGTGATGTTCCCGTACCTCGCGATGGTCCCGCACCTTGCGAAGCTCCCGTAGAGCCGAGCTTGCTCGGCTGCCCTTGGCAGTAACCGCAAAACCTACCCAGACGAACTCCCGGAGATCCTCTTCTTCGAACCGGCTGCGGCACGCAGCGCCGCCGCGTACGCCCGCTGGGCCCAGACCTGCGCCTCGTCCGGGTCATCGAAGATCGCTTCGGGCGCAGCGTAGTACGACATCGCCATCCGCTTGCCCTGCTTGACGTATTCGAACGGCGGCAGCCCCCGCGACTCGAAGTCAGCGCGCGACGCATCGTCGGCCTTGAGATACAGCGTGTCGTCGGCCACCAGTCCAAACATCAGGCCATCGCGGTAAATGCCATGGCCGCCGAACATGCGGCGGGACTGGATTGGGCCAATGCCGGCAAACACCTCGTGCAGATAGGCGACAAACTCGCTCATTGCCGCGCGCTGGGTCAGGCCGCTTCAAACCTGCCGTAGCTGCGCAGGCGCTGGTAGCGCTGCTCCAGCAGGCCATGCAGGTCGATCCGCTCCAGCTGGTCGAGCTGATTGAGCAGGGCAGCTTTCAAACGCTGCGCCATGTCGGCCGGATCGCGATGGGCGCCGCCCAGCGGCTCCTTGATCAGCTGGTCGATCAGGCCGAACTCAAGCAGACGCGGCGCGGTGAGGCCCAGCGCATCGGCCGCATCGCGGGCGCGCTCGGCGCTTTTCCACAGGATCGATGCGCAGCCTTCCGGGCTGATCACCGAGTAGGTGCTGTATTCGAGCATCATCGTGCGATCACCGACGCCGATTGCCAGCGCGCCGCCGGAGCCACCTTCACCGATCACCGTGCACACGATCGGCGTGCGCAGCTCGGCCATCTCGATCAGGTTGCGCGCGATGGCTTCGGACTGGCCGCGTTCTTCGGCACCCACGCCCGGATAGGCGCCCGGCGTGTCGATGAAGGTCAGCAGCGGCAGCTTGAAGCGCTCGGCCATCTTCATGATGCGCAGCGCCTTGCGGTAGCCCTCGGGGCGCGGCATGCCGAAATTGCGGCGGATCTTGGACTTGGTGTCGCGGCCCTTCTGCTGGCCGATGATGGCGACCGGGCGGCCGTCGATGCGACCGATGCCGGCGACAATGGCGGGGTCATCTGCGTATGCGCGGTCGCCGGCCAGCTCGTGGAACTCGTCGCAGATCGCCGCGATGTAGTCCTCGGTATACGGACGCTGCGGATGCCGGGCCAGCTGGGTCACCTGCCACGGCGTCAAGGCGCGAAAGATCTCTGCGGTGCGGCTCTTCAGCTTGTCGCGCAGCTTGGCGATGTCCTCCTCGATGTGGAACGCCGAGCCGTGGCTGGCGTGGCGCAACTCGGAGATTTTCGCCTCCAGTTCGGCGATGGGCTGCTCGAAATCGAGGAAGTTCGGATTCATTGACATGTCTGTACTGCGTGAAGTCGATGAGTATAGCGCCGCGCCTGAATCCTCACCGCCCGTTGTCCCCGCCTGCGGCTCGCCGTCAGACTACGGCGATGAAGTGTCTGCACATCGCCATCGTCGGCTATGGGACCGCCGGACAAGCGGCGGCGCTGGCGCTGAGTCGCGATGGTCACGCCGTCGAGGTGTTCGAGCGCGCCGAGCGGCCCGGTCCGATCGGCGCCGGATTTCTGCTGCAACCGACCGGGTTGCAGGCGCTCTGGCAGCTTGGGTTGCTGCCGGCTGCGTTGCAGCACGGTCAGCCGGTGCATCGCCTGTTTGGCGATCTTCCCAGCCGTCGCGGCGTGATGGACATGCGCTATGACGGACTCGATGCGCGGCTGTTCGGATTGGGCATGCAGCGCGGCGCCCTGTTCGAACTCCTTGATCGGGCTTGGGCAGGCGGAGCGGCGCTGCACGCCGGCTGCGCGATCCGCAGCGTTGACCCCGCGCAAGGCCTGCTTATTGATGCGGCGGGCGGCCGACACGGTCCCTATGATCTGCTGATCGCCGCCGACGGCTCCGCCTCTCAGCTGCGCCCGGCGCTGGGTGGCCGCATCGTCGATGCGCCGTATCCGTGGGGCGCGCTGTGGTGCCTATTGCAGCAGGGCGACTGGCAATGGCCGGATGAGCTGCGCCAGCGCTATCGCGGCGCGCAGCACATGATTGGCGTGCTGCCGGTCGGCACCCGTCCTGGCGATCTGACGCCGCGGGTGAGTTTCTTCTGGAGCCTGCGCGGCAGCGATGTCAGCCGCTGGCGCAGCGCCGGCATGCCGGCCTGGCGCTCGCAGGTGCTGGAGCTGTGGCCGGAGATCGAGACGCTGATTGCCGGCCTCGACGATCCGCAGGCGCTGGCGGTGGCCAGCTATCGCGACGTGATCCTCGGCCGCGCCTGGCATCGGGAACGACTGGTGCTGCTCGGCGACGCCGCCCACGCCATGAGCCCGCAGCTGGGGCAGGGCGTCAACATGGCCCTGCTCGACGTGTTGGCGCTGCGCGACGCCCTGCGCGTAGACGCCCCGCGCGAGCAGCAGCTGACCGCATTCGCCCGCACCCGCCGCGCCCACGTCGCCATCTATCAATTCTGGAGCCGCTGGCTGACCCCGCTGTTCCAGTCCAACAGCACCCTCGCCGCCACCCTGCGCGACCTCAGCCTGCTGCCCATGGGCCGTCTGCCTGGCGGTCGCGACAACATGCTGCGCGTCCTAACCGGCACCCGCCAGGGCTGGCTGGGCCGCTACGCGCTGGATGACACCTTTGTGCGTGACCTGGCGGCGCAGTCAGGCCAAACACGTAGCCGCTGATTTCTGCCGCAAACAACCTCCTGCATTCAACGGGGTTACATTCAACGGGGTCACCATTTCGCCACTACTGTCAACTGGCACGATAACGCTTCTCCCGCTCGTGTTTCGGGTTGAGTGATCCTGCTGACCCGCTTCTCGCTGTGCCAACTCCGCCTGTGTTGTCGTGTGGTCGCGGCTCTTGGCCGCA
>JBBRBN010000163.1:0-3268 GCA_038205755.1 Lysobacterales bacterium | reverse complement strand
CGAGCTATCGGCACTAAAGCGTGGTCGCTGCGGATCCAAGACCGCAGCACTGCGCCGCACATCACCATTTCCCCAACCCAGCGGAGTACCCCATGAAGATTCAAGTCAATACCGACGTCAACATTGATGGCAGCGAGGCACTGGCCGATCAGGTGCGCGCCACGGTCGAGCATGCGCTGAAACGTTTCGCCGATCACATCACCCGGGTGGAGGTTCACTTAAGCGACGAAAACGGCGGCAAGAGCGGGCTGCATGACCAGCGCTGCATGCTGGAGGCGCGTGTTGAAGGCCGCCAGCCGCTGGCGGTGACGGAGCAGGCCGCGACGCAGGAGCAAGCTGTGCATGGCGCCGCGCAGAAGCTGTCGCGTTTACTCGACAACACGCTCGGACGGCTGCGCGATCATCGTGAGCAGGCCTCCGGCCTGCCTCTGTCCGAAATCTAACTTTCGCGCTGCAAATTTTCCGGACGTTTGCTGCCCGCAGCCAGCAGACGCTGGGCGCGCAGCACCACGTTGTCGATCGTGAAGCCATAGTTGTTCAGCAGCACGTCTGCAGGTGCCGATGCACCGAAGCCGTCGACGCCGAGCACATCACCGGCATCGCCGACATAGCGGTGCCAGCCCTGTGTTGAGCCCAGTTCGACGGCCAGCCTCGCCACGACGCCGGGCGGCAGCACATCGTCGCGATAGCTGCGCGGCTGCGCGTCGAACAAGTCCCAGCTCGGCATCGACACGCAGCGCACCGATAGGCCATCGGCGCACAGGCGCTCAGCGGCTTTCAAGATCAAAGCGAGCTCCGAACCGCTGGCGAGCAGGATCAGATCGGGCGCGCTTTTATGTTCACCGGCGGCGCGCAGCTCGCGCACGCTGTAGGCGCCGCGGCGCAGGCCCTCGGCGCTGGCGTGCAGCGTGCGGTCGAGCGTGGGCAGATTCTGCCGCGTTAGGACCAACAGCACGGGGCGCTCGCGGGCCTCTAGCGCCACTTTCCACGCCACTGCGGTTTCGTTGGCGTCAGCCGGGCGGATCACGCTCAGATGGGGTATCGCGCGCAGGCTCGCCAGCTGCTCGACCGGCTGGTGCGTCGGCCCGTCTTCGCCGAGCGCAATGCTGTCGTGCGTGTACACGTGCACCACGTGCAGGCCCATCAGCGCGGCCAAGCGAATGGCCGGCCGCAGATAGTCCGAAAAAATCAGGAAGGTCGAGCCGAAGGGAAGATAACCGCCGTGCGCCGCGAGGCCGTTGACGATGGCGCCCATCGCATGCTCGCGTACGCCGAAGTGCAGGTTGCGACCCGAAAAACCCCAGCCGCTGGCGTCGCTGCCCTGCACATCGTCGCCGCGGCGGTTCGGCGGGTTGAACGTACCCTGCCCCTCAAGCGCGGTGTAGGTCGACGGGTCTAAGTCGGCTGAACCGCCAAAAAGTGCCGGCAATCGCGGCGCAATTGCGTTCATCACGCGACCGCCAGCGACGCGGCTAGCCATGCCCTTGGAATCGGCGCCGAAAACCGGAATGTCAGCGTCCCAGCCTGGCGGCAGATCACCGCGCCAGCGGCCCTCAAGCTCGGCGGCCAAGGATGGGCAGGCCTCGGCATAGGCGCGCCAGCGCGCGTTCCAATCGGCCTTGGCCTGTTCGCCCCTTATCAGCGCTTGGCGAAAGTGCAAGAGCGCCGCCTCCGGGACAAGGAAGGGCGGATCGACTGGCCAGCCGAGCGCCTCCTTGGTGCGCTTCACGTCCTCGACGCCAAGCGGCGAGCCGTGGGCCCTGAAGCTGTCTTGTTCCGGCGAGCCGAAGCCGATGTGCGTGCGCACCAGGATCAAGGTTGGTCGCGTGGTTTCAGCGCGCGCCGCCTTTAGCGCTGCGTTCAGCGCGACTAGGTCGTTGCCCTTGTTGACGACCAGCGTCTGCCAGCCATAGGCCTGAAAGCGGAGCGCGCGGTCTTCGCTGAAAGTGATATCGGTTGCGGCCGCTAGGGTGACTCGGTTGTCGTCGTAGAGGCAGACGAGCTTGCTCAACTGCAAATGTCCGGCGAGCGACGCGGCCTCCGCGGCCACGCCTTCCATCAGGTCGCCGTCGCTAACCAAGGCCCAGGTGCGATGGTCGATCGGCGTGTGCCCATCGCGGTTGTAGCGCGCGGCCAGATGCGCTTCGGCGATGGCCATGCCGACCGCGTTGGCCATGCCCTGACCGAGCGGCCCGGTGGTGATTTCGACGCCCGGCGTGTGGCCGCGCTCCGGATGCCCGGGCGTCTTGCTGCCCCATTGGCGAAACTGCTTGAGATCGTCCAACGACAAATCGTAGCCGGTCATGTGCAGCAGGCTGTAGAGCAGCGCAGAACCGTGACCGGCCGAGAGCACGAAGCGGTCGCGATCGGGCCAGTGCGGATCGGCTGGGTTGTGCTTTAGATGGCCGTCCCACAGCGCATAGGCCAGCGCAGCCGCACCCAGCGGCAGCCCAGGGTGGCCGCTCTTGGCGTGCTCCACCATATCGACCGACAAAAATCGCAGCGTGTTAATGCACTCTAGATCGGGTGGGCTGGTCATGGCCGTTGAGCGCCCCAGCGCCAGTTGCGGATTTCCGGCATGTCTTGCCCATGCAGGCGAATGTACTGCGAGTGCTCGATTAGTTTTTCCTTGAGCCGGCGCTTCAGCGCCAGCCCCAAGTCGCCGGTCTGCGGCAGGCGGTCAACGGTGTCCATCGCGAGGTGAAAACGGTCGAGATCATTGAGCACGGTCATATCGAACGCGGTGGTGATCGTGCCTTCCTCTTTGTAGCCGCGCACGTGGAGGTTGTCGTGGTTGGTGCGGCGATAGGTTAGCCGGTGGATCAGCCAAGGGTAGCCGTGGAACGCAAAGATCACCGGTTTATCGCGGGTGAAAAGTTCGTCGAAATCACGGTCTTTCAGGCCATGGGGATGCTCGGTGTCGGACTGCAGCCGCATCAAATCGACGACGTTGACGACGCGGATTTTGAGGCTCGGCAGGTGCTCGCGCAGGATCGACACCGCGGCCAGCGTTTCAAGCGTTGGCACGTCGCCGCAGCAGGCCATCACCACATCAGGTGCCTGATCGCCATCGTTGCTGGCCCATTCCCAGATGCCGATGCCCTTCGTGCAGTGTTTGACTGCGGCATCCATCGTTAGCCACTGCGGTGCCGGGTGCTTGCCGGCCACGACCACGTTGACGTAGTGGCGGGTGCGCAGGCAGTGGTCCATCACCGAGAGCAGACAGTTTGCGTCCGGTGGCAGGTACACCCGCACGATCTCAGCCTTC
>JBBRBN010000162.1:0-3437 GCA_038205755.1 Lysobacterales bacterium | reverse complement strand
CAGCGGGCGCTTCTGGGAGGGCCGCTTCACGTGCCAAGCGCTGCTCGATGACGCCGCCGTGCTGGCCTGCATGGCGTATGTCGACCTCAATCCGGTGCGCGCCGGCATCGCCGACGATCTGCCGTCGTCAAAGCACACGTCCATATGTCGGCGGCTGCAGCGTCCGGCAGATGATCGCGACTATCTGGACGCCGTGGCCGGCCCGTCGCTGTTGGGAAGGGTGGCGATCTCTGAGTCGAGCTACATCCAATTGGTTGATTGGACCGGTCGACAGCTGCATCCGGGCAAGCGTGGTGTGATCGATGGCGATGCGCCACCGGCCCTGCCAGTCACCAAAGAACCAACGCAGTGGATGCGTCAGGTCCGCGGCGTCGAGTCACGCTACTGCCGCGCGATTGGTAGTGCGGAGGCGCTGATAGAGAAGGCCAAAGCGATGGGGCAGCGGTGGCTGATGGTGCGCAGGCGGGAGCGGGTGTTGGTGTAGTCGTCACCTGCGCGACCACCGCGACAGGCCGGTCACAAGCTGACTGCACGCCAACGATTTTCTAAAGAAAGCCACGGCGCGGCCTCTCGGTCAGCCAGACGGCCTCGGGAAGGCCCATTCCATACAAATGACCGACTCGACGCGCCCGCCTGCGCCGTCGAGTTTCGATAGCTTCGATTGCGGCTGGACGTTTGGGTCGCCAAAGCTGGCGCGTGGTTGGTGGTGCGGTGGGTGGGTGGGGGGGTGTCAACGCTTGCGCTTCACTGGGTGGGTGTCCACGTTCGCGTCGGGTGTCCACGTTCGCGTCGTCCACGTTCGCGTCGCACTGCCATTCCACACGGCCCGCGCTGTCGCAGGCTAGTTGTTGATCGAAGCGACATCTGCCACCGGATTGGAGTTCACCCATTTTGCGTCGCGAAGATGTCCCTGCACCTTTTGAATATCGACAGCGCCTTCTGCGCGCAGCACATCAATTGCGCTCAGCTGTTGCGCAGATTCCGGTGCCCGAACGGCGACCAGCGTGTCGGTCGCTCGCGCTGCAGCTGGGGGTGGTGGCGCATCGGCAGCGGTTGCTTCGCTTTGTCCGGCCAGCTCACCCACGAGCGAGCCAACGTACGCACCTACTGCGGCCCCGGCCATGACCCCTGCCGGCCCAAGGAACGGGGTACTCACCGTGCCGACTGCCAAGCCGACGCCGGCGCCGCCGATGACGCCAACGATCGCACCTGAGCCGATGGTCTTTTCAGCGCGGGCCTCGACCAAGTCGTCCGCTGCAGCCGGCGGCGGGTCGCCACCCATGGCGTCAACGGGAAACGAACCGGTGTCCGCAGCCGGGAAGCCAGACTCGATCAGTCGTGACAAGGCGCGCGCAGCGGGTTCAGGGCGACTGAACCGCCCAGTGACAAGGGTTGTCATGTTCTTCTCCGGGAGCCGACGTTTGGCCCCGTCAGCCTCTGCTTTTGCCGGCAGCGCGTCTGTGCGGCAGCGTGCATTGGATCAGCGGCGCTGCGATGTGAACTGTGAGGGAAAGGCACGGGGGGCTGGGGTCAGCTCTGGAGACATTGCGTTTCGAGCCGCCGGAGTGCCGCGGTATCCGGCGGTTCCATGCTTGCTGCTCAAAAGCGACCATCGTGAATGGCTGCAAGTGGCCTAACCCGCCTATTTCATGAATCTCGCACGCCCTCGCTTGTCTCTTGTCCGCTCAACGAACTACCTCAGTCGGTCGTATGGCCCGATACGCCGCTCCTTCGGTAGTCCCTGGTGCGAACACTATCCTGCGCGATCATCGCGCCAAATCATGAAACATGCGGGCCAAGTCCGACAGGCTGCTCGGCGCATTGAGCTGGGCCGGTATCCAGGAGCCAGAAAGACGAACGGGGCATCCTGCCTCGGCACCACAAAAAGGGTGGCGATGGCCAATGAAGCCGGGCCTGACGGAACACTTCCCTACCAGGGAACCTCGGATCCGTCCCAGGCGAAGAATCGGCCGCTCTGCTCGCGCGTGCAACGCGCAAGGATTTCCAGCAATTGGGTTGCCGCACGCTCGGCTGAAAACAAGTTGTCGGCAGGCACGCGGGCCTGAAACGGTTCCGACAGCGGCGTGTCGACCGTTCCCGGATGCAGCAGCACGCAACAGGCCTGACGATTTCGCCGCGCCATCTCGATCGACAGGGTCTTCAGCAGCTGGTTTTGTGCCGCTTTCGAGGCCCGATACGCGTACCAACCACCACTGCGGTTGTCACTGATCGAACCGACCCGCGCCGAGAGCGATGCAAAGACCGCAGGCTGTGCATGGGCAAGCAGCGGCATGAGCGCTTTCGCCAGAAGGATCGGTGCAAACGCATTGATCGAAAAGACGCGCTCCAGCGATGCCAGCGTTACCTGCTCAAGGGATTTCTCGGGCCGCAGCCCCGGCGCATGCAGGATACCGGCGGCGTTCACGACCAGATGCAGGGCATCTACGCGCTGGCACAGATCGACCGAAAGCCGCTCCAGATCAACTTCGTTGCCGAGATCGGCATCAAGCGGCTGCAGGCGTTCGGGATGCTCCTGCCAAAGCAAGCCAACGGCGGTGTTTTCCGAGGCGTTTCGCGATACCGCGAACACACGTGCTACCCGGCTATTGGCCAGCAACTGACGAACAATCGCATGCCCGATTCCGCTGCTGGCGCCGGTGACAAGAACATTGGCTGCCTCGTCGAGTCCCGCGACGGGCGGGCGATCGGTTGTCGAGTTCATGCTCATGCTGCGCTCACCATTGACCTGTTCCTGGCTCGCCCTTGACCGGACCGGCAATGTCGTCGGTCATCCAGCCGCCGTAGAAGCCGCCCGGCTGCGGGCGAACGCGCTCGCCGTCGACTTCACAGTCGAGGCGCCCCGGATAGAACGAGAACCATCCGGCAATCGCTGCAAACGCCGGAGACGGATTGGGATAGCTCCAGGCAGCCGCCTGCAGCGCAGGCAGTCCCGGCAACACGACCGACCAGTACGTGGCGCGTCCCTTCCACTCGCAGTGCGACGCGCCCTCAGCCGCGACCAACAGCGCCAGATCGACATCCTGCGGAGGCAGGTAGAAGGTCGGCGGACTCGCGGTCTCGACGACACGCAACGCACGGATGGAATCCGCCACTATCCTCGACCCCGACGTCACCACGACCCGCCTCGCGTCGCTGAGCAGTGCAGGCGGCCGCGGGAAATCCCAGACCGAAACCTGGCCGGGGCCTGGCGCTACGGCAAACGGTGGCCGTGAATGTCCGCTGTACTTCCACATCAGCATTTTTCCTTCGGGAATTCGTTACACGCTGCGAAGTGGTCTGCAGCGCAACCCAACACGTGGCCGCGCCACGCGGACTTACAACCCTGACTGGAAAGGGATCAATCGATCCCACCCCGGCACGCATGACGCAACGCTCAGCGCCGTCGGTCAATTGATGGCCCTCGTTACGGGCGCCCA
>JBBRBN010000161.1:0-3523 GCA_038205755.1 Lysobacterales bacterium | reverse complement strand
AAAGCGGGAGTTGAACGCGCCGCGCGGTCATTCCGCACCGGATCAGGCTGTAGCGGAGCAAGCTCCGCTCTACGAGAGCCAGGCGCGTTCCGCTGCTCGCGCACATCGCTATGTTCCCGTAGAGCCGAGCTTGCTCGGCTGCCCCCAAGCGAGAGCGTGTGAGATTCATGAAATAGGCGGGCTAAATCGGGAGTTGAACGCGCCGCGCGGCCATTCCGCACCGGATCAGGCTGTAGCGGAGCAAGCTCCGCTCTACGAGAGCCAGGCGCGTTCCGCTGCTCGCGCACATCGCTATGTTCCCGTAAAGCCGAGCTTGCTCGGCTGCCCCCTTGGGGGTTTCCACCGAAAATGGGGACGCGAAAAGGCGCGAAAAGGGGACAGAGGAAGCCATCAATTGCTTCCAACCCGAATGGCACCTGCTTAACCCGCCTATTTAATGAATTCGCGCGATGATCGCGCAGGATAGCGTTCGCACAAGGGACTACCGAAGGAGCGGCGTAGCGGGCCATACGACCGACTGAGGTAGTCTCCTGTGCGGACAAGAGACAAGCGAGGGCGCGCGAGATTCATGAAATAGGCGGGCTAAGTCCGACAGACTGCTAGCCTGACCGGCCTGCATCCGCGCGGGCGCGCAGCGATTGATCGGCGGCATCTGCGCCGGAGCAGCTGCCGAGTGCCGACCATGCGGCGCCGCGAACCACCCAGCGCCAAAATGCGTCCATCGCCATTCAATCGCGGATGCCCGCTTGGTGCCGAAGGGGGGACTCGAACCCCCACGCTTTTAAGGGCGGCGGATTTTGAGTCCGCTGCGTCTACCGATTCCGCCACTTCGGCTGCGGGGCGCAGAGTATACGTGAAGCGTTGGCCGCTCCGAACTTCGGCGGGTTCGCGAAGTCCATGCACTGTCCTTGCCTAGACTTAGGCCCATGTCGTGCATACGTCAATCCGCTTTCGTCGCGCTCTGTCTGGCTGCGGGGTCGGCGCAGGCGCAGCTCCACTATCGGCTGGCATTGAGCGGTGACGCTCGGCTGCTGCGGGTGGAGATGTGCAGCGAGCGGCCACTGTCGGCGGGTCGCCTGCTCAGCGGCAGTGGCAGCGCGGCGGAGCTTCTGGTCGATCTGCACGGGGACGGGCAGCCTTCACCAACGGTGGGAAAGCGCCACATCGCGCACGCGGCGCTGCCGGCGGGCGGCTGCGTACGCTACAGCGTGGATGCGTACGCCGCTGCTCTGTCCGATCGTTATCAGCTGAGCTGGAGAAAGGGTGACTATCTGATGCTCCCGATACAGCGCTGGCTGTGGCGGCCGGAGCGCGTGCCGTCGGGCAGCACGCTGAGCATCACATTGCCGGCTGGCTGGGCGGCTTCGCTGCCGCTGCAGCCCTTGGCGGCCGGCAGCTCGACCTATCGGTTGCCGGATACGCCGGCCGGATGGGACGGAACTACGGCGTTTGGCCGCTTCATCGAGCATCGAATCGCGCTGCCCGGCGGCCAGCTGCGCGTGGCGGTGCTGCCGGTGGGATCGGCCGACGATCAGACTCGGCTGTTGCGCTGGATCGAGCAGACGGCGCCGGCGCTGCTGGCTGCGAGCGGGCGATTGCCGCTTCCGGACGCTCAGGTGCTGGTGGTGCCGCTGGCGGACGTTGCGACACCGGTTCCATGGGCACAGGTGAGCCGCGCCGGCGGCAGCGCGCTGAAGCTGTTTGTTGGTCTGGACGCGGAGCAGCAAGCACTGCTGGACGACTGGACGCTGGTGCATGAACTCTCCCATCTGCTGCATCCGTACCTGCACACGCGCGGCCGCTGGCTGAGCGAGGGCTTGGCCAGCTACTACCAGAACGTGCTGCGGGCCCGTGTCGGCCTGCTTACCGCTGACCAGGCCTGGAGCAAGCTGGATGCCGGCTTCTCGCGTGGCCGGCGCGAACGCGGGGCCGCAAGCGCAACGCTGGCCGAAGCGGCGGTCGGCGGCTACCGCAGCACGATGCGCGTCTACTGGGGCGGCGCGGCATTCTGGCTGGAGGCTGAGCTCGCACTGCGTCAGCACAGCGGAACGGACCTGGCGCTCCTGCTGGATGCTTTTGCTCGCCGTCATCTGCCGGCGGATAGACGCTGGGAGCCCGAGCAGTTTGTCGCCGAACTGGATCGTCTGGCCGGCGTCGAGCTGCTGCGACCGCTGTTCACCCGCTACGCCAACGCCACCGTGTTTCCATCGCTGGACGCCACCTATCGCCAGCTCGGACTCGGTGCCGGCATCGGTAGTCTGGCGCTCGACGATGCGGCGCCTGCGGCAGCAATCCGCAGGGCCATCATGCGTGGGTCAGAGGCCGCCATTGGCCAGCCAACGGAGCACCGCAATTCCGTTCGATCACCGCCGGCCGCGCCGAACTGATCGGCGCGCTGGCCGGGTTTTCGAGGGCGCCTACGCGGCTGCGTCGAAACCCAGTTGGCGCACGCCGCGCTGGTACCAGCCGCCCTCCAGAGGCTGGAACACCGAGCAGCAGCTCATCGCGCCGCGATAGATGTGCAGCGTGACGGAAATTTCGCTGTCGCTGGGGTTGCGGATGGTGTGGTACTCGTGCGGCGGAATCAGGCTGCCGGCAGAGCCTGCGCCCGCCTGCAGTGACCCGACTGGCACAAAGCGGAAGCGCTCGCCGGCGAACTCGGCGAGTTCGTACTGGGTGATCTCCAGCGCGCCCTGGAACACGCCCTCGACGCACCACATGCCCGAATGGTCATGGATCAACGTGCCCTGGCCTGGCCCCCAGGTCATCGCGATGACGCTGTAGCCGTGAGTCTGGCTGTGGTAGATCTCGCGACGCGCGTAGTGGTCGGGGTTGGGCTCGAAGATGCAGCTGGGCAGGCTGACGTCCTGCTGGCGGATGATCCGGCACAGCGCACTGCGCAGACAGTCGGTGATGGCCTGTTCGCAACCGCGTTCGACGGCGCTGTCGATCGTATCGATCAGCAGCTGGGCGCCGGGAAAATCAGTGGCCTGCATGGTGGCTGATCCCGTGAAAAGTGCTTCCATTCTAACTTTCATGCCGCAGGAAACAGTACCCCGCCGCATGAAAGTAGGCAAACGTGCTTTCCAGCCCCTCCCCGACCCGTCCGGCGCATTGCGCGCTCACCCCTGCGCAGGCCGATGGCCTGCAAGCCGCAGGACATCGCCCCCGACCATGGGGGAGGGCGCAAGGCAGAAGCTAGCCCGCCTGTTTCATGAATCTCGCGCGCCCTCGCTTGTCTCTTGTCCGCACAGGAGACTACCTCAGTCGGTCGTATGGCCCGCTACGCCACTCCTTCGGTAATCCATTGTGCGAACGCTATCCTGCGCGATCATCGCGCGAATTCATGAAATAGGCGGGTTAAGCAGGTGCCATTCGGGTTGGAAGCAATTGATGGCTTCCTCTGTCCCCTTTTCGCGCCTTTTCGCGTCCCCATTTTCGGTGGAAACCCCCAAGGGGGCAGCCGAGCAAGCTCGGCTCTACGGGAATATAGCGATGTGCGCGAGCAGCGGAACGCCCCCGG
>JBBRBN010000160.1:0-3686 GCA_038205755.1 Lysobacterales bacterium | reverse complement strand
GGGCTTGGCAGCAAAGCGAGCCATGCACGCGTGGCTTCACGCGGATGACCTTGCGCGAGGGGCAGGGAGTGATCGAAGGGCGCTGGGCCGCCTACATCAAGAGTTGGGGGCTTAGCATCGGAAGCCTTCGCGCATCACCTGACGGCGATTTCCTTCGGCTGGAAATGTGCGAAGACGCATCGACTTTTGGGAATAACCCACCCCGCTATGCCGACGTCGAGTGCCCGGATTTGGTTTTCTGGACGGGTGACCGCGGTATCCGCATCGACGAGTCCACAGGTGAACTGCTTTGGGTCACGGCCAGCCTGCGTGAGTTCGCACGCATGAAGCGCATTGATCCGCGCGATGCCGCACCACTCGAATGTCCCCCATCTGATGCTGAGGAGTGACCGGTGAGTACAACGCCCTCTGATGCCGAGATCCGGGGTTTTCCCGACGAAGGTGTCTTGTCATTTGTTGATAGACGCGCACCGTTTCATGCCATAGCTTGAGGGCCCCCTAACGCCGAGCTAACGCATGAATAGATCGAGGCCACTGATGGTTGGCGCTCTGCTGGTTTCGACACTCTCGGCGTGTGCGTCGGTGTCGCCAAAGCTCGAAGCGCCGAGTGCGGCTCCCGCCTCACCGTCTTTGTCGTCTTTCGTTGGGACTTGGCAGCAAAGCGAACCCTGCACTCACAGGTTCGCGCGAATGATCTTGCGTGAAGGGCAGGGCGTGATCGAGGGGAACTGGGCCGCCTTCTTGAGGAGGTGGGGGCTGAGCACTGGGAGCCTTCGGGCGTCCGCTGACGGCGGTTTCCTTCGTCTGGAGATGTGCGAGGACGCATTGACGTTTGGGGATCACCCGCCACGCTATGCGGAGGTCCAGTGCCCCGAGCTGGCCTTTTGGCACGGTGACAGGGGTATCCGCATCGACGAGTCAACCGGCGAATTGCTTTGGGTCGGCGCTAACTTAGATGAGTTTGCGAGGATGAAGCGCATTGATCCGAGCGACGCCGCACCGCTGCAATGCCCCCCATCCGATGCTGAGGAGTGACCGTTGAGTACAACGCCGTCTGATGCCGAGATCCGTGCGGCGCTTTACTACGCCGTCGGCGTCGCCTCCGAGGGCGGGCGTCAATCGTTCACGATGGTGGTCGCCGGTGACAACCGCTCGACGGCGTTGTTGGAGCCTGCGGGCAACAGCGGTTACTCCATCGGCACGCTGCAGACGGATCTCGGCCAGCGATATCAGCCAGATGTCGAGGGTGGCGTCAACGTACCGCGCGATCTGGTCGAGGCCACACAAGCTTGGGCGCTGGCCTACGCGCCGGAGCAGGCGTTTCCGGACGAAGCGAGTATCGGGACCGCTATTGCGGATTTCGGGCGCATGGGTCGAGACATCGAGCGTGATGAGTTCCGAGATGTCGACGCCGAAGCGCTTGGACGCGTGAACGCATTCCTGGGAAGTGAGCACGGCGTGGCCTGGGTGCATGCGCGCGATTCAGCTCAGGTGGATCGCGTGATGTCGGAGGCGATTACCCCGCTGCAGGCGACGCCGGCCTACCAAACGATGTCGGCCGAGAATCAACTGCAGGCGGCGGTGATCGCCGGCAAGCTCTTCAACCAGCACGAAGTGAATGGCGGTCGGTTGATCAGAGAGATGACCAACGGCCGGATTGATTCGCTTGCCGAGGTCGATCAGTTCGTCAATAGCCTAATGGACGGACGGAACGATTTTTACCAGACCGGCAAAGACCACGCGCGGCACGGCGCGGAGGTGGCACAGGGGCTTCGCGACGCGCCGGCCGAGACAGCGATGGGCCGGGTGTGGGCCGACGTGCAGTCCGACCCGGTCAGGCTGCCGGTGCTTGCCGAGCGCGATCTGCCGGCCAGCGGAGTGGACCGCAGCCACCAAGTTCTTCGCGAGCTCGCCTTGGACCCCGAACGCGGCGCCGACCTTGTCGATGCCGCGAATCGCGGGGCGCAGCAATCGTTCGGGCGCGCGCCTGCCGAAGGCGGCGGCGCGATGGTCGCGGGCGATACCGGGGCCCTTTGGGGCAGCCGCGGCGATGTACAGGTGTTCCGTGTTGGCCAATGGGAAAGCCTTTATCATGCGCTGGTCCAGCGCATCGGCGATCGCTCGAACCACGAACTGCACTTGGTTGGCGACGGTCGAACAGAATCATTGCTGCGGGTCGACGCATCGCTCCCTTCGCTGCGCCCGAACGCGGCCGAGCAGGCGGAGCGTGATCGCGTCAACGAAGGCCGGCTGACCGACCTCGAGGCGCAGAGCATGCTTCGGCACGGGGGCTTCACTGATGATCACGACCAGCCGATCGTGTCCGACGGCGACTTCGGGCCGCGCAGTCGTCAAGCGCTGATGAAGTTCCAAGCCGCGGAAGGCCTGCCCGTCGATGGCGAGCTGGACGCGCAGAGTCGCTTACGGCTCGCGGTTTGGCAGAGCGATCTGATTGCGCAGAATCGGCCCGCCTTGCCGGAAAGCACCGAGCGCGCCATCGGCGAACTCGGCCACCCGCTGCATGGCCGCTACCTTGAGGCTCGCGCTGGGCTGGCGCCGCACGCTGAGGCGCTTGGGCTCGACGATGCGCAAAGCCGGCAGGCGGCCGAGACCCTGGCTGTGGCAGCGGCCGCTGCAGGCCATGTGCGCGTCGGCAGCCTTCGTGTCGGCAGCGATGGATCGAGCGTGCAAATGGCGCCGGTGCCTGGCGCTCCTGCCGACGTCGGCGAGATCTCGCTGAGGCGCACGCAGCTGCTCGGCGAAGACGCCCTGCCGACGCCGCAACGCCGCAGCGAAGCGCCCGCTGCTGTTCCTGCAGCCCCCATCGAAACGCCAGCACGCGCCGCGCCGGTAGAACAGGCCGAGCTGCCGACGCTCGGCAGCACGCGAGGAGCGGTCGATGCGATGGAACAGAGCCGCGGGCGCACGTTCGACGCGAACAGCGAGAAACTGACGCAGGCGGCTGCGCTGGCCGGGTACGCAGCCGGCATGGATCGCATCGACCATGCGGTGATCAGCACCCACAAGCGCGACGGCCAGACCATTGTTGGCGAAAACCTGATCGTCGTGCAGGGCGCGCTTGACGACCCCGCGCACGTTCGCGCTTCAGTGCGCATCGACGAAGCCTTGGCGCGCACACCCGCCGAGCATTCCCAGAAGATGACCGAAGCCCAAGAGCAGCGGCAAGGGCTGGAAGCCCGGCTGGCCACACCGCTGCCTGCGCAGCGCGACCCGAGCCAGCCAGACGCACCCAGCGGACCACGCTTGAGCTGAGCAAACTTACGCTCCTGCGAAGCGGGCTTCCATCCAGTCACCTAGATCGCTGATTTCCGCAGCGCACACGAGTGGCTGGCACTGCGTCACCTTAGCCGTCTTGACGCGTCAGTCGCGGCTGCTGGCGCCTTCCTGCAAGCGTAGGCCTTAGCGGAAGCTGCGATGCTCCACTTTCAGCGCCGCACCGTCCAGCGAGGCCAGCAGGCCGTCGAGCGATTCAACCTGGTCGATGATCAGGTGGCTGACGCCTTCGCTCGACTCCCAGCGCCCGCGAGCACCGAGCAGCTGCGATTCCAGCAGCACGCGGCGGCAGCGTTCCACCACGCTGCGCCAGGCGATCAGGTTCACCAGCACGTGCTCGTCTTCCAGCGTGATGAACCAGGTGCCGTTGGCGGTGGACGGCCGCTGCCGCA
>JBBRBN010000159.1:0-3701 GCA_038205755.1 Lysobacterales bacterium | reverse complement strand
ACGCCCCTTGGAGGGACGCCCGCCGCCTGCGGTCGCTTACGCGACGACCTTGCGGCGCCGGCGGGGCTTCGCGGCCGGCGCGTCGGCGGACTCGGCCAGGGCCTCCGGCTCGGCGGTCTCCGGCTCAGCGGCCTCCGGCTTGCGCGGCAGCGGCGCCGGCTCGGAGCGGAGCACCACCACCTCGACGCTGCTGCGCTTCTGACCCTCGCGGTCGGTGTAGCTGCTGCTCTGGAGCCGGCCCGTGACCCGAATGCGCTCGCCCTTCTGGAAGCGGTTCAGCGCCTCGCCGGCCTCGCCGAAGGCGACCAGGCGGAACCAGTCGGTGCGCTCGTTCCAATCCGCGCCAACCTTGTAGCTGGTGTGGACGGCGATGCTGGCGGTTACGACGGCGCTGCCGGTGGCGGTGAAACGGGTCTCGGGGTCGCTGCCCAGGTTGCCGGCGAGTTCGGTGCGGTTGACGGTGGTAGCCATGTCGGTTCTCCTGTGTGTGCTTGCCGCTGCTGCGGCGTTCCGTTCGGTCCTGGCCCAGACGCGCCACCGCCTCCGGTCGTGCGGCAAGGGAAAACGCCTACCAGTCTTATTCGGGGCTGGGGCCCCGAAAGACGGTGAGCCCCTTGCGCCGGTGCGTGGGGTGTGGCAGGCTGCCGAGGACAGGCCGTGACGGACGACCACGCTGCGTACGCAACGGAGAACGGGGCTACCCGTCAGCCCACGCCAGTGCACGCCGGTTCGGCAGCGATCCCCTGGCCCGGCGTACGACCGGCTGCACGCTGACCGCTGCACGTCATCCACGGCGCACGGGCCGCGTGGAACGCGCAGACGACTGCCGCCGATGGCGCTTCGCGCCGACGCGTAGCGTCATCGCTGCGGGGTCGGTGGCGTGAACTGCAGGTGGGAGCGATCGCAGGTGGTGGGCGTTCTCAGGCCAGCGGAACCGGTCGGGTCAACCGCAGATGCGCTATGGTGGTGGTCGGGCCGAAGCAGGAAGCTGACCCAGCGGAAGGGTCATCAGCCGGGCGGCTGCGACCGCGCGCAACGCGCCGAGGCGGCAAGGACGTGGATCGACTGCTCGGGGCGGGCAGGCGCGCGGCGTGGCGGCGATCCGTTAGGCGACGGTCAGGCGGCACCCGCAGCGCAGGTCGATCGTGACGGGGGCGGTGTGTGAGCGCCGCGCGGCATCCGGCGTGTCGTGGGACACCAACGGGCGTGCAGACTCGCCTCACAGCGTCGGTCGGGCGCGGTATTGAATAGATTCGGCCACATGCGCCGCGCCGATCTGCGGCGCCCCGGCGAGGTCGGCGATGGTGCGGGCGATGCGGAGGATGCGCTGGTAGGCGCCGGCGGAGAGGTCGAGTTGGCGCACAGCGGCCTTCATCAGGCTGTGGCCGGCGCTGTCGAGCGTGCCGTGGGTGCGGATCGCCTCCGGCCCCATGTCCGCGTTCGTGGTGCAGCGCGGGTCGTCTACAAAGCGGGCAGTCTGGCGCTGCCGAGCGGCGATCACCCGCTCACGCACGACCGCCGACGGCTCGCCCAGCCGGCCGGATGTCAGCCGCTCGTAGGGCACGCGCGGGACTTCCAGATGGATATCGATCCGCTCACGCAGTGCGGGCGGGATGCGTTGCTGGTAGCGGCGCACCTGGGATGCCGATCGCGCCGCTGCATTGCACGCTGAGGTGCTGCGCACGTTTTCTCACCTCATGGAGCAGGCGTATGCACACCTCTGTCTGGGCATCAGCAATCGCTACCTCCGTGCGATGGTGGGATGGGACCAGTTTCTCCCCGCGACCTGTGCCGTCACGATTACCGACGGGCCAATGGGGACGAAGCTTGGTCAACTTCGGGCCTGGCTCGAAGGGCGGACATGGATCCCGCAGGATCGTCCGGAGCATCTTGCCGCACCGGAAACGCCCCGGGGCACCGTCACGCTCGGCGGCGTACACCTTGCACTCACTCGCGACCAGGTGCTGGAACGCGCCCGCGCTGCGCTGGCCGAGAACCCTTCGGCGGCGCAACGCTACCGCGATTGGTACGTATTGATTGATGACCAACCGGTTGCCGCCAAATGGCTCGCCGGCGTGATCAGCGGACTCTCCACAGCGCAGTTTGATGCCGCCAACGCCCGTCGGGCGCTCAACGCGCTGGGCATTGATGTGCACCGGGTTACCTGAGCCGTCTGCAATCGACGTACAAAGGGGGTCAACGATGGCATCACGCAGTAACGCACTGGCCAAGCTCACGCGCTTCTGGCTCCAGGATCGCCACACTTGCCTAGTTCGCGATTCGGCGATCTCCTGCATCTGCTCATCGGCTATCTTGGCCTGACCCTCCCCAACCAGCACTCATAACGCCAGCGACAGTTGCAACGACATCAACTGCGCATCATCGACCACCGGTGGCTGGCGCTGCGGCTCGCCGCGGAGCTGCCGGTAGAGTTGCCAGGTGTTGTGAAAGCCGCGCCGGCGGTTGCGGTTGTTGCCGCGAAAGATCATCACTTCGACATCGACCTTCTGGCAGATCGCGCACTCACAATACGTCCAGGGCTTCTGAGTGAGCGTTTCGATGTAATCCAGCCGGGTGCGTCGGCTCACCTCACGACTGAGTTCGGCATAGGTCAGAACCGCCTCTAGCGTTTCAGCAAACTCGGCCTGCTCCTGTGCATAGGCGCGAAGCGTATCTAGCGCGGCACGTTCGAGGCGCAGTGCGAGAGCTTCATCGAGCCCTTGCTTCTTAGCGAGCGTCCCCGCCTCGGGAATGCGGATCGCCGAAAATGCGCGGTTGCCCAGGAAGTAATTGCGCCGCCCGTCCATCCACGCCCGCCGCAGGCGCGACGCGCTGTCGAAGCTTGTTACCCCATCGCTACTCTGTACGCAAAGCCGGCTCGGCCGGGCGGACAACCGGACGATCGCCGGGGGCAGGCCGCCGCAACGCACTGGCCGGCACCGTCACCACTGCTACCGTGTTGCCGAGCAGATCGAAGAACTCCACGCTGTAGCCTGGCTGTACCCCGGGAACAGCGTGTCGCTCAACCACCGTGCCGATGTCGCCAATCCGTAAGCCGTCATCAGGTAAATCAATCAGCAGAATAGCATCTTCGTAGAGCGGAAAACTCGTCATCGGAACCTCGTTTCGTGAGTCTGGAAACAACGTGATCAGGCGAGGAACGGTCGCACCACTATCAATCTGCCAGACACTGCGAACCGTTAACAACCGTCCTGAAGGCGTCAGCAGATCAGCGCGGATCTCATAGCGCATACCATAATCCGTCTCACGCATCCTGTCGGCATTACGCGGCAAGTGAAAGCGACGCAGATCGTCAGCAAGTCGTTGCCAATGTGCCGGGTCATACCCGAAAGCCAATAACAGCGTAGCCTTGCTGCCGCCACGCCGATGCGCCGTGTTCAACACATAGGCAACCAGTTTGTCTTCGGCAATCATCGCCTGGTCGGCGCATTGCCTCACGTTAGATGTAACCTTGACAGGATCGTTGCCTCACGAATAATGTCACCCGACGCAAATGAACCTAGAGAGCGTAGGGTGTCTTGTGAGGTCCCTGATGAGTTTAGGACTTACGCAGTTGGACCAACCTGCGGTACGATGAGGCCATGAACGAACCGAAGGTGACCGATCTCGACTACATCAACTTCCTGCTCGCCGCGCCGCGCGTGGTGTCATGCACAGAGGGCGCGCGCGTGCAGCCAGTG
>JBBRBN010000158.1:0-3724 GCA_038205755.1 Lysobacterales bacterium | reverse complement strand
ATTCACTCTATCTGGCGCCACCGATGACCTAGGGTTTCTTGGCGGCGTCGGGCCGAATTGGTCCTGATGACAGAGCGCGCGCAATGTGTTAAACGCGCGCCTTAGTCAGGTTAACTTCATGAACCGGGCTGTCTTCTGTATGAACTCTTCTAACCTTCTCAAACGGATCGTATTGGCCGCTGCAGCGCTGACCTTTGCGATGGGCGTGCATGCCGGGCCGACGGTCTTCAACGAGCCCGCGGCGCCGGGCACAGGCGACTCACTCCTCGCGGCGCTGAACGCCGGGTCAGCTTCGTCTGGCCTCGTCATCAACGGCGACTTGCTAGACAGCCGTGACAATCGAACGCCTAACGCGTCCGACCTCTACAAGTTCTCTATCGGCTACGCTGGCAAATACCACTTCACCTCCGTGGGTAGCTTGGTTTCGGACCTGCAGCTGTTCTTGTTCAACAGCGCCGGCCTTGGGCTGTTTTTCAGCAACCTGAGCGGCGGCGGCATCACGCAAGGTTCGTTCACCATCGACAACCTGGGCATTGGCGACTACTACATCGGCGTGTCATTTTTCGGCGTCGACCCGTTTGATACCGCAAACGAGGCGATCTTCGACACCCTGGGCGCGACGCGAGGGAGCGGCATGGGCGGTGCCCTGGACTCATGGTTGAACGCCAGCGCCTTCAACCAGCCCGGTGACCTGTGGGACATCAGCGGCTACAGAGTCAGCATCTCTGTTCCCGAGCCCGGCGCATTGAGCTTGGCCTTGCTCGCCCTGGTGCTGATGGGTGCTGCCCGTCGCCGCGCCTGAACACCGACCCTATTTCCACCCCAGCGCCGCTTTGCGCACCGACGTGCATCATTGCGGTGCGCTTGGCGGTTCAGACCAAGATTTCAGGAGAAGCTCAGTGATCCGATCCTCCAGGCTCAGCCTTGCAATCGCCGCGCTCGGCGCCGCCAGCGTCGCGCAAGCCCAAATCGCCCAGACCCGCTCCATCAACGTCGAGCCCGTGTCGGCCCAGATGGCCGACAGCCGCTCTGGCAGCGGGCGCGTCAACGTGATGGCCGTGTTGACCGATCCGCCGCTGGCAGCGGCGCTGGCGGCAGCACGCGCGCCAGGTGCGGCACGCAAATCGGTGCCCTGGAGCGCCGAGCAACAGCGCGCCTACTCGCAGCAACTGCTGGCAAAGCAGGCCGGCGTGGTAGGCGGTGCAGCTTCGCTGGGTGGCAATGTGCTGGCCCAGCTCACCAAGGTGAGCAACGCTGTCCTGATCTCGATCGACGCCTCGCAGCTGCCTGCCCTGGCCCGAGTGCCCGGCGTCAGCACCATGCTGCCCGTCGTCGACATGACCAATGCCGACGAGAACACCAACATCTACGTCGGTGCCACGGCGGTACGCAATCGCATCCCGTCAATCGACGGCAGTGGCGTGCGCATCGCGATTCTCGATTCGGGCATCGACTTCACCCACCGCAACCTCGGCGGCCCGGGCACCACGGCGGCCTATGTGGCAGCTTATGGTGCCACGGCTTGCGCCCCGACCGTTGCCAACACCACCGCGCCGACGTGGACGAGCAAGGTCGTCGGTGGCTACGATTTCATCGGCGAGGTGTGGCCCAACAATAACGTACCGCTTCAGCCCGACCCCAACCCTATCGACTGCCAGGGCCACGGCACCAGCGTGGCCGACATTGCCGCAGGCCGCAGCGCCGATAACAGCTGGCTTGGCATGGCGCCTGGCGCCGAGCTGTACGCGGTGAAGGTCTGCAGCGCGGTCGCGACAAGCTGCTCTGGCGTGGCCATCGTGCAGGGCCTCGAGTTTGCGCTCGACCCGAATGCCGACGGCGACCTCAGCGACGCCGTGGACGTGGTCAACATGTCCTTGGGTGCCAACTTCGGTCTGCGCGAGAACGCCTCGGTACTGAGCTCACAGATACTGACGCAGTTCGGCGTGTTGGTGGTGGCATCCGCCGGCAACAGCGGCGACGTGCCCTTCGTCACCGGTTCGCCGTCGTCCACCCCTGAGTCCATCGCCGTGGCGCAAACCCAGGTGTCGGGCCAGTTCGGTTACCCGCTCATCACACAGATCGGCACCGGCGCGCCGAATACGATCAGCAACACGACGCTGCAGGGCTGGTCGGAAACGCCCACTGCCGACATCACCGGCACAGTGCGCATTGACCCGAACCTGGCCAGCGGTGGCTGCGCGGCTTACGCGGCGGGTTTCTTTACAGGTCAGATTGCGTTGATCCGCCGCGGCGCCTGTGCCGGCAGCACCAAGGCCGGCTTCGCCAGCGCGGCCGGTGCAATTGGCGTGGTCATCGACAACAACGCCGCGGGTGACCCGCCTGGTTTCGGCTTCGGCGGTGGCACGGCGCCGTTTCGCAGCACGCTGACGATCACGCAGGCGGCTGGCAACGCACTGCGTGCAGCCACGTTACCAATCACCGCGACCATCAGCTTCGCGGGCCGCATCTCGGTGAACGGCAGCATGGTGGCGAGTTCGTCGCGCGGCCCCAACTTCGGCTACGTGAACATCAAGCCCGACATCGGCGCCCCAGGCGCCTCGGTGGCTGCGAGTGCGGGTACCGGCAACGGCACCTCGGTCTTCGGTGGTACCTCCGGCGCTGCCCCAGTGGTTGCTGGCGCCGCAGCGCTGATGCTGCAGAGCTACCCGTCGTTGCAACCCTTCGAAGTGAAGGCGCGCCTGATGTCGGCCGCCAATCCCAACGTGCAGACCAACCCGCTGACCTTGCCTGGCGTGCTGGCGCCGGTTACCCGCATCGGCGCGGGCGAGTTGCGCGTGGTGCCGGCCATCGACAACCAGTCGGCCGTGTGGGATGCGTCGGCACCGGGTGCGACGTCGCTGTCCTTCGGTTACCAGCCCTCTGCCGCACCGCGCGTGATCCGCAAGCGCGTGATGGTCCGCAACTACTCGCCCGTTGCCAAGACTTACACCATCGGCACCTCGTTCCGCTACGCCGACGACCAGGCCAGCGGCGGTGTCGCGATGGCGGCCCCGGCATCGATCACGGTACCGGCCAACTCGCAGGCGCCGTTTACGTTGCAGATGACTGTCAACCCGGCTGGCCTGCCAGTGTGGTTCTCAACGGGCGTCAACGGCGGCGGCAACGCCCAGAATGGCCCGCTGCTGCAGTCAGTGGAGTACGACGGCTATGTCACGCTGGTCTCGGGTGGCGAGACCGTGCGCATGCCATGGCATGTGCTGCCCAGGCGTTCGCACCGAGGTGCGGCCAACGCCAGCCTCACGCTCGACGGTGATACTGGCGCTTACACGGTCAGCAACATTGGCGGCGCGACCGCAGCTGCGGTCGAAGTCTTCGCCCTCACCGGCACGAGCGCCCAGCTGCCCTTCAGCGCCTTCCCGGGCGCCGGTGGAAGCGTGATCGTCGGCGACCTGCGTGCGGTGGGCGTGCGCGAAGCCATGAGCGGCAGCACACCACTGCTGCAGTTCGCGCTCTCGCGCTTTGATGCACCTTCGCATCCGCGACCGTTCCGCACCGTGTTCACGATCGACAGCGATCGCGACGGGACTGACGACTGGTCGGTGACGGTCACCTTTATCAGCGCGACCACACCCGACTGGCGCACCGTGGCCTTCGTGCAGAAGCTGTCGGGCTGCGCCAGCGCGGCGGCGTGTCCGGGTCGGTCTTACTTCCTTGCCGATGTCGACCTGCAGAGCTCGAACCTGATCGCAACGATTCCGATCAC
>JBBRBN010000157.1:0-3852 GCA_038205755.1 Lysobacterales bacterium | reverse complement strand
GGCGGCGGCGCCGGCAGTGTCGCCGGCGCCGCGGAGGGCGGCGGCAACGTTTCCAGCCGGAGCGATGCCTTGCGCCAAAACGGTGTGAACACCTTGTAAGGCGTGCCCTGCCCGGTCTGCACGCTCCAGGGCTCGAACAGCTGCGCGGCGTTGAAGCTCTCGACCTGCAGGTTGTCCTCGCGCAGCGCCTGTTTGATCAGGGCATCCCGTTTCCGTGCGGCGGGCGTGTAGAGCCGATTCCAGAATACCGCCCCAGCACCGGACTCGGCGACCAGTGCGCGCAGTGCCGGCAGTGAGGGTCCGCGGCGCAGGATCAAGCGGGATCCAAGCGCCCGAAGGTCGGCATCCAGCGCCCGCAGGGATCGGTCCAGCCATGCAAGCGACGCGCCTCCGGGCGCCCAGGCGCCATCCTCGTCCGGCGCATGAATGTAAACCAGTAGCGGTGAGAAACCGCCCTCGATAGCGGCCGCCAGCGCCGGCTGATCGGCCAGCCGCAGATCGCGGCGCAGCCAGACGATGGCGCTGCGCATCAGCCAGTTTTCACGAACGGCCGAACGGCGGAGAAGCCGCCGTCGACGCCAATCACCTGACCGCTGATCCAGCCGGCCTGCTCACCAACAAGCCATGCGGCCAGCGCTGCGGCATCATCCGCCTCGCCATGCCGGCCCAGCGGGTACTGCGCGGCGATCTGCTTGCGTGCGGCATCGTTGCCCAGCATCCGTGCGGTCATCGGGGTCTCCATCAGTCCCGGTGCGATGGCGTTGACGCGGAGACCAATGGACGAGAAGTCGGCGGCCAGCGAGCGCACCAGGGCCTCCACGCCGCCCTTGGCGATGGCGATGGCGGCGTGATTGCTGACGCCCATTGCCGCCGCCACCGAGCTGAACAGAACCAGCGCGCCGGGCCGCTGCGCTTTCTGCAACAGCGACGCGTAGGCCTTTGACACAAAGAATGCGGTGTCCAGATTGGCCGCCAGACAGCTCCGGTACTGCGCCTCGCTGGTGCGACCTATCGGCGCGATCAGAATGCCGCCGGCGCAGTTCACGACCGCATCGGGGGCGGCGCCAAACGCCTGCACCGCAGCGTCAACCGCGGCCTGCGCGCCTGCTTCGGTCGAGACATCGGCTTCCACCACCCGCTCACCGGTCCCAGCGGTGATCCGCGCGGCGTCGCGACCGGCCAGGGCCAGCCGCCAGCTATCACCACGCAGACGCTTTGCCAGCGCGACAGCAACGCCGCCCGAGGCGCCGGTAATCAGACAGGTCTTGGCCATTTGGTCCCGATGCTCGCAATTCGAATTCGGCCAGTCTGCGTTACCCCACTGTGCGGTGACCGTGAATCCTGGCTGCAAGAACCCGACCGTCTACCGTTCAATGGCCACGCCTATACTCGGCACCTGGTCAGCAGCGTCGGAGTGGCACATGCGGGATGTACTCAGGATTGCCACTCGGACCGGCCTGGGGGTGCTCCCGCTGCTGCTGCTGACGCTCCTGACTGCCTGCAGCGCGCCGCTGCCGCCGGAGGCTGCGAGTTCGGCACCCGCTGTGCCGGCCGCCAATCAGGCGTTTGCATTGCTCAGTGCGAGCGGCGAGCAGTACGAAGGTCGGGCCTCGCTGCTGCTGCGCTTCAGTCGCGCGCTTGCCTCGTCGCAGCCGTTTGACGAGCGTATCGCTGTGAAGGACGCCAGCGGCGCCGCGCAAACCGGCGGCTGGGTGCTTGAATCCGACGGCACCGTGCTGCGCTTTCCGTATCTGCAGGCCGACCAGACCTACAGCCTAAGCCTGTCCGGCGCATTGGCATCCGCTGATGGTGACACCTTGGGCAGTCCGGTCGAAACATCGGCCTACTCGGGCAATCTGCCGCCGCTGCTGGGCTTTGCCAGCCAGGGCAGCGTGCTGCCGGCGCGCGGCAGCGACGGCCTGCCGGTGGTGGCGGTCAATGCCAGCGAAGCGGACGTCGAGTTCTTCCGGGTCAAGCCCTCGTCCTACTCCGAGTTCTTCTCGCGCTGGCAGCGCAGCGGTCAACGCAGCATCTGGGAGATGGACGACGTCACGCGACTGGCCGATCCCGTGTACGCCAACCGCTTCGCGCTGCCCAACCTGCCCAACCAGCGCAATGTTGCACTGCTGCCGATCCAGGACATCGCCGAGCTGCGACCGTCAGGCCTGTACCTGGCGGTGATGAAGCGTCCGGGCCAATTCGACGGGAATGTTGAAACTACGCACTACGTGGTGAGCGACCTCGGCCTGCATGCGCGCAGCGTGGGCGACACCCTGTGGGTCCATATCGCATCGCTGGACAGCGGCCAGCCGCGCAGCGGCGTCAAGGTGTCGGTGGTCGACAAACAGGGCAAAACGCTGGTCGAAGGCAGCAGTGATGGCGAGGGTGAGCTGAGCCTTGCCTATCGACCCGACCCCGAGCACGTCCTGGTCGCACAGGTGGGCGCCGAGCTGGTGCTGCTGCCGTTCCGCCAGCCGGCGCTGGATTTGTCCGAGTTCGAGGTGGCGGGCCGCAAGCACTCTGCGCTTGACGCGTTTGCCTGGTCGGGGCGGGATCTGTACCGCCCAGGCGAGATGCTGCGGCTATCGGCGCTGCTGCGCGACTTCGACGGCCGCCCCCTGCCTACCGCACCGCCGCTGTTTGCCCGCCTGCGCCAGCCGGACGGCCGCACGCTGGCGGCACAGACGCTGGAGCCCGGCGAACTCGGCTACTACGCGCTGCAGCGGCTGATTGCCGAGGACGCCGCAACCGGCCGCTGGAGCGTCGAGCTGCGTCTGGACCCGGACAAGGGCGAGCCGGTCGGCCGGTTCGATTTCCGGGTCGAGGAGTTTCTGCCGGAGCGTCTGAAGCTCAGCCTGGACGCGCTGCCGCCTCGATTGAAGCCAGGCGAGCCGCTGCCGCTGACCGCTGAGGGGGCGTTCCTCTACGGTGCCCCGGCCGGAGGCAATCGCGTCAAGCTCGAGCTGCTCTACCGGTCCGCCGGCAACGCCGTGTCGGCCCTGCCGGCCTACACGTTTGGTGACCCGACCATTGAACTGCCGGACGGACCGCAGGCGGCTCTGGACACCACGCTCGATGAAGACGGCCGCCTGGACGTTGCGCTGCCGGTGCTGCCGGACACGACGATCACCGCGCCGGTTGAAGTGCGCGTCGCTGCCAGTCTGTTCGAATCCGGCGGCCGCGCGATCCGGCGTTCATTGGTGCGCACCGTCTGGCCCGCGGAGCAGCTGGTTGGGGTGCGCCCGCTGTTTGACCCCGAGGATGGCGCCGCCAACAACGCTGCGGTCGGATTCGAGCTGCTGCGCAGCGACGCTGAGGGTGGTCTGAGCAAGGCGGCGGCGCTGGAGGTTGCGCTGATCCGCGAGCACCGTGATTTCCGCTGGAGCTGGGTCGATGGCCGCGGCTGGAGCAGCGATTACACCAAGCGCTTTGAAACCGTCGAAACGCAGTCCGTTGCGCTCGACGGAGCCCGGCCCAGCCGGGTCGAGGTGCGCGTGGAATGGGGCGAGTACCGGCTGGAGATCCGCGATCCCGAAACCGGCCTGATCTCCCGCTATCCGTTCACCGCCGGCTGGAGCTGGAGTGACGACAACCGCGGCATCGACGCCCGCCCCGACAAGGTCAAGCTGGCGTTGGACAAAACCGCCTATGCGGTGGGCGACACCGCGCAGATCAGCATCACGCCCCCGCACGCCGGCCCCGGAGTGCTGCTGGTCGAGAGCAGTGCAGGTCTGCTGCACCGGCAGTCGTTCGAGGCCAAGCCCGGCGCCCAGCTGAGCGTGGCAATCGGCGCCGATTGGCAGCGGCACGACATCTACGGGTCGGCGCTGGTGTTCCGCCCAGCCAGCGCCG
>JBBRBN010000156.1:0-4055 GCA_038205755.1 Lysobacterales bacterium | reverse complement strand
TTCGCGCGGCACGTTGGGCGCCGCTGGATCGAGACCGGAGACCCAGACCAGCAGGCCAATCGCGGCAGCGGCAGCGACGATGCCGATGCCGATCTGACGGCGGCGTTTGAGTTTGGCGAAATCGGTGCGTTGGATATCCATCCCGGCAGAAATGCACGCAGCGTGCCAACTCAACTATCTCTTGTAATCAACCGCTTGGAGTCACCGCTCGGATGCGCTCCGGGATCACTGTCCAGTTGTGGACAGGCCGGTGTTCGATGCTGGGCAGCGGCCGCAGGCGGCAGCCGACACCCCCGTCAGCGGTCGGGGGCCAGTTTCGATTGGAACGAGACCTGCAGTCCGCCGGGCGCCTCGAGAGAATAGATGTGCTCGCCGTGCGCATCCTGCGGCCCCTTGGGCGCAAGGCCGTGGTCGCGCGCATGGGCAGCATAGGCATCGGCGTCATCGACCTCGATCTGCAGCATCACACCGACCGGCATGCCAGGGCCCTGTGGCCACAGCTCGATCCAGCTGGCCTGGGCCGGAAAGATGGCGCCGCCAAACGGATCGAGCGCGATGCCGAAAGCCTCCAGCGACATCCGCGGCAGGCCGAGGGCGTCGAAGAAGCCCGCCTGCGCGGCCGAGTCGGGGCTGACGGAACAGTAGCGGATGCCAATGACCTTCATTGTTGTGTTCCTTGCACGTGGACGGGCGGGAGGGAGGACGGCGCCGGATCGGTAGTCAGCGTCGGCAAAACACTGGCCGCGTGATCACGCGCCGCGGCGGCGCGCCAGCCACCAGGCGCCGGGGACGCTCTCGACCACGCCGATGACGAACACGGTGGCGGCCATCACCGCGCCCTGCAGCGGTCGGTTGTAGAGCAGTGGCCGCATCGCCTCCATCTCGCGCAGGCGGCGGGCGATCTCCTCAGCGCTGGCGCCGCTGTCGCGGATCTGCAGGGCGTAGAACTCGAACAGCGCCTCGGGCAGCTGATTGCCGACCAGGGTGTAGAACACCCAGGTGGCGAGGCCGAACAGCAGTCCGGCGACCATCGACACACCGACGCCGACGCCCAGCAGGCGGCTGAAGCCGGGCGCCGCTCCGCGCTGACGCTCGGCGCGCATGGCGAAGAAGGTGGCGCTGAGGCACAGCAGCATGGCGCTGTAGCCGACCAGCTCGCTGACCTTCATCCATTCCGGCCGCAGCCCGAAGACGAAGTACGGTCCGAACATCGGCAGGCACAGCACGAGGCCGGCGAGAAGGCCGTAGTAGACGACGCGTTTGAACATGGCGATGCTCCAGTCGGAGGCCGCTAGAGTGGCCTCATCCGGGCCGCCACGACCATCGCCCAAACGGGTGAAAGGCGGGTGAGCGAGGCCTCACCCGCCCGCAAACAGACCGCGGCGGCGGGCGATCGCCAGCGCTTCGGTGCGGCCACCGGCACCGAGCTTGGCGTAAACGTTGGCGAGGTGGGTCTTGATGGTGTTCTCCGACAGCGACAGCGTTCGGGCGAGCTGCTTGTTGCTGTGCCCCTCGGCCAGCAGACCCAGCACCTGCCGCTCACGCGGGCTGAGGCCGAGGTCCGGCAGGCATTCAGGGGCCCGGGGCGCGACCCCACCGGCGTCCCCGGCAGCGGCTTCGGCCGCTGCGGTCCGGCGTGGCTCTAGTGGCGCCCGCGCCGCCAGCCGCAGCCCCACCACCAGCGCCAGTATTGCAACCACGCCACCGGCCAGCTCGCGGCCCCAGGGCAGGTGAATCGACGCGAAGCTGATCAACCACAGGCAGGCCAGCAGCGCCCCGGCGAGCAGACCGTAACCCAGGATCGCCAGCAAGGTCGTGCGGAGCATGGAGTGAGGATAGCCCAGGGATCGGGGATCGGGTTGCGAGGCAGGTCGGCTGCCTTCAGCGCGCGCTTGCGCGAATCCTAGCCGCTCGCAGGCTCGGCATCACCCCGACCGCCTTTGGCCAGCGCGTGGCGTCAAGATCGTTGCCGCAATCTGCTCAGCGTCTACCCGCCGGTAAACGCGCCGCGACGGCGCAGAATCTTCAGGCTGCCAAGCTCGCTGCCACAGAATCGCGCAGACCTGACACCCTGCGCACGGCAGATGCAGAGCAAGCGAAGTTGCCCGCGCATTCGTCCCTTGCAGTCCCTGAGGTGCCGCGAGAGACGGCTTCGAAGGCTGCGTCTAGCCCGGACGGCAAGCCGCTTCCTTGAAGGAATTGGTGCTCTGCCGTCGCGGTCGCGCGACCAACGTCGGGTCCGCGCATGTCAGTCAGAACGAAGCGCTGACGGTGCGGGTGACAAACATCGGGCTGCGCTGCTGACGATCTTCGGTTCGCAGCAGATCGCCCGCCCGATCCAGCTGGCAGAAGCGCCGACCACGCGAGGCGCGCTGATCGCCGATGTTGCGCAACCCCAGTCGGGTCTTGAACGCGCCGAACGCGCCAGTCTCGATGAAGGCACCGAACCCATCCGCGGTGCGCAATCGATCAATCTCGGCGACCCGGTACACGTCTCCCTCGTTTGCCGCGGTCCAGGTCAGGCCCCAGCTGACGCCCACACCGGCCGGATCATGGCGGAACTCGGCGTTGATGTCCGGCGTATATATTCGTGAAAGCCTGCGGGTGGATGCGATCAGTGGGTCGTCGAACGAGCTGTCCAGCAGCTGCCCGCTCACGCTCACTCGCGCGGCGGCCAGCAGCGCATCCAGCGGCAGCGTCAGCGATCCTTTGAGGCCGCGGTAGGTCGCATCGCCCGCGTTGGCCAAGCCCACGGCACCGGAGGGCAGCAGGATCTGCTCGAGCACGTTCTGCCTGTCCTCATAGAAGGCTTCGAGATTCAAGGCCAGTCCGTTTCCGCCTCGATAGTCAGAGGACGCGTAGTAACGCGTGGCCTGATCCGTCCCCAGGTTTGGGTTGCCGCCGACGGCGGTGCCGTCGTTGAAGCGAAGCGGACGCCGCGAAATCACCGAAGGAAAGCTGGCCCACCCGGCGTCGTGCGCCCAGCTGCCGCTGCGCTCTCTCGCTTGCCCGCCAAGTGATCGCCGCCGACGGCTTGAGGAAGGTGAAGGACTGGGATTGGCTAGCATCGCCCGCCACCGGGATGCTTGACGACTCTGCCGCCAACTCGCCCTCCAGCGAAACCGAGGATGTCAGGCTCCAGACGGCCTTTCCAAACGCCTCAATGCGCTGTTCCTCGACGCGCACGTCCGCGCCAGGCAAGGCTACGGAAACCGGCCCGGTACCGTCGTCGATGGCAAGCGCGAAGCCGCTGTCCAGACGGTTTAAGGCCATCTCGATGCCGAATCAGGCTTCAGCGCGGAGGCTGTCGTACGCGCGAACGTGGTCCGCAAGACCACCTCTGTCGGCTTCGCTCTCGCATCGACCAAGGTGTTGGACAGCAGCATCCCATCGGCGTCACGCAGCGGTTCGCTTTGCACCTGGACACCATCCTTGCGGCTGAAAAAGCCCAGCGTTTTCCAGCCCCAGACGCCGAGGTCGCGCGTGAAGTCCGCACCGATCTCGAGGTCCCAGCGTTCGTTGTCAAAGCTGGTCAGAGCCATTCGGTCCGGATTGTCATCCGGCAGGCGACCCAGATAGCCCGCATGTTTCATGAATCTCGCGCGCCCTCTCGCCAGGCTGCTCGAAGTAATAGTCGGCGCGGCCGACTCGTTCGGTGAGCGTGAGCATGCCGCCTGCGACAGCACCCTTGGCGTCGCCCGACAGATAGGACTCGGTTAAAGTCGAGGGCAGGTCGGTGACCACGGAACAGAGCAGCTCACCGGAGCCATCGCGGATCACCCGCACGGTGCGAAAGGGAAACTCCTCCCAGAAGCTGTTGGCACGCACCGAGGTTTCCCAGCCATTGATGACGCGCGCATCGCTGGCATCTAGCCCGCATGCTTCATGAATTCGCGCGATGATCGCGCAGGATGTTGTTCGCACAGGAGATTTCCCGAAGGTGCGGCGTAGCGGGCCATACGACCGACTGAGGAAAATCTCCGTGTGCGGACAAGAGACAAGCGAAGGCGTGTGAGATTCATGAAACCTGCGGGCTAATGGCCGACAGCCAGCAC
>JBBRBN010000155.1:0-4120 GCA_038205755.1 Lysobacterales bacterium | reverse complement strand
CGAAGCCTTGGATGCGCTGTTGACGCCCGACGCCGATGGCCAAGGGTTCACCTGGATGCAGGGCGGCGGCGCGATGCCGGCGACGCGGGTCGATGCCGCAGCGAAGGCGCCGTCTGCCGACGCTGCGTCGTTGCCGCCAGCGGCTGACGCGGCACCGCTTGCCGACTTCATCGGCAGCTACCTGCTGATGCCCGGCTTTGCGCTTCGCGTGTTCGAGCAGGGCGGCCAGCTGCGGGCGCAGGCCACGGGGCAGGGCGCGTTTGCGCTGGACGCCGGTGGGTCGGATCGCTTCACCGCCGCCGCGTTCGGCATCGTGCTGCGCTTCGTTCGCGACGAGACGGGCCGAGTCGAGCGGCTGGAGCTGGACCAGGGCGGCCAGACGCTTGGCGGCGCGCGCGAATGAGCCTGAGCCCCGTCCGCGGCGCAACGGCGGTGCGGCTGGACCAGCCGCTGCCCGCGGACCTCGGCAGCGCGACGCGCTGGTCGGCGGTGCTGCGCTATCGGCGCTGGCCGGTGTTTTCAAAGCGCTGGCTGCTCGGCCGGCTGCTGCTGTTCGGGCTGGCGCTGCTGGGCTTGGCGGCGCTAACCGCGCTTGGGCTTTTGGCCAGCGGCATCGGCGCGGCGACGGCGCTGCTCGCGGGTGGCTGGATGCTGGTCGGCTTCCTGCTGATGGCGTTTGCCGGCCCGCTAATGGCCGCGCTGGTGCGCTATCGCGGCCTTCCCGCCGTTCCCGAGCGGCGCTGGATGGTTGCCGCGGTGCTGGTCGGTATTGCGCTGTCGTTCTTCATCGAGCGGTGGGCGTCGGGGCATATTGATGCGCTGGTGAAAGTCGTGCTGGCCGAAGGCCGGCTGGCGCATGCCGCAGGCATGGCCGATGCCGCTGACATTGCCCGGGTTCCATGGGTCGTTGCGGTCAACGTAGTAGCTGAGCTGCTGTTCTACTTCCTCGTCGGTGGTGGCGCGGCGCTGCTGGGCTACCGGCGCGAGCAGCAGCAGTGGGACAGCGCGCGGCAGCGCCAGCATCTGCGTTGCGTCGAGCAGCAGCAGCGTGAGAGCGAGCTGCGGCTTGCGGTGCTGCAGGCGCAGGTGGCGCCGCACTTCCTGTTCAATACGCTGGCCTCGGTCCGCGCGCTGCTCGCAAGCGATCCGCCGCGCGCCGAGCAGACGCTGGATGCGCTGGTCGACCACCTGCGCGCCACGGTGCCGATGCCAGACGGCATAGAAACCCCCAGTGCGTCGACGCTGGCCCAGCAAATCGACGTGGCGCGCAGCTACTTGGAGGTGATGCGGCTGCGGCTGGGCGACCGGCTTGTGCACCGCGTCGATGCCGATGCGGCCTGCCTCGCGCAGCCGTTTCCGCCGCTGCTGCTGATCACGCTGGTCGAGAATGCGGTGAAGCACGGCATCGAGCCGAAGCGCGGCCCGGGGCTGATCGTGCTCAAAGCCGTGCGCGATGGCAGCCTGCTGCGCGTGTCGGTCATCGACGACGGCGTTGGCCTGGCGCCCGGGATGGGTCGTGGGATGGGCTTGGCCAACGTGCGCGGCCAACTGGCGGCGCGCTTCGGTGCAGTCGCCCGGCTTGAGCTGGCCGACCGCGAGGCGGGCGGCTTCCACGCCACCGTCGTCGTGCCGTGGAGCGAGCCATGAGCGTGCGCGTGCTGGTGGCCGAAGACGAAGACCCGCAGCGCGCGGCGCTGCTCGTGCTGCTGGCACAGCGCTGGCCGGAAGCAGAGGTGGTGGCCGAGTGCAGCGACGGCCTCGCCGCGCTGGAAGCTTTGGAAGAACACACGCCCGACGTCGCCTTTCTCGACATTCGCATGCCCGGCATTTCCGGGCTGGAAGTGGCCAAGGCGGCGCTGGAGCGCGGCTGCCGCGTGGTGTTCACCACCGCCTTCGACCACTACGCGGTGCAGGCCTTCGAGCAGGGCGCAGTTGACTATCTGCTGAAGCCGCTGCGCCCCGAACGGCTCGACGCCGCCATCGCGCGGCTGCGGCTGGATGGCGCGCGGCCGGGGCCGATGGACGCGGAAGCGCTGCGTGATGCGCTGGCCCGCTCGGAACCGCTGCGCCGACTGCAGTGGATCAGCGCGGCGCTTGGCGACACGCTGCGCCTGCTGGCCATTGACGACGTGCAGGCCTTCCATGCGGAGGACAAGATGACCCGCGTGCTGGCCGCCGACGGCGAGGCGCTGATCCGCACGCCGCTGCGTGAGCTGCTGCCGCAGCTGGACCCCGAGACCTTCTGGCAGGTGCACCGCAGCCTGATCGTGCAGCTGCGCGCGGTTGATCGGATTCGCAAGGACGAGCTTGGCCGCCACCTGATGCGCCTGCGGGGCCGCGCCGAGGAGTTTCCGGTCAGCCAGGCGGCGGTGGCGCGTTTTCGCAGCGGCCCCGGTTGACCTTCGACGCGCCGCGAGGCGCGACTTTCAATTGCAGGTAGCGTTGACAAGCACCGTGGCACCTGAATTTCACGCAGGGATGAAGGAGTGAGGATTGATGATTGACAAGCGAAATGCACAGCTACTGGCTGCGCTACTGACTGCCGTCCTGGCGCTGCCGCAATCTGCCGTTTCTGGAGAACTCGTCCGCGAGCAGCGCAGTGCGTCCGCCGCTTTTCCCGCTCCTCAGGGGTGTGAAAGGGTGATGGCGCCGGTCCCTCCACTCAGGACTGCCCCGCCTGCAGCGACCGCTTTCCTTCCTACGCAGTTGGAAGTGCGCACGCCCTTCGAGCCCACGGCTGTTCCCAGCGGTGGCCGCAACTATCTCGTCTACGAATTGCATCTGCGTAACTACGCAGGCGAACCACTCGAACTGCAAGGGCTCGAAGTGATCGCTGGCGACGGCACCGGGGATCGACTTGCAACCTTTGACGCTGACCAGCTTATCTCGCTGTTCTTCCCACGAGGTCATGAACTATCCACCGATGAGGTCGTTCAGAGCCGGCAGCTCGCGGTTGGCCAAGGAACTGTGGCCTACCTCTGCCTGGCGTTTGAGGTGGGTGTTGCCGTACCGGCCGCCCTGCGCCATCGCGTGATCATGGCCGACGCTTATGCCGACGGCCCATCCATCGCCACCCGCCAGACCAAGATGCAGGTGTTGGCGCCTCCCGTTGAAGGCGCCGACTGGATCGCGACCAGCGGCCCGGGCAACACCGGCCACCACCGGGTCGGCCTGCTGGTTATAGCCGGCAACGCGCGAATTTCGCGTCGATACGCGATCGATTGGAAAAAAGTCCGGGAGGGTACGACATTCATAGGCGACCCGATCAAGGTCCAGTCTCACATTGCTTATGGCCAGCGCGTTTTTGCCGTGGCTGACAGCCTGGTGGTCGCGGCGGCCGACGGTTTTCCGGACAATATTCCCCGCACATCCAAAGGGTTCGAGACGGCCGTCCCCGTCACGATGGAGACGATCGCGGGAAATACCATCACGCTCGACTTGGGCAACGGCCAGTACGCCCTGTACGCGCATCTCGCGCCGGGCAGTGTCCAGGTGAAGGCGGGTGACCGCGTAAAGGGCGGCGATTTCTTGGGTCGTATCGGCAACTCGGGCGACAGTCGCGAGCCGCACCTGCACTTCGCGGTGACGGACAGCCCGAACTTGTTGGCCGGCGAAGGCTTGCCCTACTTGATCGACCACTATGAGATCAGGTCTCAGGACGGCAGTCTTGATGCCCGCGCCAGCGAGCTTCCGGTGCTGGGGATGCCGATCAACTTCAGGCCAGCCGAGGCAAAGTCCAACTGACGCGGAAGTATAACGCGCCCCTAACATGCGGCCCTCCTGAGCTCTATTCTTGGCAGTTCAATAGAAAGAAGAAGGTTACGTACGTACTGAGCGCGAAACACCCCGATGAGCATGGCGTTGTCAGAGCGCTATTTTCTTCTTTTTCGCTGTCCAAGAGCGACGCCGTAGTTCAGTTCTTTTACTTGTATCAAGTCATCGAGCTTCTCATGGAGCGTGTAGCTAGACATCAGTTGTTGGCTATCAAGGACGAGATCGTTGCCGCTGGCGACGACTCGATGCGGCTTAGCAGATTGTTGAGAAAACCCCCTACGTTCGCTATCTGGAGCTTCATCCGAAGCTCCCGAATCATCGCACGACAGCTCAGAAATCTCCGAAT
>JBBRBN010000154.1:0-4130 GCA_038205755.1 Lysobacterales bacterium | reverse complement strand
GTCGTCCAAATGAAACTCGAAACTAGGCAGACCTCGCCTTTCCAGCGATGGGCACTGTGAAAAGCAAATCGGTGTGGCTTTCAGCAAGCTCGTGGCTGCGAATGGAACCTGGAACGAGGGAGAGCTTGGGGGGCGAAGGCGAACCGCTTGCGCGCCACTGGCGCGCGTCCGCCTGCGCGCCAGCACGCGGTGCGTGCTGGCCGGGAATCCCGTTAACGAAGCCACCTGCAGCAGGTGGCGGAGTGGGAGGGATTCGAACCCTCGATAGAGCTTTTGACCCTATACTCCCTTAGCAGGGGAGCCCCTTCGGCCTCTCGGGCACCACTCCAGCAAATACTCTGCCCCTGACGCGGCAGACCGGCGAGTTTACTGGCAGCCAGCCGCGGCGTAAACAGCGACTTGTCTAATCGCCCGCAATCAAGCATCAAGAACTGCGCTTCAGCATGACCCACCGCTGCTGGCTGAGGTGCTCTGCTGACCGGCCCCTGGATATGCCTGTGCTGCGGCGCAGACCACCGAGGAAGCGGCGTGCAGTCGCCCAAGGCGGGACCGCTACGCAGTTGGCAGCTTCGCCGCCTCGTCCGCAGACGCGAGTGCTGCTTCAGCTCCGTCGCGCTGAATGCGCTGATAGATCTCTTCGCGGTGGACGGGAATTTCCTTCGGAGCGTTGATCCCGACCCGCACCTGGTTTCCCTTCACGCCCAGCACGGTAATGGTGACCTGATCACCGATGACCAAGGTTTCCCCGACGCGGCGAGTCAATATGAGCATGTGGCCTCTCCCTGGCGGCCGGACCCTCCGTCCGGACGCATTCCGCATCGCCCCCCGCGATGCCGGCATTCCTTCGCATTCTCGCCGGGTGGGCTGACGTCCCGGTTTCCCGATACTAGCGAAGCAATAGGGGAGCTGCAATGAAACCCGTCACACTCAAGATTGCAGCCGGGCCGCAAGCCACTCAGGCAGCTGAGTCAGCGTGACCAGCAGCGCCGGCACGTCATCCCCGCCGCCTTGCGCCATGTCCGGACGGCCGCCGCCCTTGCCACCGATCTGCGCCGACACGTGCGCAACCAGTTCACCCGCCTTCACCCGGCCGAGGGCGGCGCCGCTGACTCCGCCCACGATGGACACTTTTCCGGCGTTGGCAGACGCCAGCACGATCACTGCGTCGATGAGGCGGCTCTTGAGTTGATCCACGCTGTCGCGCAAGGCTTTTGGGTCCATGCCTTCGATCCGTGCGGCCACCAGCGATATTCCATCGACCACGCGCGCGCTGCTGGCCAGGTCAGCTGCCGCCTGGGAAGCGGCCTTGGCCTTGAAGGACTCGACTTCCCGCTCCAGCCGCTTCTGCCGGTCAAACACCTGACGCAACTTGTCCACCACGTCGGCCGCACTGCCACCCAGCAGCCGCGCGACCTCGCCCAACCGGGACTCCGCGTCCTTGACGTAGGCCAGCGCACCTTCGCCCGTCACCGCCTCGATGCGTCGTACGCCCGCGGATATGCCCCCTTCGGCCACGATTTTCAGCAGACCGATATCGCCGCTGCGATGCACGTGCGTGCCACCGCAAAGCTCCGTCGAGAAATCGCCCATCTTGAGCACCCGCACGCGCTCGCCGTATTTCTCACCGAACAGCGCCATCGCGCCGAAGCTGATCGCTTCCTGCATGCCCATGTGATGCACTTCGGCCTCGGCGTTGCGGCGGATCTCGCTGTTGACCAGCGCTTCGATCTTGATCAGTTCCTCGGCGCTGATCGCCTGGAAGTGGCCGAAATCGAAACGCAGGCGATCAGGCGCGACCAGCGAGCCTTTCTGCGACACGTGATCGCCAAGCACATGGCGCAGCGCGGCGTGCAGCAGATGGGTGGCGGAGTGATTGAGCACCACCGCCTGCCGCCGCGCGCCGTCGACCCGCGCTGAAACGCGGGCACCCAGCGCCAGCGACCCGTGCTCCATCCGGCCAACATGGCCATGAAACGCCGCGGAGAACTTGTGCGTGTCGCTCACAATGAAGTGATCGCCGCCCGCGCTTAGCAGCAGTCCGGTATCGCCCACCTGGCCGCCGGATTCAGCGTAAAACGGCGTCCGGTCAAGCAGCACCACCGCCTGATCGCCGGCCTCGATGCGATCAACGGCAACACCATCGCGCAGCAACCCGACAATCCGGCAAGCGTCCGCTTCGCGCTCCTCATAGCCGACAAACTGGGTCGGGTGCAGACCCGCGACCAGCTCCGAGGGCAGGTTGCCGGCCGCTGCAAACTTGCTGGCCTCGCGGGCGCGCTCGCGCTGTCGTGCCATCGCCGTCTCGAAGCCCAGCATGTCAACCGACATGCCGCGCTCGCGGGCCATGTCTGCGGTCAGGTCGACCGGAAACCCATAGGTGTCATACAGCTTGAACGCATCCTCGCCGGCGATCACCGCGCCGGAGCGCGGCGCGATCTCGTTGAAGATCTTCATTCCCGAATCCAGCGTTTCAGCGAAGCGCTCCTCCTCCGCCTTCAGCGCCCGCTCGACCAGATCTCGCTTGGCGACCAGCTCGGGGTAGGCCTCGCCCATCAGCGCGACGAGCGGCTCGACCATCCGATGGAAGAAGGCTCCGCGCACGCCCAGCATCCAGCCGTGACGCAGGGCCCGGCGGATGATCCGGCGCAGCACATAGCCGCGGCCCTCGTTGCCTGGCAGCACACCGTCCACAATCAGGAAGGCGCAGGCACGGACGTGGTCGGCAATCACGCGCAGCGATTTGTCAGCCAGATCCGCGGTGCCGGTCAGTTCTCCGGCCTTGCCGATCAGGGTCTGGAACAGGTCGATCTCATAGTTGCTGTGGACGTGCTGGAGAATCGCCGAAATCCGCTCCAGTCCCATGCCGGTGTCGACGCAGGGCGCCGGCAGCGGCATCAGACTGCCGTCGGGCTGCCGGTCGAACTGCATGAAGACGTTGTTCCAAATCTCGATAAAGCGGTCGCCGTCTTCATCGGGCGAGCCGGGCGGGCCGCCAGCAATGTGTGCGCCGTGGTCGAAGAATATCTCGCTGCACGGGCCGCACGGGCCGGTGTCGGCCATCTGCCAGAAATTGTCGGAGGCATAGGGCGCACCCTTGTTGTCGCCGATCCGGATGATCCGCTCGGCAGGAACGCCGATCTGCTGATGCCAGATGTCGAAGGCTTCGTCATCGGTGTGGTAAACGGTAACCAGCAGGCGTTCGGCGGGAAGCTTCCAGACGCCGGTCAGCAGCTCCCAGGCGTAGGCAATCGCGTCGCGCTTGAAGTAGTCGCCAAAGCTGAAGTTGCCCAGCATCTCGAAGAAGGTGTGGTGGCGCGCGGTGTAGCCGACTGAATCCAGATCATTGTGCTTGCCGCCGGCGCGCAGGCAGCGCTGCGAACTCACGGCACGCCGGTAGCTGCGCTTCTCGCCACCCAGAAACACATCCTTGAACTGCACCATGCCAGCGTTGGTGAACAGCAGCGACGGGTCGTTGCCGGGCACCAGCGGGCTCGACGGCACGATGGTGTGCCCCTTGGACTGGAAGAACTCAAGGAAGTCGCGGCGGATCTCGGCGCTGGATTTCATGGTTGGCGGCAGGCTGTGTGAGCAGTAGGGCGAAACCACCGCGAGACTCGCGGCGGCGCGGGAAAGCATGGGGGCGACAGGCCGACTAAGCAATCAACCGGCGGGCCGAACGTCGTCAGTCGCTCTCGCTGCGCAAGGCGCCGCGCACCGTGTCGAGGTCAAACCCGCGGCGCAGCAGAAAATCCCTCGCCTTGCGCTCGTTCGGGCTGCCGCGCAGATCGGATTCGCCGAATCGCCGCACCACCAGTGCGCGCGCCTGGGCTTTCCAATCGGCCTCGCAGCTCTCGAGCGCCGCGTGTGCCTCTGCTTCACTGACGCCCTGGCGGGCCAGCTCCACCTGGATCCGGCGCGGCCCCTGTCCGCTGGAGGCGCGTGTCCTGGCCACGGCGCCGGCGTAGCGAGCGTCGCTCAGCCAGCCTCGTGTGATCAGCTGATCGAGCACCGGCTCGATCTCGTCGTCTGAAAATCCGCCGCCGCGCAGCTTGCGGGCAAGCTCGACGCGCGAGTGCTCCCGGCGATTCAGGGCGGCCAGCGCGCGCAACCAGCAAGCCTTGCTGGAGGCG
>JBBRBN010000153.1:0-4136 GCA_038205755.1 Lysobacterales bacterium | reverse complement strand
AGGGTGGGTCTCCACGCACCGCTTTTCGGGTTTCTTCCAACGGTCGTTCGGTCACAAGACCCGCCCTACACGTCTGAAGGCAATGCATGAACCGTTGCTCCACCCAGCTGTCTTTGCGAGGCCGGCTTCATCGGCCGTGGCAATCCAGCTCTCGCTTCGCCGCTTCGTAGTGGCTTTCTCTCAGCCCCGCAGGGTGGGTCTCGACCCACCGCTGTTCGGATTTCGGGCAATGGTTGTTAGCCCGCATGTTTCATAAATTTCACGCGCCCTCGCTTGTCTGTTGTCCGCACAGCAGATTTTCCTCAGTCGGCCGTATCGTCGGATACGACGCTCCATCGGAAAACCTCCTGTGCGAACAACGCTCCCATCAACATCAGCCTGCGCGATCATCGCGCGAATTCATAAAACATGCGGGTTAGGTCACAAGACCCAGCCTACGGAGCTTTACTTTTACGCGACGCTTTACTTTATAGTTCGCTTTACTCGGCATAAAAGTAAAGGAGATTGCCATGCAAACCGTAGCAGCCGTCGTTTCCAGCAAAGGACAGGTCACCCTGCCGGCCGCGATGCGCGCCAAGCTCGGCATCAAGCCAGGCTCGCATATCCATTTCGAGCTGCGCGAGGGCGAGCTGGTGATCAAGCCTGAGCTGCCCATGAGTGCTTACTACGGCATGCTCAAAGACTATGACCTGGGTGATATCGAACCCGAGAAAGAGCTGGACAAGGACTACGAATGAACGTTGTTGATGCCTCTGGCTGGATCGAATTCTTCCAGGCGGGCACCAACGGGCCAATCTTTAAGCCTGTCATCGAAGATCACAACCACCTGCTAGTACCCACCATCGCCCTGTATGAAGTGCACAAGGTCCTTAGCCGTGCACTGCCGCCCGCGCTGGTGACGCAAAGCCTCGACGTGATGCGCCGCGGCCGCGTGGTGGACTTCACTGACGCCCGCGCCATTGCGGCGTCCGAAGTCGCCTTGCGCCACAAGCTGACAATGGCAGACGCCGGCATGTACGCCGTGGCGCAGGAATTTGGCGCGACCTTTTGGACGCAGGACGCGGACTACGCGGGTCTGGCAGGCGTCAACTATTCGGCAAAGTTGATCGCATGAACCTCTTCGCCGAATTCCAACGCCGTAAGCTCATTTCCCGATGCGGCGGTCACACCAAAAACACTCGTCATTCCCGCGAAGGCGGGAATCCAGTGACTAGAGTGATCGAACGATGAACCTCTTCGCCGAACTAAAACGCCGCAACGTCATCCGCGTCGCCGGTCTGTATGTCGTCGGCGCCTGGTTGATCATCCAGGTCGCCGAAACCCTGCTGCCGATTTTCGATACGCCGGGCTGGGTGCTGAAGTCGATGGTGCTGCTGCTGGCGCTGGGCTTTGTGCCGGCGCTGGTGCTGAGCTGGATCTACGAGCTGACGCCGCAGGGTGTGAAGCGCGAGGCCGACGTCGACCGCTCACAAAGCGTGGTCGACCACACCGCTCGCAAACTCGACGTGGCGGTGATTGTGCTGCTGCTGGCGGTTGCAGCGATGGTGCTGCTCAAGCCAAGCGTGCAGCTGGCGCCCACCACCGAAATGTCGGACGAGTCGGCAGCCGCAGTCGACGGCGGCGTGCCTGCGTCCACCGAGCAAGACGAGCCAGCAGTCGATCCGGCCTCCATCGCCGTGCTGCCGTTTGCCGATCTTTCGGAGGCCGGCGATCAGGCCTATTTCTCCGACGGCATGTCGGAAGAAATCCTGAACGCGCTGGTTAAGGTAAAGGGTCTGCAGGTCGCTTCGCGCACGTCTTCATTCGCTTTCAAAGGACAGGAGTCACTGGGGATCGGTGCGATTGCCGAGACGCTGTCCGTGCGACACGTTCTGGAGGGCAGCGTACGTCGCGCCGGCAGCGCGCTGCGCATCACCGCGCAGCTAATCGATGCGCAGACCGACCGGCATCTGTGGTCGGAAACCTACGATCGCCCGCTGACCGCGGACAACGTGTTTGCGATTCAAGAGGACATCGCCACCGCAATCGTGGCCGCGCTAAAAGCGTCGCTAGACATCGCCGAGGTCGGCAGCGTGTCGCTGACTCATTCAACCGCCAACCTCGGCGCCTACGACCTCTATCTGCGAGCGCGCGCGCTTTTTCTCACTCGCCGCGGTCTCGCCGAATCGGAAGTGTTGCTGCAGCAGGCCTTGGAGCAGGATTCGCAGTTCGCCAAGGCCTGGGAGCTGCGCGCGGCGGCCAGCTCATTGATGCACGAGTACAGGGCGTCTGACCTCGGTGCTGAAGAACTGGACCGTCGCAGCGCCGCCTACGCGCAGCGCGCCTTGGCGCTCGACCCGCAGAGCAGCCTCGCACTGGCGACCTTGGCCAACGTCAGCGCAGGGGTCGCGCGCAACCAGGGAGGCACGGCCGACTACGTCAGCATCGTCGCCGACCTCGAACGGGCAATCGAGATCGACCCGCACAACATCAATGCCATGAACTGGCTGGGCATCGCGCAGGCAGGGATGGGTGAAAACGAGCGGGCGCTGGCAATGTTCCAGCGCTGCCTCGCCGTCGACCCGCTGTTCGGACCCTGCTTGGAAAACGCCTACGACAGTCTCTGGGTACAGGGTCGAGCCGACGAGGCCTATGCGCAAATGCTCGACGGACTCAGCCGAGGCGTCAACGTCGACGGCTATACGAACTTTCCGCTGCTCGCGCGCTTTGAGCAGCGGACGGCTTTCCTGTTGGCGCTGACCCATCCCACCTGGCTGCCGCAGTGGCGGCGCGGTGACGATCTGTACGAGGCATTTCGTCATCTCGACCGCGACCACAGCGAATTGCGTGACGACTTGCTGCAGTTTCTCGCCGGTCGCGAGCGCACCCAATACATTGGCGCACTGCTGGTGCCGCTGGGCGCATTCGATGCGCCGCCGCCTTCCTGGCTGTTCTGGGGACCCGAGTTTCAGCGCTACCGGCAGTCGCCGCAGTTCAGGGAATTCATCGAACGCAGCGGCACACTCGCCTACTGGCAGGCCAAAGGTTTTCCTGAAGGGTGTCGCGCCGTTGCGGACAGTTTCAAGTGCGATTGACCGTCGAAACCGCGAACACGGTAAAGGGGGCGGAGTCACTATCCCGTGCCGCGACATCCGCAGTGGTTGTTGGATCGGGCATAGGAAAGTGGTGACCCCCTTATCTGGATTGCACTAAAGTCACTGGATTCCCGCCTTCGCGGGAATGACGGTTACAGGGGATTCCGCAAGATGACCGAACGAAGTGAAGGCGCAGCCGATGCAGGAGGCGTAGCTGCGAAGCAGCCGACCGAACGAAGTGAAGGCGCAGCCGACGCAAGCGGCGTAGACCGCGAACCGCATCGATCACGTAACCAATTTCCCAAATCGGTTCCGCCCATGGCCTGCACCACAATCGAGGCGGTTCGTGCCTCACCGCACCCTACGGGGACTGACGAAAACCCGTTTCCCGTAGGGGCGCGATTCATCGCGCCCGCCGCGACACATCGTGCCCACCTTGCGATCGCCAGGCCCGCGCCATGAACCTGCTCAAAGAACTCAAACGCCGCAACGTCATCCGCATGGCCGGGCTGTATGTGGTCGGTGCCTGGCTGATCGTGCAGGTGGCGGAGACTGTATTGCCGGCCTTCGACGTGCCCGGCTGGGTGCTGCGGGCATTGATCATTCTGCTGGCGCTGGGCTTTGTGCCGGCGCTGATTCTGAGCTGGGTGTTCGAACTCACGCCCGACGGCATCAAGCGCGAGAATGCTGTCGACCGCTCGCAGAGCATCGTCGATCACACCGCGCGCAAGCTCGATGTCGCAGTGATCGTGCTGCTGCTCGGAGTAGGCGGCATGCTGGCCTGGGGGCAGTTTCGCTCACCCGCGCCAGCGACAATGCCCGATGCAGCGGCGACTGATCCGCAGCCGCCGGCAACAGCTGACAGCCGCGCGCCCAGCGCACGGTCCATTGCGGTACTCGCCTTCGATGATCTCAGCCCCGGTGGCGATCAGGCCTATTTTGCTGACGGCGTTTCCGAAGAGCTGCTCAACCTGCTCGCGCGCATTGATGGCTTCAAGGTTGCCGCGCGCACGTCCTCGTTCAAGTTCAAAGGTCAGCAGGTCGACATTGGCGAGATCGGTA
>JBBRBN010000152.1:0-4224 GCA_038205755.1 Lysobacterales bacterium | reverse complement strand
CGCGTGGGCGTTTGGGCGGGTCCGCGCACCGCGCCGCGCGGCGCTCCTACAGCGCAGTCGTGTGCAGCAGGGTGCCGGCCATGACTGACCGCGCATTCAGCGTCGGCCTGATCGGCGCCCGCGGCCACGTCGGCGCCGAGCTGATCCGGCTTCTGACCGGCCATCCGAACGTCGCGCTCGCGTTTGTCTCCTCGCGTGAACGCGCCGGTAGCCGCCTGCGCGAGCATCATCCGGAGGTGCTCAGCGATCTGGCCTATGAACTGCTCGACCCGAATGCTGCCGCCGCGCGCGGCGTCGACGCGCTGGTCTTGGCGCTGCCCAACGGCATGGCAGCACCTTACGTGGCGGCGGTCGACGCAGCGGCGCCGGCAACCGTGGTGGTGGACCTGTCGGCCGACTACCGCTTCGATGAGAGCTGGTTTTACGGCCTGCCGGAGCTGACCCGCGGCCATTACGTCGGTCAGCGGCGAATCAGCAACCCCGGCTGTTACGCCACCGCCATGCAGCTCGCGCTCGCGCCGATGCTCGACGACCTCGTGGGACCGGCCCAGTGCTTCGGTGTGTCGGGCTACTCTGGCGCCGGAACCAGCCCGTCCGACAAGAACGACCCCGACAAGCTGCGCGACAACCTGATGCCCTATGCGCTGACCGGGCATATCCACGAGCGCGAGGTGAGCCATCAGCTTGGTCATCCGATCGAATTCTTGCCGCATGTCGCACCGCAGTTCCGGGGGCTGACGATCACCGCCAACCTGCATCTGGCGCGCGCCGTCACCCGCGACCAGGTGGCCGAGCGCTATCGCCAGCGTTACGCTGACGAGCCGCTGATAAAGGTCGTCGATGAGGCGCCGTGGGTGAGCCGCATTGCCGGCCATCATCATGTGGAAGTGGGCGGCTTCACGTTGTCCGCTGACGGCCGGCGGCTGGTGCTGGTCGCGACCGAGGACAATCTGCTCAAGGGCGCCGCGACCCAGGCGCTGCAGAATCTCAACCTGGCCTTCGGCCTGCCCGAGACCACCGGAATCCCGTCATGCCAACCCCTGTAGGAGCGGCGCAAGCCGCGACCGGTTTGGTTCGGACCCAGCGGGCCGCGGGCAGCGCCGCTCCTACACTGAAGATTCAGCCTGAGGTATGTGCATGAGCGACCTGCTGTGGCAGAAACCTGGCGTCGAGATCGACGCCCGCATCCAGGCCTTTTGCGCCGGTGATGACGTCGTCCTCGACAACGAGTTCTTCCTGCATGACATTGCCGCCAGCCGGGCGCATGCGCAGGGACTGCAGCGCATCGGCATCCTCAGTTTGGTTGAGCTCGATGACCTGCTGCGCGAACTGGACCTGCTCGCCGCCGATTTCAGCGTCGGCCATTTCGAGCTGGATGAGCGCTACGAGGATGGCCATTCAGCGATCGAGGCGCGGCTCATTGAGCGCCTCGGCGAGACCGGCAAGAAGATCCACACCGGGCGCAGCCGCAACGACCAGGTGCTGGTGGCGACCCGGCTGTGGCTGAAGGAGCGGCTGAATCAGCTGGCCGCGCTGTGTCGCGAGAGCGCAGCAGTTGCCCTTGAGCGAGCCGCAGGCGAGGGCGCGCTGCCCTTGCCCGGCTACACCCATCTGCAGCGCGCCGTGGTGTCCTCGACCGGCATGTGGTGGGCGGGCTGGGCCGAAGCCTTCATCGACGACGCCCAGCGCGCCGCGCAGACCCTGGCGTGGGTCGATGCCAATCCACTGGGCAGCGCGGCCGGTTATGGCGTCAACCTCGCGCTGGATCGCGACCACAGCACGGCGGCGCTGGGTTTTGGTCGGCTGCAGATTGCCGCGACGTACGCCCAGCTGTCGCGCGGCAAGTTTGAACTGGCGGCGCTGGAAGCGCTGGGCTCGGCGCTGCTCGATCAGCGGCGGTTGGCCTGGGACCTGAGTCTGTTCACCAGCGCCGAGTTTGGCTTCGTTGCGCTGCCGCCGGAGTACACCACCGGCAGCTCGATCATGCCCAACAAGCGCAATCCCGACGTAATCGAACTGATGCGCGCCAGCTATGCCAGCGTCGCCGCGGCCCGCTGCGAGATCGAACAGCTGCTGTCGCTGCCCTCGGGCTACCACCGCGACCTGCAGTTCTCCAAAGGCGCGATCTTTCACGGTTTCCGTCGCGGTCTGGGTGCGCTGGAGCTGCTGCCGGACCTGCTGCGCCGCCTGCAGTGGGTGCCCGAGCGCATGCGCGCCGCGCTTGAGCCCTCGATGTACGCCACCGACCTGGCGGTCGACCTGGCTCGCGCCGGCACGCCATTTCGCGAGGCCTATCGCCAGGCCGCGGATCCGGCGCGCTGGGCGCAGGGCGATCCTGATGCCAGCCTGGCCGCACGCAGCTCGCCCGGCGCGGCGGGTGATCTGCGGCTGGAGGTTCTGCGCCAGCGTCTTGCCGCGCTGACCGCGTAGCCGCCGCATTTCTGCCCCGTAGGGCGGGCTTTGGTCCGCTGAGGCGTCAGGAAACATCTGCCGGATCGCCGCGCAGGCCACGTGCCAACCCCAAAAAGCAAAACGCCGGCACGGGGCCGGCGTTCACAAGGCTCTGGTTGGTCGGGGAGACAGGATTTGAACCTGCGACTTCTACGTCCCGAACGTAGCGCTCTACCAGGCTGAGCTACACCCCGACAGCAGAGCCGCGCATCTTATTCGCATCGACGCTTGGCGGCAAGTCCACACGCTGCGCGGCTACACTAGCGACCCCTGTTGTTCCAACCGACGGATGGAGTCCGCCTTGATCAAGCCGCGCACCGCACCTGGGGTGATGGAGCTGCTGCCCCGCGACCAGATTGCCTTCCAGGGCATGCTCGACCGCATCCGTGCGGTCTACGAGCGCTTCGGGTTCCTGCCGATCGAAACGCCGGTGATGGAGCTGTCGGAGGTGCTGCTGACCAAGTCGGGCGGTGAAACCGAACGGCAGGTCTACTTTTTGCAGTCCACCGGGGCCCTGCAGGCGGCCAGCGCCGATGGCGGGTTGCCCGAGTTGGCGCTGCGTTTCGACCTCACCGTGCCGCTGGCGCGCTATGTCGCCGAGCACGAGCACCAGCTGAGTTTTCCGTTCCGCCGCTACCAGATTCAGCGCGTCTATCGCGGCGAGCGCGCCCAGCGGGGCCGTTTCCGCGAGTTCTACCAGTGCGACATCGACGTAGTCGGCAAGGACCAGCTCAGCGTGCGCTACGACGCCGAGATGCCGGCGGTGATCTCGGCGGTGTTCACCGAGCTCGATATTGGCGCCTTCACCGTCCAGCTCAACAACCGCAAGCTGATGCGCGGCTTTCTCGAAGGACTCGGCGTGCTTGATGCCGAGCGGCAGGCGCTGGTTCTGCGCGAAGTCGACAAGCTCGACAAGCGCGGCGCCGAGCACGTCAGCGAGGCGCTTGGCGGCAGCGAGATCAGCCTGTCGCCCGATGCAATCTCACGCCTGCTGGCCTTTGTGCAGATCCGCTCGCAGAGCCATGACGATGCGCATGCTCGGCTGGACGCGTTGGGTCAGGGCAGCGACACCTTCAACCAGGGCGTTGCCGAACTGCGCGAAGTGCTAAGCCTGATCCGCGCCTTTGGTGTTCCGGAATCGCACTACGCGCTCAACCTGTCGATTGCCCGCGGGCTCGACTACTACACCGGCACCGTCTACGAGACCACGCTCAACGACTATCCGCAGATTGGTTCGATCTGCTCCGGCGGCCGCTACGAGAGCCTCGCCAGCCACTACAGCAAGTCGCACCTGCCCGGCGTCGGCATCTCGATTGGCGCCAGCCGACTGTTTTGGCAGCTGCGCGAAGCCGGCCTGCTGGATACCGGCAGCAGCACGGTGCAGGTAATGGTGAGCCAGCTGGACGAGGCCCGACTGCCGCGCTACCTCGAACTTGCCTCCCTGCTGCGCAACGCCGGCATCAACACCGAAGTGCAGATGGAGCCGCGCAAACTGGCCAAGCAGCTGCAGTACGCCGACCGTGCCGGCATCCGGTTCGTGGTCATGCTGGGGGATGACGAGGACGCGCGGGGCGTGGTGTCGGTAAAGGACATGCGCAAGCAGGAGCAGTTCGAGGTGGCGCTGTCTGAGCTGGCACGGACGTTGCGGGTGGAGATTGAGCAGGCGAGGGTGATGGTCTAACCCGCATGTTTCATGAATCTCGCGCGCCCTCGCTTGTCTCTTGTCCGCACAGGAGATTTTCCTCAGTCGGTCGTATGGCCCGCTACGCCGCT
>JBBRBN010000151.1:0-4270 GCA_038205755.1 Lysobacterales bacterium | reverse complement strand
CAGATCGTACCGCGCGCGCAGTTGTCGCGCGGCACGCGAACGAAGATTGGCCTTGACTGCCAACGCCAGCGCGCTGTCGGGCTCCAAGGAGAGCGCCCGATCGGCGTATTGGTAGCCGCGTCGTTCCAGTTCATCGACGCTCAGCGGCGTATCGGTGTACTCGCCGAGCAGCGGCTGCAGGCCGGCGCGCAGCTCCCAGGCCGGGGCGAACTGCGGATCCTGCTGCAGTGATTCTTCGAGCAGCTGATCGGCAAGCAGCAGCTGTCGGCGTGAGCGCACCAGCGACCGCGCCTGCAGGTAGTTGTCATATGAGCTGAGGTTGGTCGTCTTCGCCGTGTCGCCCACATCACCAAACTCGGCCGAGGGCATCGCTGCCACCAGCGCCGCAACGATGGCCTCTGATATTTCGTCCTGAATGGCGAACACATTCTCGGCGGTAAGCGGTCGATCAAACGTCTCTGACCAAAGATGGCGATCAACACCGGCATCGATCAGCTGCGCCGTAATGCGGATGGTGTCGCCGGCCCGACGCACGCTGCCTTCCAGCACGTGGCGCACACCCAGCTGTTTGGCAATCGCCGGAATCCCCAGATTCTCTTGGCCCTTGAAGGCGAACGACGACGTGCGCGATGCGACCTGCAAGCCCTTGACCTTGGCCAGCACGTTGAGGATTTCCTCCGACATGCCGTCGGAGAAGTAGCCCTGATCGGCCGCCTGCGACAAATCAGCAAACGGCAACACCGCGATGCTGGCGGCGTCGACCATTGCGCCGGCCGCAGGGCGGACGGACGCCGATTCTGGCCCGGCATCAGCCACTTCATCCTCTGCCGCAGGCGCAGCCGGGATAGCTTGCGGGGCTGGCTTGAACCACACCATCGCGCCGACCGCGAGCAGCAGCAGGATCACCGCCACATCCAGCTTGCGCGCCGTGTGGTCGACGATGCTTTGCGAACGGTCGATGTCAGTTTCGCGCTTCAGGCCGTCGGGGGTTAGCTCAAACACCCAGCTGACAATCAAAGCCGGCAGAAACCCAATCGCGATCAGAATCACCAGCACGCGCAGCACCCAGTCGGGCGCACCGAAGGCCGGCAGCAGCGTTTCGGCAACTTGGATCAGCAGCCAGCCGGTGACGATGTACAGGCCACCAACGCGGATCACGTTGCGACGTTTTAGTTCGGCAAGTATGCGCATGGGCCTAGTGTGGTGCTTCGCAATCAATGGACGCAAACGTGGATACCCGCAAACTTGTGTACGCAAACGTGGACACCCGCAAACGTAGACACCCAGACACCCACGCCCTAGCAGCCTGTCGGACTTACCCCTCGGAGGGAGCCGTGGACGGAGGGAACCGTGCGGAGGGAACCGTGGACACCAGGAACCGTGGACACCCACATCATCCGTCTCTGTCTTGATGTGGCTGTCCAAGCCGGCTGTGCACGATGACGACCGGAGAGAGCAGGCGATGACGATGCACACTGCAGTGTTCTGCAACCAGCTCATCGAGCCTGCTCGGCGGTCGCGGGCTGCTCCCCGCTCGACTGCGCGCCGCAGCGTTCGCAGAAGCGGCTTTCGCTGGAAAGAGAATGGCCGCAATGCGTGCAGTGCATCCGGATACTTCTGATCGCTTCAGCACACTGTGGACCAAGCGGGCGGTGGCCGCGCTGATTCGCGTCAATGCGGCACCGGCGCTGGTTAGCGAATTGCCGTGGGAGCTGGAAAGCCAAAGCCTCGCGGCTGCGGCGTGTAAACTCGCGACGATGCGAGTAGCCAACCACCGTCCAGCGCTAAGCATGATGCTGGTCGGCGCACTGCTCGTGGCTGCCTCCCTGGCGCAGGGCCAGAATGCCGCGGCGTTCCGCTTCGGCGACCTCGATCTGCGCGACCCCCACGTGTTTGTCGATGTGCTTGGCTGTCGAGATGTCACCGACACCGCGCTGCTCGGATTTTCGGTGAATGGAGCGCTGCAGGCCCGCATCCAGACGGACACGGATGCAGATGGGCTGCTCGACCTATCCTACGTCGTCGAATTTCTACCGCTCGACACCGCGCAGCCCACCAACCTGTTTGATTTCGGCACTGCCGACTGCTCCGCCCCGCTGTCGAACACCGCATGCACTGAGGTGCTCGTGTCCGCCCTCGCGGGCGATGCGATGCTGGCGTCTAGCGCGACCTGCGCCGCACCTTTGCCCGGCACCACCCGGCCGTATGCGCCGGCAATTGCCAGCGCCAACGCGCCCTGCTTTGTGAGTCCGGTGGGCAGCGTCAGCCTCGACCTTGGCGGCATCCCGGTCACGCTTCAGCAGGCCACGCTGGCAGCGACTTTCGTCGGTGCTCCGCCCGCAAGCCTCGGTAACGGCCTGCTGCGCGGCTTCATCTCCGAAGCCGACGCCAACGCGATCATCCTGCCCGGCAGCCTGCCCCTTATCGGCGGCCGTCCGCTGTCAGCGGTGCTGCCTGGCGGGACCGGCAACTGCGCGGCGCACAGCGACAAAGACGTTGTGAGTGGCGTCACCGGCTGGTGGTTCTACCTCAATTTTCCGGCCACACGCGTGCCGCGATCCGACACTGTCGCCGTTTTCGCAGATGGCTTCGAGCCAGACTAAGCCACCTGGCCTTTTGGCAGTCGCGAGTCGCGTGCGCAGATCGGGAGGAGTGCCTACGCTGGCACCTTCGACGGAATCGGCGGCAATCCGCCCCACAAAAGATTTTTCAGGACGGCGTATGAGCAGCCGGGCGCATCTTCGGCTTGCGCACGCTGCAAGCCGATACGGGTCTACACTCGGCGTTGGTCTAGCCGCAGCTTCTCCCGCATGACTTACCTCTAGTCACTTTGGGCGAGCAACAATGTTCGACACCAAGACGCTTAACAGCTTCAGCCTCGTGGTCGAATCGATTTACGACGCTGCGCTGGAGCCTGCCCGCTGGCCAGATGCAGTCGAGCGCATCGCGCACCTGCATGGCAGCGACAAGGCGCTGCTGTTTACGCCGAGCTTGGCACCCGCCGATGGTGGGTTTGCGTTCCCGCATGGGATCAGCGCAGCAGCGATGTTGGACTGGGGTTCGCGCTACATCCAACATGACGTGTGGACCCACGAGGGCATAAGACGTGCTCTGGCCTTGGGAGAAGCTGTTTTAGACACTGACCTGGTGTCTGATGAGGTTCTCCTCGGGTCGGTGTTCTTTCGCGAGTTCCTCTGCCATCACGATATCCGTCGTCTATGCACGGGCATGGTGTTCGACGCGCGAGCCATCACCGTGCCGATGACAGGCTGCTCGATCTATGGATCGATCAGAACAGCACCGTTTGGTGAGTCAAATAGGCAGTTGCATCGCCTTACCCTCAATCACCTGTCGAAATCGCTCGGCACCATGTTGCGCTTGCGCGACGCCGAGCTGCGATTAGCCTCAACGCTCGGGGCGCTAAATCGCCTGCACGGTGCGATCGTGTTGCTGGGGGACAAGGGTCAAGTTCTGTTCGCTAACGATGCGGCCATGATTCTGCTCGCCAACAATGACGGGCTCGGTCTGCGCAGCAGTGGCCGGGCTGCTTCGGGATTGGGCGTGCTTCACGCCAGCAGGCCCTCCGACCAGCCGTTGCTCGAGCGCGAGATCAGCGAGGCGATAGCCGCCGATCCGATGAGGCCCAGTCATTTCTCTCGGGGACTGAAGCTGCATCGTCCCTCGGGTAAAGGCGCGCTGGTGCTGCAGCTGTCACCGCTGTCGGAGCGCAGCGGCTTGGCACCGAACGACCGTCATGCCCACGCGATCGGTTTCGTCACGGATCCATCCCAACGAATAGTGCTGGACGGGACGATGCTCGATGCGCTTTATCAGATCACGCCCGCTGAAGCGCGACTCGCAGGCGAACTGCTGATGGGCGACACGCTCCCGGCGATTGCCGAGCGCGTAGGCGTAAGCGCCAGCACGCTGAAGACGCACCTGAAGAGCCTGTTTGCCAAGACGGGCACGCATCGTCAGGCCGACCTAGTAAAGCTGCTGATGAGTCTGTCTGTGCGGCAGTGACTTGGGCCTGCCGTCTCCCCCGAATGGGGGAAGATCAGATTGTCTAGGCCATGTGAAACTCCGGCCATGCGTGTATTCCGCGCGGTTGAGGAGCAGGGCTATGATTCGGAAACTTCTACTACTGGCCGCATCGCTGTGCCTGCTTGCAGGCGCAGGATGGGTGCAGGCCGCACCTGCTGGCACCTTGGTCTACCAAGGGCGCCTTAGCGACGCGCTGGGCAATCCGCAGAATGGCAGCTTCACTATT
>JBBRBN010000150.1:0-4322 GCA_038205755.1 Lysobacterales bacterium | reverse complement strand
AGCTGCTCGCGCTGGATGGTGCATCAATGACTACCCGGAGCGGCAGGTTGGCTCCGGCCGGAACCGTCGCCGGGCCGGTAACCACCAGCTCGCTGCGGTCGCCGGGCTTGAGCTCGACCAGCGCGGTGGCAAGCCGCAGCGCGTCGCTTCCGGTCTGGCCAGAGCGGAAGTTCTGTGCCAGCACCCAGTAGGTCTGCGCGGCCGACGCTGCAGCGATCTCCACACGACAGGCCTCGGTCGCGCCTGACGTTGTCGAGCGGCACACCTCCTCCGACTGGTCGGGCTGGCCATTGCCGTTGACGTCAACACCGACGAACAGGTCCACGTCGAATGCGGTGCTTGAGCGCGCCTCGGCGACCAGACGGAAGCCGGAGGGGGTCGAAGCAGGCGGCACGCTGACCAGACTGAAGAAGTTGCCGTTGGCAGTGCCAAAGCTGTCGTAAACCGCTGTGCCGGTGAGATCCTGCGGCACGGTCTCGGTACGGACAGCCGGCGCCACCAGATCGGTGCTGACCACGGTGAGGTCGGGCAAGGCAATCAGGCCGCCGAGGGTGATATCCGACATGCTGCGGTCGCTGCCGGCGAGCAGCGACGTCTTCAGCGGCAGCGCGCCCGGCGACGAGAACACGTTGACAGTGATCCGGCTGTCGGCTGCCGGCGGTCCGCTGACCCGCCGCAGCACCAGCCCGCCGGTGACCCACTGCCCGGCCAGCTGCGGGCCGTCGAGGATGAGCTCGATCTGCAGGGACTGGGTGGCAGCGGACGCCAGATCGAACTCGGCCGGACTCACAATCGCTCGCGCTCCTTCCGGCAGCTCCACGTCGACCCGCCAGCGACCTTGGCCAACCAGATCCCGCACCTGCCGCACGAAGCTGCAGCGCACCATGCAGTTGGGATCAACCAGTGCAGCCTGGTTGAGCGTTTTGGGCTGCCCGCCCAACAGCGGCCGGGCGTCGCGAAACGCCTGCGGCGTGACCGGAAAGCCAAGCCCCGCACGCAGGGCATTGGGCACATCGACGCGACCGGCGCCCTGCTCGAACGCGCTCGCCACGCGCGACCCGTCCGAGCTGCGGATCACCGGTCGAGCGCTGGTCGACAGCGCCGACTCGACGTCCGACACCGTCCAGTTGGGCCTCACTGCGCGCAGCAGCGCAACGCTGCCGGTCACGTGCGGCGCCGACATCGAGGTTCCGGTGAGAAACGCAAACCCATTGCCGGTGCCGGCCGCAGCCAGCACCGAACTTCCGGGTGCCGCCACGCTGGGCTTGAGAATGCCGGGCACAGTGGAAGGACCGCGACTGCTTGAGGAAGCGAGGATATCGGCCACCTGCGGCTCACTGCGGACCTGGGCACCCTCAATGCGTCCGCGATGACCGCTGCCACTGGCCAGCCACTGGCGGAGCTGCGTCCCGGCCATGAAGCCCATGTGGGTGCCGGGAATACTGTGCGGATCGGACACCACACTCTCGCCTTCGGTCGCGGTATTGGTCAGCACCATTCCGCCGCCGCCGGCCAGCCGTACGTTGTTGCTCTTCGCCACGCGCGCCTGGACGCCGCGCTCGCATACGACGATCTGGCCGCTGAAGACCTGCCCTACCCAGGGACTGCTGGCTCCCGAGGGCGGCGAATCGATGTCGCTGCCGATGCTGCAGCCGGGAAAGTCCAGCGGCACCAGGATAGCCGCCGGTCCGTAGCCCGCGGTCGAGCCCACGCCCAGCAGAACACCCCCCTCGGGCGGCGCGGAGGCTCCACCGGTCAAGTCGACCAGCCGATTGACGATGGCGCGGTCATGGGTGGAATTGGCCGCGCTGATAACCCACGGCGCATTGGCAGGCGTGCCCACCGTACCCGCGCGTGGCCCGGAATTGCCGGCCGAGACCACCACTACCACGCCAGCTTCGCGGGCATTGAGCATGGCGGTCGCATCGATCGCGCCCCACGGGTCGATCGGGGACGATCCGATCGAGTAGTTGATGACGTCGACCCGATCAGCAACCGCCTGATTGAGAGCCGCCAGCAGCCAGCTCAGCCGGCAGTCCTCTTCCTCCTCGCAGGCTTTGTAGGCAATCAGGCTGGCGTGTGGCGCGACGCCCGACAGGCTGCGGGTCACCGCGCCGGTTGCCACTGAGATCGATGCATTCAAGCGGTTTCCGACGGCGGTCGAAGCGACATGGCTGCCGTGGCCGTCAGGATCCAGGCCGTCGTTCGGCTCGCGATCGTCGCAGCTGGTCGAGCTGTGCACGCCCGTGCATAAGGTGAAGTCGTGGATGCCGATCAGCTTGCTGGTGCACAAGGCCGGATTGCCAACGCACTGGCCGTAGAACACCCCGCGCGGGTTGACATGCTGATGTCCGTCGATCGGCCCAACCCCCGCAAACGACGGGTGCGTCCGGTTGATGCCGGAATCGACAATGCCCACCACTACGCCTGCTCCACGGGTGGCAACACCGCCGGTGCCTGCCCACACGTCACCGGCGCGAATCCACTGCGGACCGGCATCGGTATGCAGCTGGCGGGTCCCGTCCGGCTCGATCGTCGTCACGCCGGGCAGCTGCGCGAGTTGCCGTGCTTCGTCTGCGGTCAGCACCAGCAGAACCGCGTTGTTGACCACGTCGAAGGTCATGGCCGGCTCCAGCAGCCGGCCGAGCCGCGCAGAAGCGGCCCCCAGACGCTCGTCCCGACGCTCCGCCAGCCATGCGCGGTAGGTCTTGGCCGCCGGGCTGCGCACGTCGAGTCGATCCTCTCCTGTCACCGCCGGGCTGGTCGCCTTGAGCTGGGCGCGCTGGACATCAGCATCACCCTCAAAGCCGCGAAATGCCGCCAGCGGGGGATCATCGAACGTCACGATGTAGGCGCCGGACTCGATCAGTGCGGACGCTGGCGCGGCGACAGCCCCGCAGGCCAGAAAGGCTGATGCCAAGACGAAGAGACGGAGCATGGCGGGGCGCTTTGATGGGGTCAGACCTCAAGTCTACCCGGCGCCCCGGCCAGCTGCTCGCGCCCGGGAACCCAGGTTCAGGCAGCCATCACATGAATGCGGGTCGCCCGCGGGTCGCAAAGCTGCGCTACCCTGCGCGCCCGCCAGCTCCCTGTCTGCGCCGCTCCGACGGCGGTCGATCCGACCGCGGCAACCCGAACCCAACCCATGTCCCTGCTTACCCTGCAAGACCTCGACTACTCGGTCGGCGGCCCGCTGTTGATCCAAGGTGCCACCTTCAGCATCGAGCGCGGCGAGCGCATCTGCATCGTTGGCCGCAACGGCGCCGGCAAGTCCACTCTGCTGCGCCTGCTTGACGGCGAGCTGCAGCCCGACGGCGGCCGGGTGATTCGCGCCACCGAAATCCGCATTGGTCGGATGACCCAGGAAGTGGATGCCGCCATTGAGGGCGACGTGTTCGACGTGGTGGCTGCGGGCGCCGGCGAGCTTGGCCAGCTGTTGGCCGAATACCACCACATCAGCCACGCCGAAGTGATGGACAGCAAGCGCTTCGAGCGGCTGCACGAGCGCATCGACGCCGCCGATGGCTGGACCCTGGAGGGCCGCGTCGAGCGCGTCATCGAGCGCCTGAGCCTGCCGCCCGACGTCCCGCTGGCTTCGCTCTCGGGCGGCATGAAGCGCCGCGTTCTGCTGGCCCGCGCGCTGGTCAGCGAGCCCGATGTGCTGCTGCTCGACGAACCGACCAACCATCTGGACCTGCCCTCGATCACCTGGCTGGAAGGCTTCCTGAAGGAGTTCAGCGGCGCCATCGTCTTCGTCACCCATGACCGCGCCTTCCTGCGCGCGCTGGCGACCCGGATCATCGAGATCGACCGCGGCGCGGTCAGCAGCTGGCCCGGCGACTACGCCAACTTTCTTCGTCGCAAGGAAGAGCGCCTGCATGCCGAGACGCAGGAGAACGCGCTGTTTGACCGCCGGCTGGCGGAGGAGGAGGTCTGGATCCGCCAGGGCATCAAGGCCAGGCGCACCCGCAACGAGGGCCGCGTGCGCGCGCTGGAGGCCATGCGCCGCGAGCGCGCCGAGCGCCGCGAGCGCAGCGGCAACGTGCGGCTGGCGATCGCCGAGGCGGCCAAGTCTGGACGTCGGGTGCTGCAGGCTGAGAACGTCAGCTACAGCATCGGCGGTCGCTGCCTGCTGCGAGATTTCAGCACCGTGGTGCAGCGCGGCGACCGCATCGGCATCATCGGCCACAACGGGTCAGGCAAAACCACCCTGCTGCGCCTGCTGCTTGGCGAACTCAGCCCCGACAGCGGCGAAATTCGCACCGGCACGCAGCTTGAGGTCGCCTACTTCGATCAGCTGCGCAACGTGCTGCGTGAGGACT
>JBBRBN010000149.1:0-4654 GCA_038205755.1 Lysobacterales bacterium | reverse complement strand
CGGGTGGGGCGGCCCCCGGCCGCCTGGGGGGGGGGGGCCGGCCCTGGGTGGTGCGGTTGAGCCCGCGGGGGGCGGGGGGGCCGCGCCCCGACGGCACGGTCGAAGCGCTGAGCCTTGAGGGGCTGCGGCTGCGGCGGATCCTTTACGCGAGTCAGACGATGCCGCGTTCCGGCTGATCCTGAGGGTCACGCTCAACCCGTGCGAGGTTGGAATGGTAGCGACGCGCCCGGTCGGCTCGGCTGGGCGACGCAGGCCTCAGGCCCCTCCCGCCGGCTCCTTGTCGCGCAGTTCCCGGCGCAGAATCTTGCCGACGTTGCTCTTCGGCAAATCGTCGATGAAGGCGACCTGCTTGGGCTTCTTGTAGCCGGTGAGCTGAGTCGCCAGGTAGGCCTGGACCTGTTCTAGGGTCAAGCCGGGATCCTTCCTGACGATGAACAGCTTCACCGCTTCGCCGGAGTTCTTGTCGGGAATGCCGATGGCGGCGCATTCCAGTACGCCGGGGCAGCTGGCGGCGACTGACTCGATTTCGTTCGGGTACACGTTGAAGCCCGACACCAGGATCATGTCCTTCTTGCGGTCGACGATCTTGAAGTAGCCGCGCTCGTCCATCACCGCGATGTCGCCGGTGAGGAAGAAGCCGTCGTCGGTCATCGACTTGGCGGTTTCCTCGGGCTTCTCCCAGTAGCCGGCCATGATCTGCGGTCCGCGCAGGGCGATTTCGCCGGGCTCGCCGAGCGCGACGTCCTTGCGGTCGTCGTCGAGCAGGCGCACCTCCATGTTTGACATCGGCATGCCGATGTTGCCGGTGTAGACTTGGGTGTCGGTCGGGTTGCAGGTGATGCCAGAGCAGCTTTCCGATAGCCCGTAGCCCTCGACGATCGGTCCGCCAGTAACCTCGCGCCACTTTTTTGCTGTGGCCTCGACTACCGAGGTGCCGCCGCCGTTGGATATCTGCAGCGCCGACCAGTCGAGGGTCGCCGCATCGGGGTGGTTGGCCACCGCGTTGAACAGCGTGTTGACCGCCGGAAACAGGTTGACCCGGTGCGGCTTGAGCGTCTTTAGCATGCCGCCGATGTCGCGTGGGTTGGGAATCAGAATGTTCAATCCGCCGCTGCGCATCGCCAGCAGCGAGCAGGTGATGAATGCGAACACGTGGTACAGCGGCAAGGCACACACGATGGTCATCTGGCCGCTGACCGGCTTTGCTTTCAGACCCGGCTGCATCCATGCCTCGGCAGCGAGCAGGGCGGCGATGATGGTCCGATGCAGCAGCATCGCGCCTTTGGCCACGCCGGTGGTTCCGCCGGTGTACTGCAGCACCGCGACGTCGCCGGGCTGGATATCCGGGACGGTCAGGGTGCGCGTCGCACCGTCCGCCAGTGCCGCCGAGAAGCGGATCGATCCGGGCAGCGAGAAGGCAGGAATGAGCTTCTTGACCTTGCGCAGCATGAAGTCGACCACCGCGCCCTTGGGAAACCCGAGCATCTCGCCAACCGAGGCGGTAATCACGTGCCTGACGTCGGTTTCGGCCAGCACCGACTCCGCCGTGGAGGCAAAATTCTCGATCACGATCAGCACCTTGGCGCCGGAATCCTGCAGCTGGTGCTTGAGCTCGCGGGCGGTATAGAGCGGGTTGACGTTGACCACGATGAGCCCAGCACGCAGCACCGCGGCCACGGCCACCGGGTACTGCAGGACGTTGGGCATCATGATCGCAACGCGATCGCCCTTGACCAGCCCTTTGCCCTGCAGGTGCGCGGCAAGCTGCTTCGATTTGCGGTCAATGTCGCCGAAGGTGATCGACTTGCCCATCAGCAGATAGGCCGGCCGGTCGCGGAACGTGCTGAAACTCTCCTCCAGCAGTTGGACCAGCGAGGTGTAGCGGTCGGGATCGATCAATTCCGGCACGCCAGCGGGATAGTGCTTCAGCCACGGCTTGTCCATTGCTCGCCCCTCCAGGCAAAAGTCTGGTCTGGATTATGCATTCGCCATGGCCGGATGTGTGCGGGTAGTGGCCAGTTTCGAGAGATGGCAACCAGCGGGTGCCAGCGTTCGCAGCGCCGGGCAGGGCGTCTGGCCCGAAAGGCTAAGGTGTCGCCAATCCGAAGCGACAGAAAAACCGCCAGGCGACCGCCTGATCCTCGCTGGCGTAGCGGTGACCGCCCTCGAAGACGCGCAGCTGGTATGTCTCCGGCTCGCTCCAGCCGGAGGCCAGAAAGCGCTGACGATCAGTCTGCGCGAAACCCAGCAGGCTGTCGCCGTCGCCGACGCTGCTCAGCAGCGGGACCCGGCGCAGCGCGGTGGCGGGCGCCTGCGCACCCGCGTAGGCGTCCAGCACGCCGGCATTGACGGCGTACGCAGCGTGCCGATCCGGATTGCGCAGCAGCGCGAGCGCGTGCGCAACGTGGCCGCCGGCCGAAAAACCCCACAGGTATACGCGCGTCAGATCAATGTCGTAGGCGAGCCTGACGTCAGCCAGAATGGCGTCGATGGCGACAAAATCGGCGCCGGGAACCCAGCCGCCCTGACTGCCCGAAGCAATCGGGGCCGCCACCACAAAGCCTGCGCGCTCCGCCGTTGCTGCCCAGGCGTCGCGGGTTGCCATCGCGTTCAGCGCGGCGGTGCCGAGACCACCGGCACCGTGCAGCACGATCACCAGCGCGGCCGCAGCAGGCCGCGCTGCAGGTGCCTGCAGCCAATAGCTCACGCCTTGCGGCCCGGGCGTCTGCCGCTGGCTGCCGCCGCTGGCGCCGCCGCTGCCAGACGAAGGCTGCGGCTGCCACTGCTGCAGTTCGAAACCAGCGCTGAAGATCTGGAACGGATCTGGCTGACATGCCGACGGCGGCAGCTCAACGCTGCTGGCGGCCGTCGCCGGAATGGCAGGCGACAGCAGCAATCCGGTCCACACTAGCCGCCACAGCGCCCGTCGGGCGCGGCGGCAGCGGGTGGCGAGCGCGTTGTTCAGGGAGCGACCACGTCGAGGAGCTGTTCTGGCGTCACGCCGATGGCCGAAAGTCGTGGTCGATACATGTCCTCCACCTGCGGCGGCGGTATCACGAAACGGCCCGGCGACACCGCCCGCACCAGATAGAACAGCTGCGCCGGCGCGCCGGACAGATTGATCGCCGCGACGTAACGATCATCGCGATACTCCTCGTAGCGAATCTCCGAGGCATAGCGCCGCTCGTTCAGCGGAGTGCCGTCGATCACCAGCGCCTGCAGCGTTTCGGTGTCACCCAAGGCGAGGTTCTCGACCTCAAGTCCGGCCGGCAGCAGGTCGGTGACCAGTGCGTCGGGCACCGGTTCGCCGGCGCTGACGGTGAGGCGGGCGATCAGGGTGTCGCCCTCGGTGATCGCGCCGCCGGGGAACACGCTGCCGTCCATCTTGTACCAGGTGCGCTGGATGCTCATGCCGTCCTCGCGGGCAGCCGGCGCCGTGGTCGGCGCACCGACCACGTCCTCCGCCACCCACACCTTGGCATCGCCTGCCAGCGTCAGGCTGACGCCGCCACGCAGTTCCGCGGCAGTGAGATCGACGGAATACATCGCTACGGCCGGCAGCTCGATGCGGCGCTCGCCGATGCGCAGTTCGCCGGCCAACGGTGTACTTGAATCCAGCAGCAGGCGGCGACCGAGCCGGAAGATCGCCAGCTGTTCCTGGGTGCTCAACGCGAAGCGCGCGTTGACCGGCTGCTGCAGCTCGCGAGTCAGTTCGATGAGGCGCGCGTCGTGGGCGGGCGTGGCGAGGTCATGCTCGTGCAGCAGCGCCAGCATCAACGCCTCGTCGCGAATTCGTGAGCCGTAGTCGCCCAGGTACCTCGGGCGCGCATCCGTCTTCTTCAGCGCTGCGGCGATGGCCTCGTCGCCGCGTGTCGTGTCGCCCTGCAGTCGCAGCGCCAAGCCCAGCTGCAGCAGCGGCAGGGCGGTCAGGCTCTTGCTGCGCTCGTGTTGATAGAGCGAGCGCAATGATCCAAGCGGCGCGCGGCCCAGTGTGGCCAGCACATAGCCGGCATGGGCGCTGGCTGCAAAGCGCAGGTGCGCGGCGTTCTCGTAGCTGTAGTAGCCGTCGCCCCCAGTGAGCAGTTCCTCTCCCAACCGCTTCAGCGCCAGCTCCAGCACGGACTCGGGAATGCTGTGCCCGGCGGCGCGGGCGGCCAACAGCAGCTCGGCCACAAACGCGGTCATTTGTGGCTGAGCCCAGCCATCGCCAGGCCAGAATCCAAACTGCCCGTTGGACATCTGCAGCGCGGCCAGCCGGCTGAAGCCAGCCTCGATCATCTGCTGTCGCTGGGTCGGCTCCAGCGGGGTGAGGCCGAACCTCGCGGCGGTCGTCTCATCCAGCCACAGCAGCGGCCACAGTCGGCTGCTGGTCTGCTCGACGCAGCCGTGCGGATAGCCGATCAGGCCGTTGACGGCGGTGGCAAACGGCAGCGGCGGCGCGCTGGAGAGGCTCACCCTTACCTGAGTGGCGTCAGCCATCAGTCCGTCAGTCAGCCCGGCGCCCAGCGCCAGCGTGCCGGCGCCTTCCTGCACGCGCGCACGGCTGCGGCCGGGGGGGCGGCCCCCCCCCCCCGCAGCCGCCGTGCAGTAAAACAACCCAAGTCGGGTGGCGGGCGGGGGGCGGGGCCCAAAAACCCCCCCCCCCCCCCACCCG
>JBBRBN010000148.1:0-4656 GCA_038205755.1 Lysobacterales bacterium | reverse complement strand
CATGAGCATCGACCACGCACTGGTTGGGCGCCAGCAGAACCTGATCATTGTGGAAGGGGCGTTGGACGATCCGGGGCATCGCCGCACCTCGATGACCTTGGACATCGCGCAGGGCGCGCTGCAGACCTTGCGAAACCTTGCTGACGGCGACGCCGTTCGCCCGGCTCCGATCGAGCGATTTCGCGAGGGGCCTGCGCTCAGCGGGCCACGTCAGGCAGTCTGACTCTGTCTTGCTGCGGCTCTGCCGCCTGACGCTCTGCCGCGTACAGCAGACTGCGCCGTGCGTCGTGCTTTGACGCTTCGGATCGCGGCAAGGCAGCCCTTGACCGCGTGCCGATGCAGTTTCACGGCTTCAGTCGACGGGGTCAAAAGCCTCGTCTAGGCCTGATCGCCAGCGCCACGATGGCGACGCCCGCGGCAACAATCAGCGCGTCCTCTATCAGCCCACTGCGAGTCTGACCAACACGCGCCATTGCGCGCTCTCTTCCAGCCAGCGTCAGATAGGCCAGCGGAACAGCGGTCGCCACTGCGGCGATGGCGCCGGCCTGCTCGCGCCCTCGGGGAGCCAGCGCGGCGCCGGCGATGCCTGCGCTCATGACGCGCGCCAAAAGCCCCAAAAACGCAGTGCGATCAGGCGCGGTTTTCATCTTGTCGCCAAACAGTTCGCCCAGTCCCATGGCCAGGGCGCCAAGCTTGAACAGTGGGCGGTCCAGCAAAACCAGCCGTCCCGGCGTGCGATAGCTTAGAAGACGTGCTGCCGCGATAAGAGCCATCGGCGTCATCGATCGCGCGCTCGCTACCGCGCCAATCAGGGCGGAGGAAAGCAGTCCGTTACTACTCATAGCCGATCTCCCATGGGGTGTGCTTCGGTGGAATCTTTTCGGGCGCGGCGCTCGCGCAGGCGCTCGTCGATCACCGACGTAATCAGCGCTCCGAGGAAAAACACCAGCGTGGCGTAGTAGATCCACACCAGCAGGATAACGAGCGTGCCCATTGAGCCATAGGCGCTGCCCGGTGCCGCCTCGGCGATATACAGGCCAATAAGGTAGCGGCCGCCGCTGAACAGCAGGGCGGTGATTCCGCCCCCAATCAGCGCTTGCTGCCAGCGCACGCGGCGGTCGGGCAGGTAGTGGTACAGGGACGCAAAGGCGAGCACGTAGATCAGCAGCGTGGCCACGGTGCCGAGCAGCGGCAGCATCGAAGGCACGTTGGCGAAAACCACCTGCAGCGCCGTGCTCAGAGTCATCGATATCAGCAGCAGGAAGCCCAGCGCCAGGACCACGCCGATAGAAAATACGCGCTTGCGCAGCCAGGCGAACATGCCGTCGAGCTGTTTCGAATCAGTTCGGAAGATCAGGTTCAGAGCGGTTTGCAGGCGTGCGAACACTGCCGTGGCGCCCACAAACAGCAGCAACGTGCCCCATAGCCCGGCCAGCGATCCGACCCCCGGCTGCCTGCTGGCGTTATCGATGACGGTCGCGGCGATTTCCTCCGCGCTGGTCCCGGCAAGCTGGCCAATCTGTTCGATTAGCTGCTGCTGCGCAGCCGGGTACAGCGAGGCCGTAAGCCACAGCAGCAGGATCAGCAGAGGGGCCAGCGAAAGAAGAGCAAAGAATGCGAGTGCAGCCGCGTGGGTGATCAGATCGATCTCGACGAAGCGTTTGCCCACGGTAATCGGAAGGCTCTGCTGCAGCCGTTCGAGGCCGCATTTTACCTCAGGTGACAAAAGCGAAATCATGCGAAGCTTCGGCTGAGCCCGCGACCCACGGCCCCTGTCGGCACCGAAAGTCGAGGGCTCAGCGGCTCGCTTTAGCGGCCGTCGCCGTCTGCGTCACCCGGCAAGGCACGCTCGACCCGATGCCAGGCGGCACGACTCGCGGACTTGGCGTCGTCCCACTCAAGACGCGAATTGCCGCGATTGGCTTCATAGCTGCTGCGAAGCTCAGGCTCGGCATCTTCGAAGCTGCGGTCCGCGTGCAACTCGCGTCCTTCGTAGCCCGTACGGTAAGCCGGCGAATAATCGTCGTAGCTGCGGTCGGCGGAGTAGTAGGGTTCCCGGGTGTGCTGCTCGCGCCAGTAGGCGTCCTCGGCGGTCGGGTTGATCTGTTCGGCCACGCCCTTGCCGGCCAAGCCGCCTACAACCGCGCCCAGCACCGCACCGGCGGCAACGCCCACGGGACCGCCGACCATACCGAACGCAGCGCCCGCTGCGCCACCTGCAGCGGCGCCCGCGCCGGTGCCGACCGGGTGCGAACCAGGCGTGCCGGAGATCGGATCGCGGTTCATGTCGTTCGAGTCACGGCCTGACTTCTGATTGCTCACTGAGATTCTCCAGATATGGGGCCGACCGGAGTGGTCGGACACGGTCGTCGGAGCAAGGGTCGTGCCATCTCCCACCAGCCCGCTGCGGCGGGGTTTTCGGGCAAGAGGGGTCGGGACGCTGCCGGTATCCCCCGCGCTTTGCATGGGCCGCACGGGCAAGCTGCACGCGAAGTAGGATGGTCGGGTGGGGTGCGGATCCGTCTTGACCGCAAGAGTCCTGCGGTTAATGGCTGTGTGCCTACACTGGAGTTCGTGCGCCAACCGGTGCATCGCCACAGGAGAACGTCATGGAAAAAATTCCCGCAGGAACATGGGTCGTGGTCGCGGACGGCGAGGGCGCGCGCGTCTTTACCAACATCGGCGATGAGAAGCAGCTTTCGCTGCGCCAAGACACGCTGCTGTCGCAGGACGATTCGAGCAATACCGGCCCCGGCGACATGCCCATGGACAAGACCGACGCCGATCATGGTGAAGCCGCGTTCTCTCGCGAATTGGCGATGCGCATCAACGCTGCGGCGCTGAAGAACCAGTTCGAGCACATCGTGCTGATTGCCGACCCGCACTCGCTTGGCCGGATGCGGCCGCTGCTGCACCAGGAGACGCTGTCGCGCATGGTGGGCGAACTGTCGAAGACGCTGACCAACTCTCCCATCGAAGACATCGAGCGCGCATTGCGCTGACCCTGCGCCCGGCTCGGCCACGCGAAAGCCGGATTTCCGTTGAAACTTTGAAAAGCAAGGAGGACAGGTGACAAATCTCTCGACAAAAATCGTTCTGTCGGCGCTGGTCCTGCTGATCTCGGGCTGCGCCTCGCAGCCGGCCTCTAAGGCGGAGCCGGAGCACGAGCGCCTGAAGACCATGGACGGCTCCCCGCTGTCCGACATCAACATCGGTGGCGGCGAAATCCCCGCCGTGCTGGTGCGCGCCGTGAGCGACACCTACGAAAAGCCCGCGCCGCTCAGCTGCGAAACCCTCGGCGAGGAGGTGCTGGCGCTCGACGTCATCCTGGGTCCGGACCTGGACACGCTCAAAGCCGCCGACAAGCCCAATGAGTTCGCCAAGACCGCGCTGGTAGGCGCCGTCCGCGGCCTGCTTCCCTACAGCGGCCTGCTGCGCCTGATCACCGGCGCGAAGGCCCGCCAGCGTCGAATCGCCGAGGCCATCGCCGCCGGCGGTGTGCGCCGCGGCTATCTCAAGGGCCTGGGCGAAAGCCTCGGCTGTCCGGTGCCGGCGGCACCGCTGCAGGTCGCACCGGCAGCCCCCGCGCAGTAGCGCATGCCTTTGCGCAGGCGGGCCTGCGCTGCGGACGGCCTCGGGGCATGGGACGGGCTATCGCCTGAAGCGGCAGCCGGTCAAAATGGCCCATGTCCGCGCCCGCCGCCAGCGTCATCATCAGCACCTACAACCAGCCGCAGTGGCTGCGGAAGTGTCTGCTCGGCTACGCGCGGCAGGATCGCACCGACTTTGAAATGGTGCTGGCCGATGACGGGTCCGGCGCCGAGACCGCCGCGATGGTGGCGTTGCTCCGCCCCCAGCTGCCGTTCGAACTCAAGCACGTCTGGCAGGAGGACATCGGTTTCCGCAAGTGCCGGGCCCTGAACCAGGCCATAAAGGCCGCGCAGGCCGACTACCTGGTGTTCTCCGACGGTGACTGCATTCCCCGCGCCGACTTCGTTTCCCAGCACCTGCGCCAGCGCGAGGCCGGGCGCTATCTTGGCGGCGGCTATTGCAAGCTGCCGCGCGCGCTGAGCCAGAGGATCGACGCGGCGGCAATTGCCAGCGGCGACTTCGCCCGGCCGGCCTGGCTTGATGCCCAACGCCTGCCGCGGCCGCGGACGCTGAAACTCTGGGCGCGGCCGGGATGGCGCGAGAAACTGCTGAACGCGGTCACGCCGACAAAGCCGCGCTGGGCGGGCAACAACGCCTCGGGCTGGAAGGCCGATCTGCTCGCGGTCAACGGCTTCGACGAGCGGATGACCTACGGCGGTGAAGACCTGGAGCTGGGCGAGCGGCTGACCCATGCGGGCATCCGCGGCAAGCGGATCCGGTTCTCGGCCATCTGCGTACACCTCGACCATGACCGTGGCTATGTGAGCGCGGCCATGAAGGACGCCAACGCGCGGATCCGCGAAGAGACCCGAGCGACCCGCCGCACGTGGACCTCGCACGGCATCGTCGGCTGAGCGCTTTGCCTTTTCTCACGCAGATCAGGTCTAGACGTCTCGGGCACAAAGGCAGGGTGTGCCGGCGTGCTGCCGAGCCAGTCTTCCCGCGACCGCTATACCGAGCTACTGATGTCGCCCCAATTTCGAGTAGCACGCTGGTTTTGCGCCC
>JBBRBN010000147.1:0-4665 GCA_038205755.1 Lysobacterales bacterium | reverse complement strand
CCGGCGTGTGTGACGTACCCGCCACCCAGAGCACCTTGCCGTCCTGGCGGGCAATCATGTCGAGGTTGAGGTTGAACGCGATGCGCTCGAGCGGCACCGGGGGCGCCGCCACGAAGGCCCGCGACCCTTGCATCCCCGTTTCTTCGGCGTCGAAAAATGCCAGCACCACATCATGCTGCGGTGGCTCGCGCAGCAGCCGTTCGGCGATCAGCAACAACGCCACACATCCCGACGCGTCGTCGTCGGCTCCGTTGAACACGTCACCGTTGCGCACGCCGAGATGATCGTAGTGCGCGCTGAGCACCATCACCGGCCCGTCACGCCGCGTGCCAGGAATACGCACCACCACGTTGGCACCCGCCGTATCGGTGCTCGCGCCACGCGCGGTGAGCCTGACGGGAACCGCAAACGCGGCGCCGGCGGGCTGTGCGCCCATGGCGGTCAACTCGCCGATGATCCATCGGCGCGCGCGCGCCGCCCCCACGCTGCCGGCGCGACGCCCTTCCATGGAATCGGCTGAGAGCGCACCAAGCCGCTGCATGAGCCGCGCGGTGGTGGGATCAGTGGTGGCGCGGCCCTGCGCACCGAGCGAGACGCTGCCGGAGATACACAACGTCACCATCGCGAGAAATCCGGCGGTACGACGTCTCATGCGCGTGCACTCCATGTACTAACGAGAAAGGTCCCGCGGCGATGCTTCGTGAGGCGATCGAGCGAGTCGGTGAGCGACTCGAGTACGGTGTTGGCATCCGCCGTCAACGAGGCATCAGCCGAGTCGAGGGCTTGCAGTTCGGGTCTCGCACGTTCCGTGTGGAAAGCGGCGAGATTGCACATTCGCGCTGGATTTCGAAATCGGAGATTTCATCGGAGTCGGTCGAGGCCCCGGCGAACGTACGGCCCGATCGACACGCATGCGAGGGCTCGCGACCAGCCGCTCGGCCAGCGGCGCCGATCCGCGCGTCGCGAGCATCTACCCGACCGCGTCGAGTCAGCCAATCAGCCGGTCTTCATCCGGACCGTGCCGAGCAGCAGCAGTGCCGCCACGCTGGCGCCTGCGGCCGCGAGGGCGGCGGCGACCAGCGACCGATGGAACCCCGCGATCAGCGCCTCGCCCTCTCGCGACAGGACCACGCCGAGCAACGCGGTGGCGATCAGCCCGCCGGTGCGCGAGACCGCGTTGTTGAAGCCCGACGCTGTGCCGACATGCTGTTCGTCGACCGAGCCGAGCACCGAGGCGGTAAGCGGCGCAACGACGATCGCCATGCCCGCCGCCATCACCGCCATCGCCGGGAAGACGCTGGTCCAGTAATCGGTGTCGGCGCCGATGCGGCGCCCGAGCAGCATTCCGGCAGCCACCACCAGCGGTCCGGTGATCAGGAACCAGCGCGAGCCAATGCGACCGGCGAACTGGCCTATCGGCGGCGAGGCGACGGTCAGCAGGATTGGCAGCGGAAGCATCGCCAGCCCCGCCTGTACCGGCGTATAGCCGCCCGCCGAAATCAGCACATACGGCAGCAGCAGCATCGCCGCGCCGAACGCGCCATACAGCAGGAAGGTGAGCAGGTTGAGACCCGAGAAGCAGCGATCGGCGAACATCACCAATGGCATCATCGCCTGGTCGCCGCGCCGCGCTTCGACCCACAGGAAGGCGGCCAGCATGACGAGACCGGCGACCATGGTGGCGATCGCGATCGCATCGAGACGGGACGACGACGACCAGCGGGTCAGCCCGTAGGTGGTGCCGAGCAGGCCGAGGGTCGCCAGCGTCGCGCCGGGATAGTCGGTCTGCGCGGCACCCTTGTCGCGGCTCTCGGCAACGAACATCACCGCCAGCAGCATCGCCCCGGCGGCAAGCGGCAGGTTGATGAAGAAGATCGCGGGCCAGCCGACAGTGTCGACCAGCCAGCCACCAATCAGCGGTGCGATCGCGGCAGAGGCGGCACCGGCGGCGGCCCAGATGCCGACTGCGCGACCGCGCTGCTCGCCATCATACGCGGCATTCAGCAAGGCGAGACTGTTGGGCAGCAGCAGCGCCGCACCGACCCCCTGCGCGGCGCGCGCGGCAAGCAGGACCTGGAGGCTCGGCGCGAGGGCAGCCAGGAGGCTGGCGACGGCGAACAGGCCGGTGCCGATCAGCAGCAGCAGGCGCCGCCCGTAACGATCGCCGAGCGCGCCTCCGAGCAGCAGCAGTGCCGACAACGGCAGGAGGTACGCGTTGACCACCCACTGCACGTCGGCCGCCCCAGCGCCGTAGCTGGCGCGGATGGCGGGGAGGGCGACGTTGAGCACGCTGCCTTCGACGAATGACAGGCTGGAGGCGAGGACGCAGGCGGCGAGCGTCCAGCGCGGGTCGTGGGGAGGTTTGGTCACGACATGAGGGCTGGTTCACCGGTGGGCGCGGAGAGCGGCGTCATGACGTCCTTCATCGGTCGCGGCGCATCGAGATGGTCCAGCAACTGCCGGACCACGCGGCGCGCACTCGTCACCAGCCAACGCGACAGCACCACACAGAAACACCGGCTCAAGGGGTCCGGCTCAAGGGGTCAGAGTCCTTGCTCACGTAACAGAGCGTGGACGCTTTCGCTTACGCCGGCTGCATTTTGTGACTTCGCCTTGCGATCAAGGACTCTGACCCCTTGATCGGACCCCTTGATCGACGGGTCCGCGTGTTGTCGTGCTGGCGCTACAGTTTTGTTGTCTCAGCGCAACGCCGGCACAGAGATGGACCGTATGCGCGAGGTATAAGCTGTTATTTTACAACGCTTTAGCAATTTGTGATCGAACGTTTCTTTCGGTCCGCTAATTGCTGAGAGTGGTTGTCGTATGCTCCTTTTCCCACCTCTGCATCGGAGACCCAGGTAATGTTCAAGCGTATCGGACTCTCGTTGGTCGCTGTGTCACTCGTGACACAGACTGCCATGGCCCAAACTCCGCCCCCGCGGAACGTCTCGATCGAGCTCTCGCTGCTCGTCGACGTGTCAGGAAGCGTCAACACCACAGAGTACAATTTGCAGAAGACCGGCTACGTCAATGTTTTCAACAACGTTGGGTTCTGGAATGCGTTCCAGGCCAGTGGCCGCACCCTCGCGGTGCAGTATGCGGAGTGGTCCTCGCCCAACCAGCAGTCAGGTACCGCGTGGACGCAGATCGGCAATGCGACGGAGGCGGGCCTCTTCGCGAACGCCATCGGTATGTTCAGTCGGGCCGGCACCGGAAGCACTGCCGTTGGTGCCGCCCTTAATTACGGCGTAAACCAGCTAAACACCAACAACTTCGCTGGAGAGCGCAGAATCATCGACATTTCGGGCGATGGCTGCAACAACAATGGCGTGACAGCCATCAGTGGTCGAAACAATGCGGTTTTGAACAACATCATCGTCAACGGGATCACCATCGGCACAGAGAACGGAGATTGCGGCGGCCTGTCACTGTCGGCCTGGTATGCGGCCAATGTGGTCACTTCGACCGGCTTCCTCGAGACCGCTGACTCTTTTGATGATTTCAATACCGCCATCGAGCGCAAGATCGGCCGCGAGCTCGGAGTGAACGTCGTTCCCGAGCCGGGCACGTTTGGGATTCTGGCTGCCGGCTTGCTGGCTCTCGGCGTGGTTGCCATTCGCCGTCGCAAGCAGGCCTGATCGCGGCGGCGGCCGTGCTCAGGAGGGGGAACTCAGTCTAACGGTCGAAGCAGCGGCCTCCTGAGTTTCCCCTTCAGTTTAAATCGCTGTTGCAGGAGGAGATGTGGCCACGGGTACTCAAGTGCATTTGAGTACCCGTTCGTCATTTCCCCGCACGCGTGTCGGCGCCGAGTGCGTGTACGCCCTACAGCCGTAGATTGATTCTGACGACAATGCGGGCTGCGCAACCTGATCGACAAGTGAAGCGGGAAGCGGAACGGCAGCTCCAGGATGCTGAAAGGAATGCGGGAGTGTTTCGCACGTCGTTCAATCGTGTGCGTCACGCAGACAAGCGGCGACACGCCGATGCGTTCGTTGGAGCCATCGCGCCCAACGCATGAGTGTTACTGTAACGCGGAGTGCTCGGCGTGCGCGAAGGGCCTTGGAGATACGCAGAGGACTGCGGTGGTGAGTGCGCTCGCGGCGCGACGATCCGATCGAGGGGTCAGAGTCCTTGACTCATTTGGAGGACATCCGATCAAGGGGTCCGATCAAGGGGTCAGAGTCCTTGACTCATATGGAAGACATGGATCAAGGCGTTAGCGTCCTTGACTCATTCGGAGGACATGGAGTCTCCCCTCATGGCGGCAGGTCTCGTCGCTCACGATGCGAATCAACGCAGGTCGGCGCTGCGGACCCGCATATCGAGCGCAGGAAAGATATCCCGGACCAAGGGGTCAGAGTCCTTGCTCATGAAACAGAGCGTGGACGCTTTCGCCTACACCGGCAGTGTTTTGTGCCGACGCCTTGGACGCGGCCGACCGAGATTGGTGCCATGTCCAATCACGCGCCCCTTCAAGCAGCCTCGGCCCCGCATGTCGACGAGTCTGACCCTCCGGAGCGCCCGTAGTGGCGCGCTGGCCGCGCCTCACGGCGCCTACCGTTCCGATGCACATCACGCATCGCGGCAATAATCGGACGCACACATTTCTGTGCGAGCACGATTTTGCGCAGTACCGCGCGTTCCTCCACACCGCGAGTGCCTCAG
>JBBRBN010000146.1:0-4688 GCA_038205755.1 Lysobacterales bacterium | reverse complement strand
GGTGAAGACCAGTGCGTCCAGACCGCCAAGCACGGCGGTGTAGGCACCGATGGTTTTCATCATCGCGTAGACGAAATGGTCGATCGCCGCCGCTGCCTGCGGATCGGCACTCTCCTGCAACACACGCATGTCGCTGCTGATGCCCGACAAGCCGAGCAGCCCACTGCGTTCGTACAGCATCTTCTCCAGCGCAGCAACGTCGAAGCGCTGGCTGCGCAGCAGGTAGAACAGCGCACCGGGTGGAATGTCGCCCGAGCGGGTGGCCATCGGCAAGCCTGAGAGGCTGGAAAAACCCATGGTGGTCTCGATGCTGCGGCCGTCCTGCATGGCGCACAGGCTGGCGCCGCCGCCCAGGTGCGCCACGATCACGCGCTGCGCCTGCGGGGCGAACTTGGGCAGTTGCCGGCTGATGTAGTCGCAGGAGATGCCGTGATAGCCCCAGTGGCGCACGCCCGCATCGCGAACTTCCTTGGGCAGCGCATAGGTCTGCGCCACCTCGGGCATGGTGCGGTGAAACGAGCTGTCGAAGCAGGCCACCTGCGGCAAGCCCGGGAAGGCTTGGGCGAAGTCGCGGATGGCGGCGAGGTTGAAGCGCTGGTGTGACGGCACCATGGCCACCAGCGAATCGAGGTGGTCGAGCACCTCAGCATCAACCAGCACCGGTGAGGTGTACCGCGCTCCGCCGAGCACCACGCGGTGCCCGGCCGCAACGAGCTTCGTACCAGACAGATTCGCTTGCAGCCAGCCGATGACGTGGCGCAGCGCAGCGGCGTGGTCGATCGCTGCGCCCTCGCCCCATGCATGCGCGGCCATCTGATGGCCAGCCGAGTCTTTGATGACGAAGCTTGGACCGCGCTGCATGCTGTCGATACGGCCGGCGAACAGCAGCGACAACGCCTCGGTGGATTCCACCGTGTAGACGCCAAACTTCAGGCTGGTGGACCCGGCATTGAAAACGGCAATGGCTTGCTTCATGTCAGGAGGCGCTGCGTGTGACGCTGCGGTTGAAATAGCGCCACTGTCCGTGCTGGGTCACTGAGCGTCTGTTCGACAGCGCACAGACTTCGAGAGGCGACGCGCGCAGGCTCAAGACCAGCCGTTCACTGCCAAGCCCTGCGCGGTTGCCAAACGCTGCGGCTGAACGGCCACCACCATCCCAAGGCACCTGGGCGTCGCGTCCGCTGCCGGGAAAGACAGGCACTGTCACGGAGCAACACATGCAAATCGGAATGATCGGACTGGGGCGGATGGGCTCCAACATGGCGGGGCGCCTGATGAAAGCGGGCCACGCCTGCGTGGTGCACGACACGCGGGTCGATACGGTCGCTGCTTTGTGCGCGCAAGGGGCGGTCGGCGCGGCCTCGTTTGAGGAGCTGGTCTCCAAGACAACCCGGCCACGCGCGGTATGGCTGATGGTGCCTGCGGGCGCTGTGGACGCTGTGATCGAGCAGCTGGTGCCGCACCTGGACTCGGGCGACATCGTGATCGACGGTGGCAACTCGTACTACCGCGACGACGTTCGACGCGCCAAACAACTCGCCGCACGGGGACTGCACCATGTGGATGTGGGCACCAGCGGCGGCGTGGCCGGCGCAGAGCGCGGCTACTGCCTGATGATCGGCGGCGAAAAGCCCATCGTCGATCACATGACACCGATCTTCTCGGCCCTGGCGCCGGGTGCTGGCACTGCGGCGCGAACCCCGGGGCGCAGCGGTGCACACGCTCCGGCCGAAGAAGGATTTCTGCACTGTGGGCCCACGGGTGCGGGCCACTTTGTCAAGATGGTCCACAACGGCATCGAGTACGGGCTGATGGCCGCTTATGCCGAAGGTCTGAACGTTTTGCGGCATGCCAACGTGGGCCTGCAAGAACAGACCCTTGACGCCGAAACCACACCGCTGCGCGACCCGGCGTTCTACCGCTACGAGATGAATCTGCCGGAGATTGCCGAGGTCTGGCGGCGCGGCAGCGTGATTGGCTCCTGGCTGCTTGACCTCACCGCTGGCGCGCTGTTTCAAGACCCCCAGCTCGAATCTTTCGACGGCCGCGTCTCCGATTCGGGCGAGGGTCGGTGGACGCTGCAGGCTGCGATCGAAGAGGGCGTGCCCACGCCGGTGCTGAGCGCCGCTCTTTTTGAACGCTTTGCTTCACGCGGCGATGCCGCCTTTGCCAACCAGCTGCTCTCGGCCATGCGCCACGCCTTCGGCGGCCACCTCGAAAAACCGGCTGAGGAGACACCATGAAAAACCCGACCAACACCCCCACCCGACAGCTGCACGACTTGGGCCAGAGCCTGTGGGTCGACAACATCAGCCGCGACATGCTGGCCAGCGGTACCCTCGCCCGCTACATTGCCGACTGGTCAGTGACCGGGCTGACCTCGAATCCGACGATCTTCGAACACGCGATCGGTCACGGCGACCGGTACGACGAGGACATCGCCCGCCTGATGCGCGAAGGCGAATCCACCGAAGCGACCTTCTTCGCCCTCGCGCTTGAGGATCTGAAAGCCGCAGCGGACCTGTTCCGACCGGTCTTCGATGCCACGAACGGCACCGACGGCTGGGTCTCACTGGAGGTGTCGCCTCTGCTCGTCGACGATGCCGCCCAGACGATCCAGGCCGCCGCCCATTTGCACAGGGCAGCGAACCGGCCCAATTTGTTCATCAAGATCCCGGGCACGGCCGCCGGCACTGAAGCCATCGAAGAATCGATCTTCCGCGGCGTGCCGGTCAACGTCACCTTGTTGTTCTCGCGCGAACACTACCTGGCCGCTGCCGAGGCTTACCTGCGCGGCATCGAACGCCGCCTGGCCGCCGGCCTGGACCCGAACGTGCGCTCGGTGGCCTCGCTGTTTGTCAGCCGCTGGGATGTCGGGGTGAAGCTGGAAGTCGCTGCGCCCTTCCACAACCGCCTGGGCATTGCGATTGCGATGCGCACCTACAAGGCCTATCGCGACCTGCTCGCCTCCCCGCGCTGGCAAAAGCTGGCCGAAGCGGGCGCTCAGCCGCAACGGCTGCTGTGGGCCAGCACCGGCACCAAGGACCCTGCAGCGCCCGACACGCTGTATGTGGCGGCGCTGGCAGCGCCCGACACCATCAACACGATCCCGGAAAAAACGCTGCAGGCCTTCGCCTATCACGGCGAAGTGGGAACCGCGCTGCCGGCCGATGGCGGCTATGCCGAGGCGGTGATGGAGGAGTTCAGGCGCGAGGGCGTGGACTGCGAAGCACTGGCCGCACGCTTGCAGCGCGAAGGCGCTGAGGCCTTCGCCACCTCGTGGCACGCGCTGCTCTCGCGCATCGACGAGAAACGCAAGCGCACTGCCTGAACCCCAGCCTCCCATCCAGACAACCCCACCATGCCCACTCTGATCAGCCCCCTTGCCGGCAAACCGGCGCCGAGTTCGCTGCTGGTCGACGTGCCCCGCCTGGTCACTGCGTACTACACGGGCGTGCCCGATCCCTCGGCGCTATCGCAGCGGGTGGCATTCGGCACTTCAGGCCATCGCGGCTCGTCGGTCGATATTTCGTTCAACGAGCAGCAAGTGTTGGCGATCAACCAGGCCATCTGCGCCAACCGGCAAAGCCAGCACATCGATGGCCCGCTGTTCCTGGGCATCGACACCCATGCCTTGTCGGCGCCGGCCTGCGCCAGCGCGCTGGAGGTGCTGGCCGCCAACGGGGTCGACGTGATGCTCGCAATGGGCGACGAGTACACACCAACCCCCGCCATCTCGCACGCCATCCTGACCCACAACCGCGGCCGAAGCTCAGGCATGGCCGATGGCATCGTGATCACGCCCTCGCACAACCCACCGGAGAGCGGCGGCTTCAAATACAACCCGCCGAACGGCGGCCCGGCCGCCACCGACATCACCGCCGCCATCGAGGCCACCGCGAACCGCCACCTCGAAGCTAGGCTGCGCGATGTCAAGCGCCTGACGCATGCGCAAGCGCTGCATGCCTCGACCACGCACCGGCACGATTTCCTCACCGAGTACGTGGCCGACCTTGGCAACGTGATCGCCTTCGACAACATTCGCAACGCCAAGCTCCGCATCGGCGTCGATCCCCTGGGCGGTGCCGGCGTGCACTACTGGGCGCGCATCGCAGAGCAATACCGGCTCGACCTGACCGTGGTGAGCGAGGTGGTCGACCCGACGTTTGCCTTCATGACGGTGGACTGGGACGGCCAGATCCGCATGGACCCGTCGTCGCCGTATGCGATGCAGCGACTGCAAGCCCTGAAGGACCGCTTCGACATCGCGTTCGCCTGCGACACCGACCACGACCGCCACGGAATCGTCACGCCCACCGCTGGCTTGATGCCGCCGAACCACTACCTCGCGGTCGCGATCGACTATTTGTTCAAACACCGCAGCGGGTGGGGCGCACAGGCCGCCATCGGCAAGACGGTGGTCAGCACCAGCCTGATCGACCGCGTTGCAGCCAGGCTGGGCCGCGCGCTGGTCGAGGTGCCGGTCGGCTTCAAATGGTTTTCAGCCGGTCTGCTGGACAGCTCACTGGGCTTCGGCGGCGAGGAAAGCGCCGGCGCCACCTTTCTGCGCCGCGACGGCACGGTCTGGACCACCGACAAGGACGGTCTCGTGCCGGCGCTGCTGGCCGCCGAGATCACGGCGCGTTGCGGGCGCGAGCCGGCCCAGGTCTATGCGCAACTGGCGAGAT
>JBBRBN010000145.1:0-4787 GCA_038205755.1 Lysobacterales bacterium | reverse complement strand
CTCGATCAAGCGGCCGGCAGCATCGTGGCGATACTCGGTGCGGTGGCCTTCGGCGTCGACCGTGGCGGTGCGGCGACCAGCGGGGTCGTATTCGTCGGTAAGCGTCGCGGCTGCCGCCGCTCCCACAGGGGCTAAGCGGGTGGCGGTGCGGCGGCCGGCGGCGTCGTACTCAAACGTGGTCGCGTTGCCGTTCTCGTCGATGGACTCGATCATTCGGCCGGCATCGTCATAGATGCTGCGCATGCGCCGATTATTGGCCGCGCTGCCATCATCGCCTGCTGCATCCGGATAGATTGTCTCGATCAGCCGGTTAGCGCGATCGTACGTCATCTGGGTGACGCGACCGGCGCGATCCGTCTGCGTGATGAGGTTCCCGTTGGCATCGTAGCTCATGGTCTCGACGCTGCCGTCGGCGTAATTCATCTGCGCCACGTTGCCGCGGCTATCGTGGGTGGTCAGCGCGCAGCGATCCAGCGCGTCGCACTCTTTGATCGGCTTATCGTTGCCGTCCGGAGTGGCCGAGACATGGCTCAACGCCAGGCCGAAGCACGCGATACGTCAATACAAGACCTGACCCCTTTCTACAAGCGCAAAACTGGCGCGCGCACTTGGCCCCGCCAGGTCGAAGCGCAGGTTCAGACCAAATCGATCACAAAGCCGCTGGGTGATCGACAGCCCCAAACCGAAGCCAGTGCTGTCCGGGTGCTTGGAAAATGCGCTCGCTGCCGCCGCGTTGTCGATCTCGTGGCCGCTCTGATTGACCACATGCAGACGATCCTGAGCAAGGTAAATCTCGACGCGTGAGTCGGGGTTGCAATGGGCAAAAGCATTGCCGATCAAATTCGACAGCAATATGTGCAGTATTGCCTCTGGCAGTGGCGATTGCGCGATGCTGTCGATGCACAAGTCGAGTGCGACATTTTTTCCGGCGAGCAAAGGCGACTGCTCGATCACCACCCGCTCCAGCAGGGGCAGCAAACGGCAGGGCGCTTCGTGCAATTCGCGACAATGGGTTTCTCGGGCGATGGTCAATAACGTGGTGATTGTTTGCTGCAACTGCGTGGTCGCGCTCAAGATCAGTTCAAGATGGGGTTTGGCAGCGGGGGCCAGCGCGGGCAGTGCGGCAACTTGTTCGGCCGCGCAGCGAATCACGCTTAGTGGCGTGCGCAGTTCATGGCTGACGTCGCGGGTGAATGTCTGCTCGCGCTCGACGAATTGTCGCAGTCGCTCGATCAGGTCATTCAGGCCGCGCGTCAACACGCCGACTTCGGCGCGACTGTCATTGGCCGGTAGCTGTGCGGGCAATTGGTCGGGCTTCAACGCTGCAATAGTTCTGGCCAGCGCGGTGACCGGCAGTGCGGCGCTGTGGGCCAGCCACCAGGCCAAGAGCAGCGCCAACAGCAACAGCGCCAAGGTTGAATACAGCAAGATGTCGAACACCGTGCCACGCATCTGGCGAAACACCAATTTCTGACTGACCTCGGCAACCAGCCAAGCGCTTTTCCGGCCTGGATCGAGCATCTGCAGCAGGTGATAGTGGCGGCCCTGGGTGCCAGCGAACTCGCGGCGCTGGGGTTGCGCGCGAAAGCTGTCGATCAGGTCCGCCGGAAACTGCGACGAGCTGGCGTACAAACGAATGCTGGGACTACTGGTCGGCTGCCAAGCCCCGAGGCGCTGGTGTGCCGAGCGTTGGCGCTGCGCTTCGTCCTCCAGTATCGCGGTGAAAAAGTGGTCTTCAACGGAGTAGGCAAACGCCAATGCATACAGCGAGAATAGCCCAGCAATGAGCAAACAAAACCCGGTCAGTGTAAGCGTCAGCCGCCGTTGCAGGCTGAAGTCGCGCCAGCCGTTCAAACACCAGCGGCTCATGCTTGCGGATCCAGGCGATAGCCGACGCCGTGCATGGTCAGCAGCATGGGTCGATCAAAGGGCTTATCCAAGGCGCGGCGCAATAGATGCAAGTGCGACCGCAGCGGTTCTGAGGGCGGCGTCTGTTCTGGCCACAAATTATCGACCAACACCGAGCGCGCCACTATCCGCGGGCTGGCTTGCGCCAGCGCCAGCAGGATCTGATACGGCGTGCGCTGCAATGCCAATGGCTGACCATGGCGATACGCCACGCCAGCTTGGCGATCGATCCGCAGGCTGCCGACTTCAAGCTGGTGTTGCTGGCCAAGCCGATGCCGCTGCGACAGCGCGACGCAGCGCGCCAGCAGCTCTGCATTGGCAAAGGGCTTGAGCAGATAATCATCTGCCCCGACGGCGAAGCCGCGCAGCTTGTCCTCTAGGGTGTCGCGCGCGGTCAATATCAGCACTGGGATATGGCGGTCCGCCTGCGCGCGAAGTTGCGCGCACAGGGTCAAACCACCGATTCCCGGCAATCCAATATCGAGCACCAGCACATCGGGCGGGTCGGCCAGGGCCATCCGCAGGCCGCTGACGCCGTCTGCCGCGAAATCAACATGATGTCCGTGCTGCTCGAACAAACTGGCCAGCGCGACGCGCAGCGCGTGGTGATCCTCAACCACCAAGATGCGTAGGGCCACGTTTGCTGCCATAGATACTCGACCTGGTCTCAATGCGCCAATCGGACAAGCGCCAGCGCCCGGACGGGCTGCCATTGCATCGCCGCGACCAGCGCATGCATCAACACCAATCGCTTGTCGAATGCATGCGGGTTATCCGCGGTCAGTGCGTTTTTGGCCTTCAGTGCGGCGCGCAATCCTTCTGCGTGATGGATCCCCAGCAGCTCGACGCTGCGCTCTTCCGCGGTCAAGGTTCTAGCGGCGGGCGTATGACCCAAGGCGCGGATCGTGGCTTGCGCTACCGACCAGGTCGACCATGGGTTTTGGCCTGTCACCAGGCGATCACTGACGACCACATGATCAAGGTACATCGGACCTTCGCTGTATGTCGCCTGCTGTTGCAACGCAGTTTGCAGGAAAAAGCCAAGTTTACGCACCGGTTCCTCCATCAGAAACAATTCCTCGGCATTGCTAAATGCGCTCACCGTATGCCCAGCGAGCAACAACTCGCCATTGTCCAAGCGCACGTCCAACAGCGCTGCGGGTCCATGGCACACTGCTGCGATCACCGCGCGTGGCGCCATGCGGCGCAGCAGATTGGCGATATCGGGGTTGCGATAGAAATCCAGCATCGTGCCCTTGCCACCGACAAAGTACACCGCGGCATAGTTGTCAGCGTTGACCTCACGCAGGGGTAGCGTGTTCTTGAGCTGTCGCTGCACCTCGGGTTGATTGAGAAAGGCGTAGTCGGCATTGACGGCATCGTCAATCCGCATGGGCGGCTCGCCGCCCGCCGGACTCGCAATATCCACCGCATAGCCATTGGCACGAAACACCCACCAGGCGCGCGACAACTCGCTGAGCTCAAAGCCGGTTTTGCTGCCATCCAGGAGCGTCTCGGCGCTGCTCACAACGGTCAATATCCTGCCCCTGTGCGGCTGCGGTAGCGGGTTGTGGTAGCCAATCGTGCTGGCATCGGCACCTCGATCCGCTTGCGGCTGCGCCGGCAGGTCCATGCTGCGAACGTAGGCAAACGAACCGATGCCCAGGGCCAGGGCTGTGAGCAACAAAAACAGCAGCGTGCGTTTCAGAATGCGGGTCATGGGGCGATCCTTCTGCTTCGGGATTCGCATAGCGTGCGCGGCGAAAATCAAATCAGACTCAAATTCCGTGGCGCGCTAGGTGTGACGCGCCCCAGATGACACTGGCACACAACAACGACTCACCCAGCAGCGAGGCAAACAAATAGCGCTTGAAGCCCATCTTTGCGCTGGCCGCCAAATAGCAGCCCAAATCGGTCGGCAAGAAGGGCGTTGCTGCCCACAGCGCCAATGCTGTGGCGCCATGGCGCGAGATCAACAGACGTGCACGATCCGCGCGGCGGTCGGCCGCAAACATTCGGGTCAGACCCAGCGCATCACAGAAGTGGTAGATCAGCGCCGATGAGCCGGCCACGCCGAACAGCGCCATCGCCCATACCCACAGTGGTTGCTCGGGAAACACCGTCGCGGCAAGCACCACCAGCGGCAGACTTGGCACCAGCAGCAGTGCGCAACCCCATTGCAGCAGCAGAAAGACCGGCCAGAACCACAGCCCCATTGCGCGCAATTGCGCGGTCCAATCGGCCGGCGACGGCGCCACGCTGGTCAGCGCAAGCGCCACCAGCACGCAGGCCAGCCACTGCCAACGTCGGTCATGGAACCACGGTGTGATGCCCGATTCAGTCTGCACGGCGCGCTCCAAATAGAAGTTCGCGTGCAGATTGGCCCGCTCGGCTCAACGGAAACTCAAATGGTTTCGCAAGAGTCCGGTCAGTGTCACTGCCGAGCTCCAATGAGTCGTTTGATGAACTGGGATCCGATGAGCTCCACAACGGGCATCGTCGTTTGATGAACTGGGATCCGATGAGCTCCACAACGGGCATCACTGCAAAGGAGCCCCTAGCCAGTCTGGGCTGGCGATGACAGAGGTGACCTGAGAGTGCCGCGGCCCGCTGCGGGGGCCTCGCAATGACGCCAGTTTTTGAGGTAATCGCCTTCGTAGTCGTGGCAGGGTGACGCCACGCCCTTGCGGGCCAAATGCTGGACACCTACCAAATCGTGGACACCCACTACGACCATCAGCCACACAAAATACCGGCGAGTTTTGCTACACCGTTCCACCGGGTTCTGGCCTTTACCGACTTCCGCGTGCAGCCATCACGCTGCCAGCGGGTCAATCATCTGCAGAAAGGGAAAGCGCGCAAAGCCGGTCTCGCGGCTC
>JBBRBN010000144.1:0-4884 GCA_038205755.1 Lysobacterales bacterium | reverse complement strand
GTCACCGGACGCCTCGCAGGAAATTCGCCATTTTTGCGCGGTTTGTGGCAGCCGCTAACATCTGTCCTCACGCAGCCAGCAATCGCCTCGACCACCTAAGTCCGACAGGCTGCTAGGGGACGCCGATCCCCACGCGCTCCGCCATTGCATGTTGGGTCATCGAGCGGCGCCCCCGGGCGGCGCACAGACGCTGATCCAGCGCCTCCATATGGTGCTGCGCGAGAGGATGGGTTGGAGGAGTCCGCTCGGCGCTACGAGAATGGAGACGCCATTCCCGGCCAGAAGCGCAACTTGATATTTTGATCCTCGCGGCTTTCCCGAACCAGGTTCGCGGGGGCGCAGCCGCCGTCGGCGTTGATTCCGTCCGAGGTGGGTGGGGCGCTGCGGGCGAAAACGGTGTTCCGCCCGGTGTTCGAGCAGTGCAAGTAGCGCCTGCCGAACCAGAGGGTATCGAGGGGACCTCGACCGCCTCGCACGAGCCGATCGCAAAGCATGGGTCCTCGAAAACGGCACTGGATGGGTGCACTGCCTGCGTGCCACCTAGAATCAGCGAGTGTGCACGCAGCCCACGCTCTGCTTCTTCGGCCGACTTATTCACCTTACGTTTGATCTGACAGACGTAATCTTTCCGTTAAGACGCGAATCGATTGCTTCATATTCATACAAAAACAGACAGAATATCAACGTAGCTGTCTGAATAATAAAGAGAAAACGCCCTGTGCTCCCGCTCAATCTGTTGCTCCTCGCTGCCGCCGGCTTGTTTCTGGCCCTGTTGATGACTGGGCTCCGTCGCGTGCCTGAGGGCACTGCGTTCACCGTCCGGCGCTTTGGCCACTACGCACGCACCCTAGGTCCCGGGCTGCGCTTCGCGCTGCCAATGATCGAGCGGGTATCGCCGCCCGTGGCGCTGATCAACCATCGCATCCAGCTGCCGCTCGACAGCCGCGGCGACTCGACGCAGCGGGCAGCGCTGTACTACCAGATCGTCGAACCCGAGCGCAGCGGCGACCGGCTGGACGACATCGATGCGCTGGTCGAGCAGGAAGCGCGGCGGCAGCTCGATCTACTGCGTGCCGCCGCCGGCAGTGATGTCGAGCTGCTCAGCAGTGGCCTGAAGCAAGCCTTGAACACGCATCTCGCATCGCTCGGGCTGCGCGTGACGCGCTGCCAGCTGGGCGCCTGAGTCGCGCTCGACGGACTCTGCGGCAGCGCAGCGGTTGCCGACCGCAACCGCGCTGCCGATACTGGCGGCCCGTCAGCAGGTCGCCTGCGTGAATCCTGCACCGTATTCCCCCGCCGCTGATCCGAGTCTGACCACCGAAGCGCTGCGCCCGCGTCTGCGTGGCGGTCTGCAGGCGCTCGGTCTGGATCCCGCGCTCGATACGCCCCTGCTGACCTACCTGGCCCTGCTGCTGCAGTGGAACCAGGCCTACAACCTGACCGCCATTCGTGATCCGGATGAAATGCTGGTCAAGCATCTGTTCGATTCGCTGGCGATTCACCCGCATGTTCCGGCGGGTGCGCTGATCGATATTGGCAGTGGCGCCGGGCTGCCGGCCATTCCGCTGGCGCTGGCTCTGCCCAAACTGCAGGTGACGCTGGTCGAGACGGCCGGCAAGAAGGCGCGCTTCCTGCGCGAGGCGGTACGGGTGCTCGGTCTGACCGACCGCGTCCGAGTGCTGTCGGCGCGCGCCGAAGCGGTCGAGGAGCACGGCCGCCACGACTGTCTTAGCGCTCGCGCCTTCGGTACTCTTGAGCAGATTCTCGACGTTGGAGGGCATCTGCTGCGGCCGGGTGGGCGTCTGCTGGCGATGAAAGGGCGCCAACCGCTGACCGAACTGGCCGATCTGCCGACCGGCTGGCGGCACGTCGCGACGCATCTGCTGCGGGTGCCCGAGCTCGATGCCGAGCGCTGCCTGTGTATTGTCGAAGCACCTCAGACGGGTGAGCGCGGCTGATCCGGCTGCGCTCGCGCGTCCTCATTCCCACCACTCGGACGGTCTTACACCCATGGGGCGCATCATCGCCATCGCCAATCAGAAGGGCGGCGTCGGCAAGACCACCACGGCGGTCAATCTCGCCGCTGCGCTGGCCGAAGCGCGGCGGCGCGTGCTGCTGGTCGATCTGGACCCGCAGGGCAATGCCACAATGGGCTCCGGGATCGACAAGCGCGAGGCCAAGCCAACCGGCTGCGAGGTGCTGCTGGAGGAATGCAGTGCGGCCGACGCCATCGTCAGAACGGCCAACGGCTATGACCTGATCCCCGGCAACGGTGATCTGACCGCCGCCGAGCTCAAGCTGATGGACACGCTGGCCCGCGAGCATCGACTGCGCGAGGCACTGGCGCCGGTGCGTGACCGCTACCAGTTCATCCTGATCGACTGCCCGCCTTCGCTGCACCTGCTGACCATCAATGCCCTCACCGCCGCCCAGGGCGTGGTGGTGCCAATGCAGTGCGAGTACTACGCGCTGGAAGGGCTGTCGGCGCTGACCGACACCATTCGCGCGGTCAAGGCGCGGCTCAATCCATCGCTGGAGATCGAGGGCATCCTGCGCACCATGTACGACGTCCGCAACAACCTCTCCAACGAAGTCTCGGCGCAGCTGAGCCAGCATTTTGGCGACAAGCTGTTCCGCACCATCGTGCCGCGCAACGTGCGGTTGGCCGAGGCGCCCAGCCACGGCCAGAGCATCGTCAGCTATGACCGGACCTCGCGCGGCAGCATCGCCTACCTTGGGCTGGCCGGCGAGATGCTGCGCCGCGAGCGCGGCAGTCGATCAGCGGAGGCCGGCGCATGAGCAGCAAACGGCGCAGCCTGGGGCGCGGCCTCGATGTGCTGCTGGGCGGTCGCGGAGACGCGGGCGGCGAGCCCGAAGGCGAGCGCATGCGCATGCTGCCGCTCGAGCAACTGCAGCCCGGCAAGTATCAGCCGCGCAGCCATATGGATGGCGAACGTCTGCAGGAATTGGCGGACTCGATCAAGGCGCAGGGCCTGATCCAGCCGATCGTGGTACGGCCGGTCGGCAAGGATCGCTTCGAGATCATCGCCGGTGAGCGTCGCTGGCGGGCGGCGCAGCTCGCCAGTCTGCGCGAGGTGCCGGTGGTGGTGCGCGACAGCGACGACCACGCAGCGTTGGCGATGGCGCTGATCGAGAACATCCAGCGCGAGGACCTCAACCCGCTGGAGGAGGCCACCGCGCTGCAGCGGCTGATCGACGAGTTCGCGCTCACCCACCAGCAGGCTGCCGACGCGGTTGGGCGATCGCGCGCAGCGGTCAGCAACCTGCTGCGCTTGCTGGAGCTGCCCGATGGCGTGCGCAAGCTGGTCGAGCGCGGCGCCATCGAGATGGGCCACGCCCGTGCCCTGCTCACGTTGCCGGCCGCCAAGGCCGAAGCGCTGGCGCGGCAGGCGGCTGAGGAGGAGTGGTCGGTGCGCGAAACCGAGCGGCGGGTGCAGGCGCTGCATAAATCACCGGCGGCGCTCAAGCCGCTGGCAGGCAAGCGGCTGGACGCCGACATTGCTGCCCTGCAGACCGAACTGTCGGAGTCGCTCGGCACCGCGGTCGAGGTACAGCACGGCCGCGGCGGCCGCGGCAAGCTGGTGATCAGCTACCACAGCCTCGACGCGCTCGACGGCATCCTGTCGCGCCTGCGCAAGGATTGAGCGACATGCGCGTGCTGGTCACCGGCGCTGCCGGGTTCATCGGCGCCCACCTTGCGCGCGCCCTGCAGCTGCGCGGCGACGCAGTCATCGGGCTGGACAGCTTCAACGCTTATTACGACCCGCAGCTCAAGCGGGATCGCGTCGCGGCGCTGTGCCCGGATCTCGAAATCGCCGCCATCGACCTGGTGGATGCCGCCGGGCTGAGTGCGCTGTTCGAGCGTTTTCGTCCTGAGCGCGTGGTGCATCTGGCAGCCCAGGCGGGCGTCCGCTATTCGCTGCAGGCGCCGCACGAGTATGCCCAGAGCAATCTGATCGGCTTTCTGAACGTGCTGGAGCGGTGTCGCCATCGCGGCATCGAACATCTGGTTTACGCCTCATCGTCCTCGGTGTATGGCGGCGGCGCGCAGCCGCCGTTCCGTGAAGATGCCGCCATCGACCGGCCGCTGTCGTTCTATGCCGCCACCAAGGTGGCCAATGAGGCGATGGCGCACAGCTATGCCCATCTGTATCGGCTGTCGGCCTGCGGACTGCGGTTTTTCACCGTCTACGGGCCTTGGGGCCGGCCGGACATGGCGCCGCTGCTGTTCTCGCGCGCCGCGCTGGCTGGCCGACCGATCGAGGTCTTCAATCACGGACGCATGCGCCGCGACTTCACCCATATCGACGATATCGTCGCCGGCGTGATCGCCGCCCTCGACCGTCCGCTGGCCTCGGTCGGTCACGCGCCGCACCGGATCTACAATCTGGGTAACCACACGCCGGTCGAGCTTGAGCGCTTCATCGCCATCATCGAGGCCGCCGCCGGCCGGACGGTCGTTAAGCAGTATCGCGAAATGCAGCCGGGTGACATGGTCGAAACCATGGCCGACACGACTCGCGCCCAGGCTGAGCTGGGGTTTACGCCTGACATCCGCATCGAGGACGCGCTGCCGCCGGTGGTGCACTGGTGCCGGGACTACTTTCGCGCTGGCGTCTGACCATCCGCGCTGAGGCGTGACAGGCGCAGGCGCACACGGCAGGAGCAGCGCAGCAAGCTGCGCTCTACGCCAGGCATCAAGGGAAACCAGCCCCTGTGAAGCTAACCCGCATGTTTCATGAATTCGCGCGATGATCGCGCAGGATGTTGTTCGCACAGGAGATTTCCCGAAGGAGCGGCGTAGCGGGCCATACGACCGACTGAGGTAGTCTCCTGTGCGGTCAAGAGACAAGCGAGGGCGCG
>JBBRBN010000143.1:0-5031 GCA_038205755.1 Lysobacterales bacterium | reverse complement strand
GGTCGATTGCGAGATCTGCCGCGCGCGCAGGATGCCGCGCAGATCGCCTTTGACCAGGGTGACCTGAGCGCTCGACATCGCCACATCGGTGCCGGTGCCCATGGCGATACCGACGTCGGCGGCGGCCAGCGCCGGGGCGTCGTTGATGCCGTCGCCGGTCGCCATCACGCTAAGCGGGCCCGCCGCACGAAGCGCGGCGATGGCGTCGACCCGTTGGTGTTGTCGTTTTGTGGGGATGCGATTAGGCCGGCACAGCAATCAAACGCAGGCCCAGCGCCGCACACACACGCTGGATGGTTTCAAAACGCGGTTGCGCGCCGGGCCGCAGCGCCTTGTAAAGCGCCTCGCGCGCAATGCCTGCGCCCTCGGCCACCGCTGCCATGCCGCGCGCACGGGCCACTGTACCAAGCGCATCGGCGAGCGCGGAGGGGTCATTTTCTTCCAGCACAATCGTCAGGTATTCGGCAACGGCCTGCGCACTGTCGAGCATTTCCGCCATGTCGAAGGTCTTGAGTTGGGCAATCTTGGTCATAGTTCATTCCTCCAAAGTAGCGGCCAATTTCTTCGCGTCGGCAATATCGCGGTCTTGCGTGGACTTGTCGCCGCCGCCAAGCATCACGATCAACACCCGGCCGCGCTGCACGAAATACATCCGCCACCCCGACCCGAAGTGTTCGCGCATTTCGCTCACGCCTTCGCCCACCGGGGCCACGTCACCAAGGTTGCCCGCCTGCGCCTTTTCCAGCCTGCGGCCCAATCGGCGGCGGGCCATGCCGTCCGTGATGCCATCGAGCCAAGCAATGAACTCGCCGGTTTGCTTGACCGTGAGCGCCCGCACAATGTAATCATTCGATTACATTGCGTCAAGGGGGTTGCTTGACTTCGTTGCTTAACGCGCCGCCGTCTGCTCGGCACGCTCTGCTGCACGTGATGTTCAACCCTCCAACTAGTCGTAGGCACACATTCAGGCCAAGAGCGGCCACTCGGCGGACGGGAAGAAATCGACTCCGACTGCGTGCGCTGCCGCCAGCGAGACGAATTCGGCAGATCACAATATGGTGTTGAACCCATATGGCTCAGCGAGCATAGTCCTGCCATGACGTGGATCGTTGAACTTGCCGAGGAGTTCGAGCCTGAATTCGACGCGCTCCCGTCGACGGTGCAGGACGAATTGCTGGCTTAGGCGAGGGTTATCCAACACTTCGGTCCTGCGTCTGGTCGTCCCATCGTGGACACGCTAAAGGGATCGGTCCACGCCAATATGAAGGAACTTCGCTTCGATGCCGAAGGCGGAGTCTGGCGGGTTGCCTTCGCTTTCGACCCGCGCCGCCATGCCGTGCTGCTGGTGGCAGGCGACAAGTCTGGCGGTAGTGAAAAGCGTTTCTACACCCGGTTGATCGCCAAGGCCGACCGGCGATTCGACTCCTACCTGCAGCGCACTGCGCCGAGGAGGAAATGACCAAGGCACGCACGCTAGCCGAAAAGATTAAGCAACTGCCCGCCGACCGTCGCAGGAAGGTGGAAGCCCGCGCGGCTGAACTGATGGCCGAGGAGATGTCCTTGCGCGATCTCTGCAAGACGATGAATCGCACCCAGGTGGAATTGGCGAAGGTTCAGAAGGTGGGCCAGGACACCGTCTCGTCGTCGCCGCCGGCGCTATCTGACAGGAAAGCAGATTTGTCTTCGCCTTCGAGCCAGCCTTTGCGAACCAGATGCCGGCACACACGGTGCGCGATCTTGCCGGCCAACTGCGTCAACTGCGCGGACGTCGGCGCGCGGGCGCGATGCAGGCGCGGTTTGCGCTGGGCTTGCTCGACGTTCTCGTACACGCCGTCGAACCACAGCATGTGAAAGTGGACATTCAAGTTGAGCGCGCTGCCGAAGCATCGACTTTCAATCCGGTTCAGGATGCGAGCGAATCCAGCGGAATGAAGCGCGCCTACTCCACGCCTAATCTGACGGTGTATGGTTCGGTAAGCGCGCTCACTTCTAGCGGGTCGATGAACGCACAAGAGACAGCCCCGAACGTGCCATCGTGCGGAAACAATCAACCGACGCAGAGCAAGCCCTGCATTTCAAGCGATGCAAGATTGAAGACGAACATATGCAAAGTGGGCGCGCATCCGTTCGGCTTCGGCTTGTACACATTTCGTTATAGACCGGAATGGCTACAGTTCGGCAGCGGCCGCCAATTCGGCGTAATGGCCGATGAGGTTGAACCTATCGTCCCCGCGGCGGTGCATGTCGGCGAGGACGGTTTCAAGCGGGTCGACTACGCCATGCTCGAAATCTCGCTGGCGCAGCAATGAGCGAGGCCCAATGCCCGGGTATCCGGCAGGCGATTACCGCACCCTGCCGACCGGCGCCCAGGTTCCGCTCGACAATCTGCCCTTCCACACCTGGGAAAACGCCGACGGCAGCGTCTGGTGCGCGTTCCATCGTGCCGGCCGCGACTATCGCCTGCGTTTTCCGCAGCTGGCCGACTTTTTAGTATCCGCCGACGGCCGCTGTGTGGAGGCGATTCCGACCGATGCCACCAACGCGGAGACCGTGGATCACCTGTTTCATAATCAGGTGCTCCCGCTAGCCCTGAGCCGGCGGGGCGTGCTGATATTCCACGCCAGCGCCGTCGCCATCGACGGCGTGGCGCTGGCCTTTCTGGGTGAATCCGGGCGCGGCAAGTCGACCCTGGCCTGCAGCCTGGCGAACCAAGGCGCCGGCCTGCTGACCGACGACGGCCTCGTCATCGAGCCCAGTGGGGACGGCCTGCTGGCACTGCCCAGCCAGCCCTCCACGCGACTGTGGCGCGACAGCTGCGAGGCGCTTGGTCTCGACCACCTGCCGCCCGCCCCCGCAGTGAGCTATACCGACAAGGCGCGCCTGTTCGCCGGCACCGACCTGCCGCACTGCGACCGCCCCCAGCCACTGGCCGCTGCACTGTTCCTCGGCACCGGCGACGTCGACCGCGTGACCCTGCAACCCATGCTGCCAGCCGCGACCAGCATGGCTTGGCTGACCCACTCCTTTGTTCTCGATCCGCAGGACAAGCCACACCTGGCGGCGCAGTTCCAGACCATCGTCCGACTGGCCCGGATGGGTCTCAGCTATCGTCTCGACTATCCGCGCCAGTACCACCGACTCCCCGAGGTCCATCAGGCGATTCGCGACCACCTTGCTGCAATCAGACCCACGGGGTAGCTTGCCGGTCGCCGCCATGGTGACTTCCGCAGGAGCAAACGCAGCTCAAGCAGCTGGTGGCTGTAGGGCGATGGGGGTGCGACTCCAGGCGCGTATAGAAGCAGCTATGGCGGCAACCCGGCGCTTCGGACGACCGGATCGCTGCCCAGTTGGCTTCACAGGCTCACTACAGACTGGTCGCTCAGCGCGCAAACAAAGCCGACAGTTCCGGCGCAGTTCGGATTGCCCGATCGGCCTGCAGCAGACGCTGATAGTGCCTTGGATCCGCCCGGAAATGCTCCAGAAAGGCATCCTCGAAGGCCTGCCCGCGCACGATGGCCTCGACCAGCCGCGGTGCGTCGGCGCCCGCCGTGCCCAGCGCCATGCCTAGGCGCAGCAGCAGCGGTGAGCGCTCGCGCAGCGCGACGCCCAGACGGGCCGGGTCACCGATGCGCAGCAGCCAGTCGACGCAACGCGCTTCGGCATCGGCCTGCGCGTCGCGGGCGCGGATCATATCGAGAATCTGTCCGTTCGACTGCGCATTCAACAGCAAGGCGATGAAAAAGCGAAGGTCCGGATCATTGATCAGACTGCGGGTCGCCACCAGCGAGCCCTCGCGCTGCTCGATGCGGACGATCTCGGCCAGGCTTTCGGCCAGCTCCGGATGCCGAGCTTTCAGCTTGTCCAGAAAAGTGTCCTGCAGGATCGCCTCCGAAAGCCGGTTGGCGTGAGCGCGCAGGATCGCAAACAGCCGCGCAGGATCCAGTTCGACCAAGCGATCAAGCAATCCTTCCGCCAGCGCCGGATCGCCGCTGTCGGCGGAGACACCAAACCAGCGATGGACGATCGCCACGCGATTGTCGGCGTCGGCCCACAGCGAATCGAACGCGAAACCGGGCCTGATCAGCGCGTACTGCGGCCCGGCGTCCGGGTCCTGGTCGGTTCGAGCCACCAAAGTCGCCGACGGCTGATCCAGATGGAACAGCGAATGGATGAGCCCTTCCCGACCGGAGATGATCGGCAGCACGTCGCCGACCCGCAGCAGCCGCATGCGGATCGCCTCAATGTCACCGACCAGCAGGTGACTGTTGATGCGCCTACGCTCAACGAAGCGGTAGTCGCTGTGCAGACTGGAACCTGCGACGACGCGGAACGCACCCGAGAATGCGTGCTGGTGCAAGGATGTCGTGGATCGAGTCCAGACCAGCAGCTCGAGGTAAAATCCGTCGCCGCAATACAGCATCACCGGCAGGTTGGAGAACCGGGTCTCAGGCTGCTGCGGAATCGCTGTGTCCAGCAGGAATCGACCGATGTCACCGAGGTCGAAGCCGTCCGGCTCAAAGGCGGTCAGGGCTTCGCAGGCGATCGCCGGAAACCGCCGTTCGTCCCGATCAGCCCGCTGCCAAGCCGCGTCGATGCGCCGGCCGAGGGCCTCATATCGTCCAAAGTCCATGCGCCTGTTCGCTCCCCTCGTATTGCCGCTACGCGCGGAAGCATACGTCACCATGGGGGAGGACCCAGCAGCCCAACGGCGATGCGCGCCGGTAGGACGGGTAGGGCAGCCGGGCAGTTTCGCGTGGGAGCGGCTCGAATTTGGCTCAGATGCAGATCGGCGACCGGCGGATGTCGCAGCGTCCCTTTGCCCCCTCTGTCAACCTACTTGTCGCCGCAGTAAAAACCTCGGGGGCGACTAGGAAATGATGATGAAGAAGATCCAGAAGTACAGTCCAGAACAACGCGCTGAGGCATTGCAGCGTGTGGCGTTGCGTGGCGATCAGACCATTGAGCAGGTTGCAGACGCCTGCGGCGTGCTGGTTCACACCTTGAAGGGATGGATGCGAACGGCTAGGCGTA
>JBBRBN010000142.1:0-5033 GCA_038205755.1 Lysobacterales bacterium | reverse complement strand
GCGCCGCAGCTTCAAGTCCAACCCGCTGTACTCCGCCGTTTTCAGCGAGTACGTGGCGAGCCTGATCGGCCGCGGCGTGTCGATCGAGTACTTCATCGAAGGCGGCCGTTCGCGCACAGGACGACTGCTGGCACCCAAGGCCGGCATGCTCGCAATCACGCTGCGCGCCTACCTGCGGCAGAGCCGTCGACCGGTGATCTTCCAGCCGGTCTACATCGGCTACGAGAAGCTGATGGAAGGCAAAAGCTATCTCGCCGAGCTGTCCGGCCGGCCGAAGGAAAAGGAGAGCCTGCTCGGTCTGCTGCGCGGCCTGAGCGTGCTGCGCCATCGCTACGGCAAGGTAGCGGTCAGCTTTGGTGCGCCTATCAAGCTGGACGACGTGCTGGATGCGCATGCCCCCGACTGGCGCAGCGCCGATCCCAACGAGAAGCCAGCCTGGCTGGGCGATGCGGTGGATGATCTGGCCAACCGCATCCAGGTCGCGATCAACTGCGCCGCCGATGTGAACCCGATCAACCTGCTTGCCCTGTGCCTGCTGGCGACCCCCAAACACGCCATGGCGGAGAGCGACCTGCTGGCGCTGATCGACCTCTATCGCGGATTGCTGCGCGATGTCCGCTACTCCGACCGCGTGACCGTAACCGATCTTCCCGCGGCGCAGATCATCGCCTACGGCGAGCAGGTGCAGGTGCTAACCCGCACCGCGCATCCGCTCGGCGACGTGCTGGGCTTCGATGATCAGATTGGCGAGCTGCAGGCCTACTATCGCAACAACGTGGTGCACCTGTTTGCTGCCGCCAGCTGGGTGGCCTGCTGCTTCCAGAGCAACCGCCGGATGAGCCGCGCTGGCGTGGTGCGGCTGGGACAGCTGATCTATCCGTACATCAAGGTCGAGCTGTTTTTGCCATGGAGCGTGGACGAGTTCGGCGCCCGCATCGAGGCGGTCATCGAGGCGCTGGTCGCACGCGGCCTGTTCAAGTTTGACGCCGCCAGCGGCTATCTGCAGCGCGGTCCCGGACAGACCGATGAGGTTTTCCAGCTGCGCGCGCTGGCGCACGGTCTGCAGCAGGCGTTCGAGCGCTACTACATCGCCGTTTCGGTGCTGGTCAAGAACGGGCCGGGTCGGATCTCCTCGGCCGAACTTGAAACACTGTGTCATCTGACCGCCCAGCGACTGTCGCTGCTCTACTCGCAGGCGGCGCCCGAATTCTTTGATCGCTCGCTGTTCCGCGGCTTCATCAGCCAGCTGCGCGAGCAGTCGCTCATCCGTGTGGACGAGGCCGGCAAGCTGGTCTACGACGAACGCATCGACGCCTGGGCGCGCGATGCCAAGATCATCCTGAGCCGCGAGCTGCGCCACTCGATCATGAAGATCACGCCGGAGACGGCGCGGGCGATCGCGCCGGACGTGGTCGCCGAGTAGCGGGTGCCTGCTGCGCCTGGCGCGGCGGCACAACCTGAGCATGATGCTGACATCGCACGGTTCGGCTAACGTGGTGCGCGTCTGAGACGGGGAGCGAGCCGCGATGCCCTACGCTGAAATCGGGATGTGCGTGATCGGCATGTCGCTTGGATTCAACGCTGGAAAGCTTGAAGCGCGCGGAGGCGCTGCCGATCACTCCGTGCTGTTGGCGTCGTTGTCGTTGCTGACGTCGCTCGGCGCATTCTGGGCCGGCGCCGGGTGGGTGCGGTGGATGCTCGCTCAGGCGGGCCTGCTCATTGTGATTACGCTGCTGCGTGTTGCACGTGAGGGCCGCGGACGATAGAAGCGCCGCGACGTGGCTTGATAGTCTGGCCGTGCGCCGCTTGCTCAGCTGTCACGGCCCACGCCGTGAGCAAGCCGAAAGCGGCAGCGGCAAATCATGCTGACGGCTTTCCGGTTGCTGCGAGACGCTGACGTCGCCAACCGATCATGATCCGTAACGAAGCCTCGTTCACGAGGCGGCTGTCAACCATCAACGGAGCAGGGGTGGACGCTTGAAAGCGCATGAGCGATTCTGGGACGGCGACGACACCCATCCTTTGCTCGCCACCCTGGGTGTGCACATGCAATCCTCATGCTTCTCGTTCAGCGGCTACCGCACCGTGCGCGGCGACTCCGCCGCTCTGTGGCGGCGGCCCGCATTCAACGGTTGCGAGCGGCAGATCGAGGTCGCCTCGCACACTCGCGAAGCCGGCTTCGGCAATGCCCGGAGCCATCTGTGCGTAATCTCACGGCCCCGTGACCAGGTGGCGATGGCGCTTGCGCTGGATGACTGCGACCGCTGCAGCGGCTACCGCGAGCCACCAACGTCGAAGCCGCCTCTGACCATCGCCAGCATGGATCTGAACTGACTGGCTCAGCGCTGGGCGCCCACCGACGCCACTGGCTGGCAGCGCTGGTCGCGCATCGACCGCGCCAGCGCCGAAGCCGTGGCGGGGCATCTCCGGGGCTTTGTTGCAAATCAGAGCATGCGCGGCTTCGGTCTGCTTGCCAGCGCCAGCGACTACGCCCAGTGCATGCTCGATCCGGGTCAGCATTTTCCGGCGCATGACATCAAGACTCCGGGCCTGCTGTGCGTGCGTCCGTTCGAGTATGCCGCGGTCGCCCTGCAGCTCAGCGGCGCCAACGACGCCGCGCCGCGGGCGTTTGATCGCTATCGCCAGCCGATCGTCCAGCCCGATGGCGGCGTCGTGCGGGTCACGCGCGCCCGCGGCGGCGCCAAGCACTGCCGCGCGGAACGGCTTGCGAGCTGGATCCAAGGCTGAAGCTCGGCGTTGGCCTGCTGGCGGATGTGCCGCTCGTACTGACAGCCGTTGCCCTGCTCTTCTGCTGGATTCCGGCCAGTCGTGCCGCAGCTGCGTCGCCGATGGCTGCGCTGCGTCACGAGTGGTGTCAGCGCTATTGCGGAGCGTTGCGTTTATCATGCGTGACCCCTGATTGGGCAGGGCTGACGGAGCGCGCGATGCACCTTCGACGACTGGTTTGCGCGGCGCTGCTCGCCGTCGCCACCTCTTCGGTTGCGGCGCAGGCGTCGGCGGATGCCGACCTGGCGCAGCTGATCCGCGGTCTTACGGATCGTTCGGGAGCCCAGGTCGAGCGGTCGATCACCGATGACGGCACGTTGGCATTCGACCTCGGCGGCGGCTTTCAGCACGCGCATGTCGCCGAGCTTGGCCCCGACGGAGTCATGCGCGCCACCTGTGTCGGCAGTGTCGCTGAAGCGAACCGGTTCTTCGGCCGCAATCTGGACACCGGCGCCGCGCTGCCGCAGCCCAAGGATGTGCCGGTGACGCACGACATGGCCGGCCTGCACGGCATGACGCCGGAGGAGTACGCCTTTTACTGGAGCCTCATCGAGCAGGCGGAGCTGTCTCCCAAGCAGGCGCTGAGCAGCACGATCTCCATTGTGAACAACGACGGCGCCGGTGAAGGCTTCAACGATCCCACCGCGACCGCCGCCGAGGGCGGCAACAACGGCGCGACCCGCGGCCAGCAGCGCCTCAATGTATTCAATTTCGCGGCCGGGATCTGGGCCGGCTTTCTGGACAGCGCGGTGACCATCAACGTGCGGGCCAACTTTGATCCGCTGGCGCCGTGCGGACCGGGCGGGGGCGTGCTGGGGTCGGCCGGTCCACTGGGGGCGTTTGCCAACTTCGGGAACGCGCCGTTCCCCAACACCCTCTACATCAGCGCAGTCGCCAGCAAGATCGCCGGCTCCGATCTCAGTCCTGGGCAGCCTGAAATATCGGCCACCTTCAACAGCGACGTCGACACTGGCTGCCTCGGCGGCGGATCGCGCTTCTACTACGGTCTCGACAACGCCACGCCAGCGAGCCGGGTCAACCTGCTGGTGGTGGTGCTGCATGAGATTGGGCACGGGCTTGGATTTTTGACCCTCACCGACAGCAATGGCGCCTATGCGGGCGGCATACCCGATGCCTGGGCGCGGCTGATGTTCGACCGCACCCAGAATCTGACCTGGTTCCAGATGAATCAGGCGCAGCGTGCGGCGTCGGCGATCAATCCCAACAATCTGCTGTGGGACGGTGCCAACGTGCGGATTGCCTCCGGCTTTCTCAGTGCCGGCCGCGATGCCGCCACCGGGCGCGTCGAGCTGTTCTCGCCGTCACCCTTCCAGCCGGGCTCGTCGGTGTCGCACTGGAGCACCGCCGCCAGTCCCAACCTGCTGATGGAACCGTCGATCAATGCAGGACTGCCGCTCACCCTGGACCTGGCGCGCCAGCAGATGCGCGATATCGGCTGGTTTCGCGACGCCAACAACGACTCGGTTCCCGATGTCATCACCAATGTCCTGCCGTCCGGCGGGACGCTGACGCCGGGTGCCAACGTCAACATCACCTGGACCAATCCGCCCGGCTTCTCGCGCAACGTCAGCATCGAGCTGTCCACCGACGGTGGCATTACGTTTCCGACCAGCATCGCCAGCAATATCGCCAACAGCGGCACCCGGGCGTGGAGCGTGCCGGCGATAAGCACGACCCAGGCGCGCGTCCGCGTCCGCGAGCACGATTTCGTGGCACCGGCCGGTATGTCAGCGGCCAACATCACCATCAGCGCCAACACCGCACCCAGCTTCACCCCCGCTGCCGCACTGGCGCGCCAGCAGGGCAGCCCGGCCGGCGCGGCGGTGACGGTTGGTACGGTCAGCGATGCGCAAACTGCGGCCGGCAGTCTGACCGTCACCCAGATCGCCGGCGGCAGCGCCAGCGGCATCGCGGTGGGCGCCATCAGCAACGCCGGCGGCAGCATCAGCGCGCCGCTGGCGGCGAGCTGCACGGCGACCTCGGGCACGCTGCGCTTCCAGGTGTCGGATGGGTCACTGACCGGCATCGGTAATCTGCAGGTCAACGTCAGCGCCAACGCGCAGCCGACGCTCAGCTACGGCAACGCTGGCGTCAGCAGCGCGGCCGGCACCACGGTCAATCCGGCCAGCGGTCCGAGTGACAACGGCACGCTGGCCAGCATCGTCGTGCAATCGCAGGGGACCTATACCGGCACCCTCTCGGTCAACAGCGGCAGCGGCGTGGTC
>JBBRBN010000141.1:0-5053 GCA_038205755.1 Lysobacterales bacterium | reverse complement strand
CGGCTCGCTGCAGTGACTGCAGTTGATGCGAACCAGCCGTTGCGCCAGCACGCCGGTGAGCGCGGAGACGAAGCTGTACGGGTCGACGTCCATGTGCGTGAAGCGACCGATGACGTCGAAGGAGTTGTTCGCGTGCACGCTGGACAGCACCAGGTGCCCGGTGAGCGCGGCCTGGATCGCAATCTGCGCCGTCTCCGCGTCGCGGATCTCGCCGACCATGATGCGGTCCGGATCGTGGCGCAGGATCGAGCGCAAGCCGCGCGCGAAGGTCAGGCCTTTCTTCTCGTTCACCGGGATCTGAAGGATGCCGGTCAACTGGTACTCGACCGGGTCCTCGATCGTGATGATCTTGTCGTGGCCGTTGTTGATTTCCGAGAGCGCGGCGTAAAGCGAGGTCGTCTTGCCGCTGCCGGTTGGGCCGGTGACGAGGATCAGGCCGTAGGGGTCGCGGGTGAGGCGGCGGAATGCGGTCAGCGTCTTGGCGTCGAAGCCGAGCACGTCCAGGCGCAGGCCGGCCACCTCGTCTGCCAGCGAGCGTTTGTCGAGGATCCGGACCACCGCGTCCTCACCGTGGATGCAAGGCATGATCGACACTCGGAAGTCGATTTCGCGTCCGAGTGCACGCACCCGAAAGCGCCCGTCCTGCGGCACCCTGCGCTCGGCAATGTCGAGCTCGGACATAACTTTCATGCGCGACAGCACTTGCTCGGCCATCTCGCGCCCCTCTAGCGAGCCCACCTGCGTCAACGTGCCGTCCAGGCGGTACTTAATCGCCAGGCCCGAGGCATGGGTCTCGAAGTGGATGTCGCTCGCGCCGCTCTTGAGCGCGTCGTAGAGCGTCGAATGCACCAACTTCACGACGCTGCTGGTGCCTTCCCCGATCGAGCGGATCGACAGGTCTTCCAGGGCAGACTCGCCCGCTGGCGCGGCCGTGCCGGCGGGCATGGCGGTGTCGATTGCACGCAGCGAATCCTCCTGGCGCGCCAGGTAGGCTGCGATGTCGGCGCCGTGGGCGAGCCGAAACGACTGCACCGGACCGAGCCGCTCCATGCACCAGGCCTGCAGCGCGCCGTCGAACGGATCGCCAATCACCACCCCGAGCGCGGCGGCGTCGCGGAACGCCACGCAACCGCGCGATACCGACTCTGCGAAGCTGAGCAGGTCGAACGCAGGCACCAGGCGATCCAACGCCGCGATGTCCAGCACCTCGTAGTGCAACGCGGCGCCGAGCGCCCGCATCAGGTCGGCCGGTGGCAGCGCCAGGGATTCCTCGAGAAGGTCGCTGGCGCGCCGGTTCTGGCTGCGCGCCGCATCGCGCGCGGCACGGATGAGTGCCGGCGAGATCTGTAGCGAGGCAATCTGTTCGGCCAGGTCGGGCTCGACGGATGCGTTCATTGCAGACTGCCCGCGAGTTCGAAGATGGGGGCGTACATCAGCAGCACCACGATGCCGATCACGATGCCGATGGCGATCATCAGCAGCGGCTCGAACAGGCGCAGGAACCATTCAATCGCCTGCGAAACTTCTTCGTCGTGAAAGGCTGCCGTGTGCTGAAGCAACTCGGCCATCTGCCCGGTACGCTCGGCCACACGCAGCAGGCGCAGCGAGACGGCAGTGGTCAGGCCGTTGGCCTCGAACGCTGTCGAGATGGCCTGACCCTCAGCGATCTCGAGGCGGGCCCGTGCCAGCCCCGCGTGCAGCGCCACCGGCAGCAGGCCGACCACCATGTCCAGAGCGGCGAGGATCGGGATGCCGGCTTGCTGCAGCATGCCCAAGGCGCGGTAGAAGCGCGCGAGCTGGTAGACCCGCACGTACTCGCCGATACGCGGGATGCGCTGGATCCCCAGCGCTATCGCGGTGCGCACCGCGGGCTGCGCCAGCGCGTAAGCCGTGAGCCCGGCCAGCGCGAGCGTAGCCAGCAGCAGCTCTCCGCCATGGTCGTGAACGAAACGGCCCCACTGCAACAGCAGCCGCGACAGGTAGGGGATCCGGTCGCCGAGATCCTGGAAGACCAAGCTGAATCGCGGTACCACGTAGGCCAGCAGGAAGGCGATCACGAGCACGCCCACGCCGACGATCATGAGCGGATAAATTGAGGCGCCGATGACGCGTTTGCGCATCAGGTCGGACTGTGAGCGGTAGAGAATGAATCGCTTGATCGCTTCGGCCAGGGTGCCAGTGCGCTCGTTGGCGCGGATGCTGGCGATATAAAGCGCAGGGAATACGCCGGGCTGGCGCTGGAGCGCAACCGAGAGCGCGAGCCCCTCGCTGAGGTGGCTGTACAGATCACTCAACACGCGCTTGATGTCGGCGCGAGTCTCGCGGTCGGAAAGTGTTTCGATGGCTTCCACGACCGACAGGCCGGCGTTCAGGAGGATGAGCAGGCTCTGGCTGAACTGCAGCAGCGGAAAGGCTCGCCGGCCCGAGCCGCTGGCCAGGCGTGTCCACCAAGCGGGGGCACTAACCTCGACGACGGTGAGTCCTTGCTGCTCGGCCTGCCGACGGGCTTCAGCGGCATCCGTCGCGTCGAGAGTCAGAGACACCTGTTCGAAGCGCCTGAAGGCCTTGATGGCGTATTGCATGGCGATTCGGGGGTCTAGCCGTCACCAGTTGTGGATGTCGGCATCTATTCCATCGCCGCCTGGGCGGCCGTCACGACCCGTTGAGCTGATATCAAACTCACCGTGCTCGCCTGGCGCCTTGTAAACGTAGGGTCGCCCCCAAGGATCGGGCGGCACACCCTTGCTGAGATAGGGACCGTCCCAACTCGTCAGGTTGGACGGTCGCGCAACCAAGGACGCCAGACCCTGCTCCGTGGTCGGGTAGCCCCTGACATCGAGGCGGTACTGGTCAAGCGCCTTTTCGAACCCCGCGATCTGCGCTTTGACGGTCTTCACCTCAGACTTACCGATCTGAGAGAAGTACTTTGGGCCGACGTAAGCCGCGAGCAACCCAATGATGACCATCACAACCAAGAGCTCGAGCAGGGTAAAGCCGCGGCGCCGGTAGGCATTGAACATGAAGAAGTCGACCCATGGGAACCGTTCAGCCAACCAGTGTCATCGACAAATATGACGCACTGGTGAACGTTGACGCACCGGGGCGATTTCTGTCGTACCGTTCGCGGGGTAGCCGACCGGAGCCCGCTCGTCTGCCGCTGGCGATCACACTGCGCTTTCCGTATGTGACCTTGCCCGCCGCAGTTCAGTTCAGATGCGAACTTCCCGCCGCAAGTCCACCATAGGTTGCAGCATGGCAATGGATCGTTCAAGGGTGTCGTCGAGCTGGTCGTAAATCGAGGCGTTGTCCAGGCACTGCTCGGCGTAGGCGCGCGCGGCACGGCCCAGGCGGAGCCGCTCGGATGGGTCGCCTGCCAACCGCTCGATGGCCTCAGCGAATGCGTCGACTGACTCGGGTTCAATGACCAGGCCGTGTCCTTCCACTACCGTCGCGATCTCGGTGCCGTGCGCAGCTGCGGCAATCGTCGGGCGGCCGCTTGCCAGCATGCCGGACAACTTGGAAGGCATCACCAAGTCGGCCGCACCGCGCAACTGGGGCAGCAGGTGGACGTCGGCCAGGTTCAGCAAATCGTTCAGCCGGTCTGGCGAGCACAGGTCAAGGAAGCGCACGTTGCTCAGACCCTCGGAGGCGGTTTCGAGCTTCTCGCGCATCTCGCCGTTGCCTGACATCACGAAGATGATCTCCGGTCGGTGCTGCAAGCGACGAGCCACGTCGACGATGACGGTGAGCCCCTGCTTGCGATTCATGGTGCCGGAGTAGAGGCACACTAACTGATACTCGCCTAAACCCAAGCCGCAGCGAAGGCCGCTCGCCGTGGGTTGGGGATAGATACCCCCAGTGTCCACACCGTTGGGCATCAACGACGTGCGATCCAGCGGCACGCCCTTTGCGACCAAAGTCTTGATCATCTGACGCGAAATGGTCGACACCCGGTCATAGCCAGCCAGGATGCGTTGCTCAACGGACAGCACGCTCCGGCGGATGCCAGTCCCCTTGAGCAGGCCAAGACCGAAGGCGGTGTCGACCTCGAAGTCCTGTACGTGCAACCACGAGGTCGCCCCCGAGAGCCAGGCCGCGATGCAGCCCCATGGTGCGGCGAACAGCGCCGGCGCAACGGCCAAAACCGCCGCCGGACGCCACAGCACCAGCAACAACATTAGCGGCAGACTAGACAATGCGAACGAGGCCAGGTGAATGAGTCGCTTTAATCCGCCCGGACTGCACGGTACCCAGACCGGGCAGCGATAGACCGTGAGACCGGGCTTGGGCTTCTCAATCTGGTAGCTCGTGCGGTGGTATGCCTCGTCGACCTTCCAGGCGGGGTAGTAAGGTGGTGCGCAGACGACGGCCACCTCGTGGCCGCGGGCCAGCATACCGTCTACCATGTCGCCCGAGTACTTGCCGATGCCAGTCAGCTCGGGCAAGAAGTTCAGACTCAGCACTAGGATCTTCATCGGGAACTTCGGTGGGGCTCGCTCGCTTGACTTCGGAAGGCAAGGCGGGTCGGTGCGGACTCGGCTCACTCAGAAAATTTAGTGTCGTAGCGGCCGATGACCTGCCGGTGTCACCCAGCGTAGTCCGAATGGATTCGACTTTGAGTCGGCTGACGGCGTCGGCCCTCAGGCCGAGTGTCGACGGCTCACCGTTGGCGCTGACGCGGGCATTCAGGTTTCGATTTCGGCCCGCGACAGATGATCCGAATGGCCCATGAATGAGCAGCTCTCATCTATGTCTTTGTCACGACTTGGTCGCTTACTTGCTGCCGAGATCGGGACGGGCTGCCCCACGACGTACCAAGAGCAAAGCGGCAAGGCTCCCAAGTGGCTCGCTCGCGCTGGGCGCGTGGGCCTCGCCTTCGCCCATTCGGGTGTCACGGCCTAGTGGTGCTGGCCGAGGCGTTCGGTGCCAATGCTGGCGCGCGCCGGACATCAAGCGCTGGCGGCGACGCTTCGTGCAGTGCGTCGACGGCGGCGCGGACGCGCTCCGGGTCTCCGCTGCGCAAGGCCTCGGCCAGCGCATGCGACGCGTCGCC
>JBBRBN010000140.1:0-5152 GCA_038205755.1 Lysobacterales bacterium | reverse complement strand
GCCCACAGCGCCGCGCCGACGCGCGCCGACGGCGCTACACTCCGGTCATGTCGGTCGGCATCCTGCTTGTCACCCACCCTGGTATCGGCGCTTGCCTGCGCGGCCTCGCCACGCGCCTGCTTGGGCCGCTTCCGCTCAAGGTCGAGTGCCTGGAGGTCGGCTTCGATGCTGACCTGGATGCCCTGCTGCCCATTGCCAGCGCCGCCCTGCGGCGGGTTGACAGCGGTGTCGGCGTGCTGCTGCTCACCGACCTGTTTGGAGCGACACCGAGCAACTTCGCTGTGCGCCTGGGTCAACTGGGCACGCCCACCCGGCGCGTCGCCGGTTTGAGCCTGCCAATGCTGCTGCGCGCCTTGAACTATCCGGATCGCGACTTGCCCGGGGTGGCCGATGGCGCCGCCTCCGGCGGGCGTCTGGGCATCGTGGTCGATCATGGTTGAGCGCGACCTTCCCGTGATCAACCGGCTCGGTCTGCACGCCAGGGCGGCGGCCAAGCTGGTCCAGCTGCTGGGCACCTTCCGGTCCCAGATCAACCTGGTCGGGCGCGGTCGCGAGGTCAATGGCAAGAGCATCATGGGCGTCATGATGCTGGCCGCCGCGCAGGGCACATCCGTGTTGATCCGCGCTGATGGGGCCGACGAGGACGCTGCGGTGGATGCGGCGGCCGCGCTGTTCGCGCGTTTTTTTGACGAGGGCGGCTGAGCATGCGTCGCGAGTTTTCCGGGGTCGGCGCAGCCAAGGGGCTGGCGCTGGGCCGTGCCCGGGTGCGCGAGCCGCACCGGCTGGAGATTGACGAGCAGCGCATCGAACCCGACGCGATTGAACCCGAACGCGAACGCATGCGCGACGCGCTGGAAGCAGCCCGAATCGAGCTGCGCGACCTGCGCGAGAAGGTGCGCGGTGCAATCGCCCATGAAGTCGGCGAATTCATCGACCTTCACAGCATGCTGCTGGATGACCCCGAGCTGCTGCACGGCCTCGACGAACTGATCCGCACCGCACGGCTGAGCGCGGGCCACGCCCTGCGCGTGCAGCGCGACCGGCTGGCCGCGGTCTTCGATGGCATCGACGATCCTTATCTGCGGTCACGTCGGGAAGACATCGACCACGTGATCGGCCGGGTCTATGCGGCGCTGCACCGCAACCCGGCGTCGCAGGTCATCGGGATGGCCGGCGAAGTACTGATCACCGACAGCGTGGCGCCGTCGGAGCTTGCGTTGCTGGCTGAAGGCGGCGTCGTCGCGGTGGTCACGGCTCAAGGCAGCACGCTTTCACACAGTGCCATCCTCGCCCGCAGCCTGCACATGCCGCTGGTGGTGGGCGTGCACGAGGCGCTGGCCCACATCAACGACGGCGATGCGCTGATCGTGGACGGCAGCTCAGGTCGGGTCATTGTCGAGCCCTCCGCCGAAGATCTGCAGCGCTTTCGCAGCGAGCTGGCCGCCGGCACCCGTGAAAAGCGCGCGCTGTCACGGCTGCGCAGCGCGGCGACGCGGACCCGCGACGGTGTCGACATCGCCCTGTACGCCAATGCCGAGTCCCGCGACGACGTCGCCCAGGCGCACGCGCTGGGCGCCGAGGGCGTAGGCCTGTATCGCACCGAGTTCCTGTTTCTGCAGCGCCGCGAACTGCCCAGCGAAGACGAGCAGTTCTATGCCTATCGCGACCTGGTGCTTGGCATGGGCGGCCGGCCAGTCACCATCCGCACGCTCGACCTCGGTGCCGACAAGGCCGACAGTAGCGGCCTGACCCTGCCGCGCGAACCCAACCCGGCGCTGGGACTGCGCGGCGTGCGGCTGTGTCTGGCCCACCAGGATGTGTTCTGCGCGCAGCTGCGCGCGATCCTGCGTGCCTCGGGCTATGGCCAGGTGCGGATACTGGTGCCGATGGTTACGGCGGTTTCCGAGATGATGGCGGTGCGCAAGCTGCTCGACCGCTGCGCCGCCGAGGTTCGCGAAGGCGGCCACCCGATGGCCGACCGGGTCGAACTTGGCGCCATGATCGAGGTGCCGGCCGCCGCTCTGGCCATCGACACCCTGCTGCCCGAAATTGACTTCTGCTCGGTCGGTACCAACGACCTGGTTCAATACCTGCTGGCGGTGGATCGCAGCAACGACGCGCTGGGCGATCTGTGCACCCCGACCCATCCCGCCGTGCAGCGCGTGCTGCGCGGCATCCTTGTCGCCTGCGCCGAAGCCGGCAAGCGCGTCTCCGTTTGCGGTGAGCTGGCCGGCCAGGCCGAGCACACCAGAATGTTGCTGCGGCTGGGGCTGACTGAGTTCAGCATGCACCCGTCCAACCTGCTCGAAGTGCGACGGGCGATTCGGGAAACTGACTTGGGTGTATTGCGCGGTTAGCTCACCCGCATGTTTCATGAATTCGCGCGATGATCGCGCAGGATGTTGTTCGAACAGGAGACTACCGAAGGAGCGGCGTAGCGGGCCATACGACCGACTGAAGAAAATCTCCTGTGCGGACAAGAGACCAGCGAGGGCGCGCGAGATTCATGAAACATGCGGGCTAAGATCGCGTTGATCGGCCAGCGGCGGCAGGGAGTCGACGTAACCTCCGCACTCGATCGACACCGACGTGCCAACGATCCACAGCGTCCGCCGTCTGGGGGCGGGCGCCTGAGTCGCCGTCGCATTCTCGTCAGCAGTGATCGGGGCACGGTCGGGCAGATATCGCTCCTACCCGTGATCCAGCGTGACGCCCAGCAGCCGCCACGCCAGGGGCCGCTCGTCTCCTCCTGAGCCGGATGCAGACGGCTGCCAGCAGCTGCCGGCCTTGATCGACAATCGGACCGTCTCGCCGGCGCTGACCGCGAGCGACAAACGCAGCAATTTGCGCGCGCCCGCGGCCAGGTTCGCCGAGATTTCGGCGCCGGCGCAGCGCAAGGTCAGAGCCTGCGTGGAATCCAGCTGCGGCGGCACCCAGACGTCAACCGACAGACCGCGAAGCGCCCGACTGACGGTGAACTCGACGCCGAAGTCGGCAGCACTCCAGCCATCGGCCCACGCGCCGCTGACGCTGTTGACCCGCGCATAGCCCTGCAGATCGACCCGCTGCACGCTGCGCGCCTCGTCCAGCGCGCGTCGCAGCGCCTCGATCTGCTGGCTGAAGCCGGTCTCGCGCTCGTACAGGAAGCGCAATTGGCCGCGCAGGCGCGCAAACCGCACCCGCAGATCCTGGTCCGCTGCTGCGTCCAGCGGCACACCGACTTTCAGGTCTGTGGGCATGCCGTCGGGCACATAGATCGTGGCGTGCGGCGCCGCGGTCTGATCGGCCGGCCGCTCGCGCGTGTAAAGGTAGATGGCAAACGATTTTCGGGTCAGGTCCTGCCGATCAGCGGGCAGGTCGATGCGCTCGAACCCGTGCCAGGACACTTCGTTGGTTTCAAACACCACGCAGCGATTGAACAACGGCGCCACCTGGTGGCTGAGGCCGACCCCATTCCATGGATCTTCCACCAGCTTGAGCGCGCCACCCCAGGCCTCGTCCCATTCGTAATTGAGATAGACAATGAGATTGAGCCGCCGATGGAAGCCGCTGCGCGGGTGGAAGTTGAAGTCGATATGGACATCCAGTTCCTGATCCTGCCGGTTCTCGTGCGTGCCGCCGCCTTCGTAGTCCGGGTCATAGAGCAGATCCGGGATGCCGGTTAGCTGCGAGACGTAGTCGAGGAACGGCTTGCTCTGGATGTATCGATCAATCGCGGCGTAGGTTATGCCGAGCGCCGACACGCCACTGCGGACGGCCTTGCCACCCACCTCGCCCATCTCGTTGAGCGCAAACCGGGCATCAAAGGTGGGAAACTCGGCGAGCAGGCCGGCACAGGTCAGCGGGTCGAGGAAGTCGTCGATGACCGCATGGCGAAACGGGCGGGCGTCCGCGAATGCGGCCGCGTCTGCGGCAAGGGATTGCTGGGTGCGGGCGGAAAGCATGCGCTGGGAGTGATTGATCGAGACGGGTATTGTATGGCTTGAGCGCTTCGCTGCCCCTACGTATGCAACCCATCAGCCCCACTGCCCTGCCGCCAGCCATCGACCTGCAGCCGCGCTTCGCGCGACGCGAGCCGTTCAGGCATCTCGTGCTCGACGGATTCTTCCCGTCGACTTACGCCGAACAGCTGCTGACCGAGTTCCCGGCCTTCGAGCGCGGCAACGCCCGCAATGAAAACGGTGAGCTGGGCGGCAAGTCCACGGTGGAGCGCATCCGCGAACTTGGCCCGGCCTATGTCGCGCTGGATGATCTGGTCCGCAGCCTGGGATTTCTCGACTGGATCTCCCAGGCCACCGGCATCCCCGACCTGTTGTACGACCCCTGGTACTTCGGCGGCGGCACGCATGAGAACCGCCACGGCCAGGATCTGGACCCACACGTCGATTTCAATCGTCATCCAGAGAACGGCTGGCATCGACGGCTGAACCTGATCGTTTACCTCAATCACGAGTGGGAAGACAGCTGGGGCGGATCGCTCGAACTGCACACCGACCCGCGCGCCAGCGAAAACCAGATCACGCTGATCACGCCCTTGTTCAATCGCTGCGTGGTGTTCGAAACCACCGAGTGGAGCTGGCACGGGTTTGGGCGGATCGAGCTACCGTCGGCGCGGCAGTCAATCAGCCGCAAATCGATCGCGCTGTATTTCTACACGCGCGAGCGACCGCAGGAAGAGCTTGGCCCCACCCACTCGACAATCTACGTCGACCGGCCGCTGCCGGAGCACTTTCGTGCCGGCCACCTTTTGAACGAGTCGGACGTCGAAACCCTGCGCGCCCTGCTCACGCGCCGCGACATGCACAACCAACGGCTATATCGCGAGCTTATCCAGCTGCAGTCGGTGCTCGTCGATGGCGGCGACGAATCCAGTCTAGGCGGTCACGCCAGACGCCTTTGGAGCGGTGTCCGCTCGCTGCATCGGCACCGCTGGGTGGAGCACCAGCGGCTCGATGCGGCCAGTATCAAGCGCGCCATGCTGCCCTTCGTCGCACGCCTGCCGCGCGCCGTGCGAAATCCGCTGCGCGCGCTGTGGCGGTCCCTGCCGGTGCGCAGTGTTGCGCCGCCCGGCGCACTGCCACCGCCGGACTAGCAGCCTGTCGGTACTCGCCCGCGTGTTTCATGAATTCGCGCGATGATCGCGCAGGATCTT
>JBBRBN010000139.1:0-5255 GCA_038205755.1 Lysobacterales bacterium | reverse complement strand
TGGGTCGGTCGACGCCGGCAGACGGCGTCGACCAGCGCGCTTTCGGCCAGCGCCCAGAAGGATCTGGCCGCCGAGTTCGGCCGCGTCGACGCGGCGCTGGTGGCCTTGCGTCCGGGCCAGTGATCGCGGCGCTCGAAAGCGTTGCGCATGATCAAATCGCCGACCCGTCGCCGATCCGCCTCATGCAGCAGCGCGGCGGGCTGCAGCGCGAGCCCGGCGCGCTCGCCAGACAGCAGGTATGGCGCCAGCCTGCGCCACTCGGCTTAGACCATGTAGATCGGCCCGAGCGGATGGTGATTTGCGCGCGACGGTGTCGCGATCAGCGGCGATCGCCTACCACTGCAGAGTTTGCGCCAGCTGGGCGCGCAGCGCGGCCGCCCGCTCGGGCGTCATGTCGCCAAGCACGCCGCGCGCCTCTGCTGGCAAGTACGCCAGCGGCTGGTCGTCGTCGAGGCGGAAAATGTAGTGGTCGAAGAACGCCCGCCAGGCCAGGCGCTGCTCGCGCGGCAGGTCGCGCAGGGTCAGCAGCGCGTGCAGCAGGGTGGCGCGTGGCGTGGTCACGTGGGCCGGAACGTCGCGCCACCAGTAGTTGACCATGATCCCGATCGGCGCCAGCGACTCAGCGTGATGCCACCACATGCTGGGCAGGAACAGCGCGTCGCCGGGCTCCAGTTCAGCCACTTCAACGTGGCCAATTGCTTCCGCAAAGCGCGGGAAGCGGTCGAAGTCTGGGGCGGCGAAATCGACCATGCTGATTGGCTGTCCGGCCGGCGTGAAGTCGATCGGCCCCGCGTACAGATTGGCCAGCTGGTCTGGCGGAAACAGCAGGTAGCGACGGCGGCCGGCGACGGCACAGATCAGGTTCTGCGGCAGGTCCCAGTGGGCGCAGATGCGGGTCTGATTGCCGATCCAGATCGAGTTGAGCTGGTCGACCGCGGGGTCGATCAGCGGGCTGGGATTTTCCTGCAGGAAGGCCGGCAGCGATTCTTTGATCCGCACGGCGCCAGCGTACCCGTAGAGCGTCTCGGGGCTGGCCTTGAGCTGCAGCAGAAAGTCGAGCAGCTGCGAGACGGTCACGCTGCGGCGCTCGAAATTGAACGCCGTCAGCGAGTCGTCGTAGAAGAAGCGCCCAGCCATCGCAGCATGGCCAAAGCAGGCGTCCGCCGGCGCCCCGCTGTCCAGTCCGCGCAGGTAGCCGCAAAGGGCAGCGTCGGACTCCCGCCCCTTGGCCACCGCCGGCCAGTGTTCAACCAGCCCGCGCAGCACCGCCGGCCGGCTTCGCGGCTGCAGCTCGCCGTTGAAGCGCGCCAGATCCACGTTGGCATAGGCGGGTGTGGGTGGCGCGAATGACCAGTCGAACATGCTGTCGCGGTTCTCGATGGCAGTGCAGCAGGGTAGGGCTGGCCGGGCCTGGCGGCAACCCGCCAGGGCATACGGGCCGCCATAGCCCGCATGCTTGTGCAATCTCACCCGCCCTCGCTTCACGCCCGGCACGTTGGCGGTGGCCGCGACGGTCGACACGCCCGAGTACCCGCTCACGCTCGACAGGCGGCGCCCCTGATGCAGGCGATCGATCGCCCGTTCGTGGCTGGCGCGTCCGCGTCAAAGTCGCCACACTCCGGATCGCTTCCGACCGGGCTCCCGCCGACCGTGCTCACCCTGTATCCCGCCGCCACGGATCGGCACGACGAGCTGAACGACGCCTCCGGTCAGCTGCGCCCCTCGTGGCAGACCGTGCTCGGCCATCTTGGCAATGACAGCGGCGAGGCCCTGCGGCGGCGCTGCGAGGTGATCAATCAACAGATCCTTGAGAACGGCGTCACCTACAACGTCTATGCCGATCCCAAGGGGGCGGACCGCCCGTGGGAGCTGGACCTGCTGCCGCAGCTGATCGAGGGTGACGAGTGGCAGGCGCTGGCCGCGGGTATTGCCGAGCGGGCGGGGCTGCTCAATCGGGTGCTGGCCGATCTGTACGGGCCGCAGCAGCTGCTCAAGCAGGGCCTGCTGCCGCCCGAACTGGTGTTTGGACACAGCAATTTCCTGTGGCCAGCGCTTGGTGCGGTGCCGCCGGGTGACGTGCATCTGCATATCTACGCCGCCGATCTGGCGCGCGGGCCAGACGGTCGCTGGTGGGTGCTGGCCGACCGCACGCAGACGCCCTCCGGCGCCGGCTACGCGCTCGAAAACCGCACCATCATCGCGCGTGCGCTGAGTGAGCCCTATCGCGAGCTGTCGGTGCAGCGCATGGACGGTTATTTTTCCCTGCTGCGCGACAATCTGCTGCGCCTGGCGGCCGACGGCGACGGCCCGCCGCTGCTTGTGCTGCTCACGCCGGGCGCCAACAACGAGACCTACTTCGAGCACGTCTACCTGGCCCGCGAGCTGGGCATTCCGCTGGTCGAGGGACACGATCTCACGGTGCGCGGCGCGACCGTGTATCTGAAGACGCTCGGCGGTCTGGAACGGGTCCACGCGATTTTGCGCCGGGTCGATGGCGATTGGTGTGACCCGCTGGAGCTGCGCGCCGACTCCGCGCTGGGCGTGCCCGGACTGCTGGAAGCGGCGCGCGCCGGCCGCGTCCTGATCGCCAACTCGCTGGGTGCGGGCGTGCTTGAATCGCCGGGCCTGATGGGCTTTCTGCCCAAGATCGCCGAGCGCATGCTGGGTCACCCGCTCAGCCTGCCGTCGGTGGCCAGCTGGTGGTGCGGCGAGGCGCCCGTGCTGCGCGACGCGCTGCGCAAGCTGCCGCAGCTGATCATCAAGCCGGCGTTTCCCTCGCAGCGTTTCCAGGCCGTGATTGGCAGCCAGCTGGATCGGGTCGGCATCCGCCGGCTGCGCGCGCGCATCCGGCGGCGACCTTACGCCTACGTGGCGCAGGAAATGGTGCGGCCGTCGCAGGCACCGGTGCTGCAAACCGAGCCAAGCTTCGCGCTGGAGCCGCGCGCGATCGGCATGCGCGTCTACGCAGTGGCTACCGCGCAGGGTTATCAGGTGCTGCCGGGCGCGCTCAGCCGAGTGGCGGCCAGTGCCAGCGCCCTGGCGGTTTCGATGCAGCGCGGTGGCCGCTCCAAGGACACCTGGGTGCTGGGCGAGCGATCCATCGCCGTTGAACCGGCGCCCAGTCGGCGCATCGACGCCGTGGTGCGCCGCGATCGCTACCTGCTGTCGCGTACGGTCGAGAATCTTTACTGGCTCGGACGCTACTGCGAGCGCTGCGACGGCCATGCCCGGCTGCTGCGCAGCTTGCTGCAGCGCGAGAACGCGTCGGATGCGCCGGTGCTGGGAGTCGGCGTTGGCGTGGCGCAGCAGCTGCGACTACTGCCCGAGCGCGACAGCGTGGAGGCGGCCCTGTTGGCCGGGCTGTGCGACCGCCGGTGGTCGGGCAGCCTCAGCGCCGATCTCGGCCGGCTGGCGTGGTCGGCCGCACAGGTGCGGGCGCGCATTTCCAGCGAGAACTGGCGCGCGGTGGTTGAGTTGCAGCGCGAGGTCGAGAGGCTCGAGTCAGAGGCCACGCCGACTCGCGCGCAGGCATTCCTGAACCATCTGCTGATTGCGCTGACCGCGATGAGTGGCTTCGCCCTTGATGACATGACCCGCGACGAAGGCTGGCGCTTTCTGATGGTAGGGCGCTCGGTGGAACGGCTGCAGCTGCAAGCCATCGTGCTGGCCCACGCGGCAGGCAATCCGGCGGCCGATCCGGCCCTGCTCGGCTGGCTGCTGGAGCTGGCCAACAGCACCATCACCTATCGCAGCCGCTATCTGGCGGCGCCCCAGTGGCGGCCGGTACTGGACCTGATCTTGCTTGACGAAGACAACCCGCACGCCTTGGTCTTCCAGCTGCCACGGCTGGTCTCCTCGCTGGAACTGCTCGACTGCGAGGCCGATGCGATCAATCCGGTACGCGCCCTGGAGGCCGATCTGCGGGCGCTTGATCTGAGCTTGATGGAACTCGACAGCGCCCCTCTGCTGCAGCTTTTCGAACGCGCTGACCAGGCCATGCGCGGGCTGTCGGAGTACCTGCTGCAGCGCTTTTTCGCGCACGTTGAAACGGTCGGACGGATCACCTACTCGGCATGAACAGCCCGGCACCCTTGCCCACCGCGCGCTACTCGGTCGAGCACCTCACGCGCTACGACTATAGCCTGCCGGTTTCCCTGTCGCAGCAGCTGCTGCACCTGTCGCCGCGCAGCGTGCCCTGGCAGGACTGTCTCGACTGGCAGCTGCACTGTGATCCGCAGCCGACCCGGCAGCGCCTCGGCGAAGACGCGTTTGGCAATCCGCTCAACCGGCTGGAGTTTGCCAGCCCGCATCGGCAGCTCAGCATCGAGGCGCGCATGCGGGTCGCGGTCGGCAGTCGTCGCGACAGTTTCGACCCGTGCGACTCGCCGCCATGGGAGCTGGCGCGCGAGGCGCACCGCTTCCTGGCTGGCGTGGTTCCCGACGAGCAGACGCTGGATGCCTGCCGTTACCGCTTCCGCTCACCGTATGTGCCGATCAGCAGCACGTTCCGTCGCTACGCCGAGGATTGCTTCGTGCCCGAGCGACCGCTGCTGCTGGCGGCGCAGGCGCTGATGGCGAAGATTCACAGCGAGTTCCAGTTCGACGCCAGCGCCACCCAGATTGCGACGCCGCTGGCGGAGGTGCTCAGGCAACGACGCGGCGTCTGCCAGGATTTCGCCCACCTGATGATCGCCTGCCTGCGCTCGCTGGATCTGCCGGCGCGCTATGTCAGCGGCTACCTGCTGACGGCGCCTCCGCCCGGTCAGCCGCGCATGGTCGGCGCCGACGCGTCGCACGCCTGGGTAGCGGTACGCTGCCCGCTGCAGGGCTGGGTGGAGTTTGATCCAACCAATAACGTGCTGCCCGACAGCCAGCACATCGTGCTCTGCTGGGGCCGCGATTTCGGCGATGTCTCGCCCCTGCGCGGCGTCATCCTCGGCGGCGGCACGCACGAGCCGCGGGTCGCGGTGACGGTGACGCCGCTGGAGGGTTGATTGGTTGACCTGCCAGATGCCGCGGATCGCAGTCGCGGCAAACGCACGCTGCTCCTTTCGGCCGGCCCCGGGAGGTGGCGGCAAGGCCGACGTCTGGCCCAGCCCGGTTCCCCATGGATGTGTCCGACAGGCTGCCAGACCGCGATACTTGACGCCTTGGCCGATCCCGAGCCCGAGCCCGAACCCGAGCCCGAACCCGAGCCCGAGCCCGAACCCGAGCCCGAACCCGAGCCCGAACCCGAGCCCGAGCCAGTCCGGCTC
>JBBRBN010000138.1:0-5306 GCA_038205755.1 Lysobacterales bacterium | reverse complement strand
AGACAAGCGAGGGCGCGCGAGATTCATGAAACATGCGGGTTAGATCACCCAGCCTCCAGTAAACTCAAGTGCATGGCTACCTTGCCCTTTTCAGCCTCCCGCTTCCACGACTGCGCCCGGCAGCTGATTGAGCTCACGCGCACGCTCTCGGCGCGCGGCTGGACGCCCGCCACCAGCAGCAACTTCTCGATGCGCATCGACGAGCGCCACGCCGCGATCACCGTATCCGGTCGCGACAAGGGCCGCCTGACCGAGCTCGACTTCATGACCGTCGACCTGAAGGGTCAGCCGGTGGCGACCGAACAGCGGCCCTCGGCTGAGACCTTGCTGCACACCCAGCTGTACCGGCGTTTTCCGGAAATCGGCTGCGTGCTGCACACCCATTCGCGCGCGCAGACGGTGGCGTCCCTGCTTTACGGACCCGCCGGGCGCGTGCGGCTGGCGGGCTACGAACTGCTCAAGGCGCTGGCCGGCAACGAAACCCACGAAGCTGCGGTAGAGCTTCCGGTACTGTCCAATTCACAGGACATGCCCTCGCTTGCCGAGGCGGTCGATCTGTTGCTCGATGAAGGCTGCGCCTGGGGCTATCTGATCGCGGGTCACGGCCTATACGCCTGGGGTCGCGACGGCGCCGAGGCCATGCGCCACCTCGAAGCCATCGAATTCATGCTCGAGTGCGAACTTGATCTGCGCCGATTGCGTCTGATCGATTCGGTTGCTTGAGCCATCATCCGCATCCAGGAGTGTCGACATGAGTCGCCTGCGCATCTTTGCCGAATTCGAGCCCAGCGCTGCTACGTTCACCAGCAGCGACCGCTCGGCCATTGCCGCCCAGCTCGACGCGGTAGGCGTGCGCTTCGAGCAATGGCAGGCCGAGACGCCAATTCGCGACGGTGCGTCCAGTGATGAGGTGATTGCCGCCTACCGCGGCGCCATCGACCGGCTGCTGGGCGAGCGCGGTTACCAGGCATTTGATGTGATCAGCCTGCATCCGGAGCATCCGGACCGTGACGCGCTGCGCCAGAAGTTTCTCAATGAGCACACCCATGCCGAGGACGAAGTGCGCTTCTTCGTCGCCGGCTCGGGCCTGTTCACCCTGCACATTGGCGAACGCGTGTTCGAAGTGCTGTGCGAACGGGGCGATCTGATTGGCGTGCCGCACGGCACCCGCCACTGGTTTGACATGGGGCCGACGCCGCGCTTTACCGCGATCCGTATCTTCACCAATCCGGCCGGATGGGTAGCCAACTTCACCGGCGATGGCATTGCCGAGCGCTTTTCCCGCTTTGAAGCACCGGTGGCCGCCTGAGGCCGCCTGCGGCCGCAGACCTGACGCATGGCGATCATCCTCACCGACATCGAGGGCACCACCAGCAGCATTTCCTTCGTCAAAGAGGTGCTGTTCCCCTACGCCATGCGCGCACTGCCGGAATTTGTGGCCCGGCGCGGCCACGAACCCGAGGTTCGGCAGTGGCTGGACGCCGCGCGCCGGGATATCAGTGGGGCCGCCAGCGACGCGCAGATCGTGGCTGGCCTGCAGCAATGGATCATCGAGGATCGCAAACACACCGCGCTGAAGGCGCTGCAGGGCCTGATCTGGCAGGACGGCTACGGCAGCGGCGAATTCCGCGCCCACCTGTATCCCGACGCGGCAACGGCGCTGCGCCGCTGGCAGCAGGACGGCGAGACACTTTATGTGTATTCCTCCGGATCGGTGGCCGCGCAGAAGCTGTTCTTCCAGCACAGCGCGGCAGGCGATCTGCTTCCGCTGTTTTCGGGGCATTTCGACACCGGCGTCGGTGCCAAGCGCGAGGCGGATAGCTACCGCCAGATCGCGCTGCAGCTGGCGGCTGCGCCCGCGGCGATCACCTTTTTGTCAGACGTGGTCGAAGAGCTGGACGCTGCTCGCGATGCCGGCATGCAGACCGTGCTGGTCGACCGCATCGAGGACTATCCGACGCCGCGCCTGGATGCCGCCGCCCACGGCCATGTGCGCGTGACCGGATTCGATGCGATCCGCCTTATCGAGCCTCAGCGGCCCCGCTGATCGCGGCTGGATGCGTCCCCCCAAGGCCGCTCAGGGTGCTGCTTCCAGCAGGCGGTAGCGCGTCTCGGCGCGCAGCTCGCCGCGCCAGCGGTCCTGCGCGCGAACCTCAACCAGGTGCTCGCCGAGATCCAGGTCGGTGGGCAGGAAGGCGCGCCACAGGTGGGTCGAAACGGTTGCTTCGGGCGTCCGGCTGTCGCCGCCTGGGCGCTCGGCCGCGTCGTCAGCCAGGTTGACCGCAAGAACCCGCGGATCGGTGCGCTCCACGCGGGTCATCGCCCGCCACTCACCGCCGTCAATGCGGAACTCAACGCGATCATCGGCCACGCCCATCAACACATTCGCGTACAGGCCCACCCCCGGCCAGGCGCCCTGGCGCAGCGCGCGTGGGGCGTGCAGAGCGATTCCCGGATGCCCAGGCTCCCGCGCCACCTGCCAGCGCAGGCGGTAGTCGCCGTCGCTGGCGATGACGAGCTGGGCGTAACCATTGGGCGTGCCGTCGGACATGTCGGCCGTCGGCAGACCTTCGGCGTCTTTCTCGCCGCCCCAGAAGCCGCCGCAGGTGGCGCCGACGTTGTACTCGTGCAGCGGCTGATCGCCGTGCCAGCCATCCTGCGCGGTGTGGAAATAGTGCCGCTGGACGTGACCGTGGGCGCTCAGCAGCAGGACCCGGGGAAACGGCGCAAGCAGGGCGAACAGACGCTCGCGGTCTGCGCGACGGAACGATTCGCGACCGGGATGTGGATCAAAGAACGGAATATGCGTGGCGAGGACCACGGTGCGCGTCCGGTCCAGCGTTGCCAGGTAGCCTTCGAGAAAAGCGAACTGCGACTCGCGCAGACCGCCGATGTAGCTCGGCGTGGTGGTCGGCTGATAGATCACGTCGTCCAGCACGATGAACACCGCCTGCGGCGCCTCCCAGGCCAGGGTGTCGGGACCAAATACCTGCCTGAAGCTGAGCAGCGAATCGTCATCGGCGGCGGCATCAAAATCGATGTCGTGATTGCCTGCCGCATGCAGCCAAGGCACGCCAAGCCGCGCCGTGGCGGCCTGGATCGCCGGAAGCAGGCTGAGATCATCGTGAACGACATCGCCCAGCGTCAGCCCCAGGTCGGCCTTGCGTGCCGTCGCATCGCGAAGAATCGGCTCAATGATGTCGCGCTCGAAGTACGTCACCTGGGCCGCCGATTTCGGCTGCGGATCGCCGAACACCAGCACCTCGAGCGCCTCGGTGGGTGACTGCGCCGGATCCAGGGTGAAATCCCAGTCGCCGGAGGCGTGTGCGGTGGCCGCAATGCCGCCATAGCGCAGCGTCGGCGAGCCATGCGGGAAATGATGGCGCCAGAAGCGCGGCTTGCCCTCGCTGTCCCGGACCCCGGCGTAACCCGCCGGCTTGATGACGAACAGCGTCTGACCGGCCTCCAGCATCAAGCGATAACGACCGGATGCGTCGCTGCGGACCAGCTCACGGCCGTTGGAAACCAGTACGTTGGCTACGCCTTGGCCTGGCGTGCCGTCCGCCGTCTGCAGTCGGATCTGGCCAGAGATCTCCAGCGGCTGCGCCCGCAACGGCGCTGCCGCGCACAGCCACATGATCAGCAGCAGCCGCACCACGGAACTAATCAGACAACGATGCAGTGTCGACATGCTGTGCCCTCACCCCTCAGGCCGGTCGTGCGTGGCGGGCACGCAGCAGCGCCACCGCCTCGGCGAGCGACAGTCCGCGGGCGCGCAGCAGGACCAGCAGGTGGTAAACCAGATCGGCACTCTCGCCAAGCAGGGCGGCGTCGTCCTGCGCGGCTCCCGCCAACGCGGTTTCCACGCCTTCCTCGCCGACCTTCTGGGCGATCTTGAGCACACCCGAGTCGAACAGGCGGGTGGTGTAGCTGCCGGCGGGTCGCTCGACGGCACGCTGCGCAATCAGCGCGTCGAGCTCGCTCAGAAAGTCCGCCGGAGCCGTCGGGAAGCAGCTCGCCCGCCCGAGATGGCAGGTTGGGCCCTGCGGACGCGCCAGCACCAGCAAGGTATCGGCATCGCAGTCGGACTCGATCGACACCAGCTGCAGCACGTGCCCGCTTGACTCGCCCTTGGTCCAAAGTCGGCCCTTGCTGCGGCTGAAAAAGGTGACCTTGCCCAACTCCAGGGTCCGCGCCAGCGCGGCGCGGTCCATGTAGCCGAGCATCAGAACACGCAGCGAATCCGCATCCTGCACCACCGCCGGCAGCAGTCCGCCCTGCTTGTCCCAGGCCAGTGAATTGATCGATTCCAGGAACGTCGGATCAGCCTGCATCACGCATCTCCACCCCTCTTGCAGCCAGCCAGCGCTTCAGCGCCGGGATCCGCAGGGTACCGGTATGAAAGACGCTGGCGGCGAGTGCCGCATCGACGTCGGCCTCGGCGAACACGTCGGCAAAATGCTGCTCGGTGCCGGCGCCGCCCGACGCCACCAGCGGAACCTCGCAAACCTCGCGCACGGCGCGCAGCTGCTCGATGTCATAGCCTGCTTTCACGCCGTCGGTGCCCATGCAGTTGAGCACGATCTCACCGGCGCCGAGCTGCTGCACCTGTGCGACCCAGTCCAGCGTGCGCTTGCCCAGCGCACGGGTCTTGCTCGGGTCGCCGGTGTACTGCCGAACTCGCCACTGCCCATCGGCGTCGCGCAGGCTGTCCACGCCGACCACCACGCACTGCACCCCAAACGCCTCGGCCAGCTCGGCAATCAGTCCGGGGCGCTCCAGTGCCGGCGAATTGACCGAAATCTTGTCCGCCCCGGCATGCAGCACCTCGCGCGCTTGCGCCACGCTGCGGATGCCACCGGCAACGCAGAACGGAATATCAACCAGTCGAGCCACCCGCTCCACCCAGCCGCGATCAACCGAGCGCCCGTCCGGACTGGCCGTGATGTCGTAGAACACCAGTTCGTCGGCACCGTCATCGCGATAGCGCAACGCCAGCTCCTCAATGCCGCCCATGACGACGTGATCGCGGAAGTTGACGCCTTTGACGACCTGGCCGTCGCGGACGTCGAGGCAGGGGATCAGGCGTTTGGCGAGCATGCTGGGCGATCCTTTGGAGTCGCGCAGCGGAGCAAGCTCCGCTCTACCCTCGCTTGCAGCGTGCCGCTCGCGCCGCTGTCGTAGAGCCGAGCTTGCTCGGCTGCCGGGTAGCCTGTCGCGCAGCGGAGCAAGCTCCGCTCTACCCTCGCTTGCAGCGTGCCGCTCGCGCAGCTGTCGTAGAGCCGAGCTTGCTCGGCTGCCGGGTA
>JBBRBN010000137.1:0-5398 GCA_038205755.1 Lysobacterales bacterium | reverse complement strand
AATGGCCACGGACGCTGAGCGCCGCGCGCCCGCGATGCCGAAATTCCACCCACGAACATCCGATCTGCGCCCAAACTGGCGCTTGCGCGACCACCGCCTACTCGCCAGACTGTTCGAAAAGGGCGTTTGAATTGCCTATACTCCGATGGGCACCAGGCGGTGTTCGCCGATCAGGTTTCCGCCGTTAGTGGGCGAGCAGACCCACGGGCGTAGCTCTTGCGAATAGTGCAGGCCCTTTTCGAGGATGGCCTGATTGCACAGCAGGGCGATGTCGGCTCGGGTCGAGTCGTCAATATCCTGCCGAGACAGGGTGGAGAGGATGTCTGCGGGATCGACCGCGTCAGCGGCGACGCCTGCGGCGGCGACGGCAAACTGGCAGCGTGTGGCGGCTCCGTTGGCGAGGAAATCGGCAAGGGTCAGGCGAACCCGATTGACCCACTCGATGTCGTTGCGGATCAGCGCCCAAAGCTCAGCGAACCAGCCGACGCCATCGCCGCGCAATGCGTGATAGCCGGTTTGCGGGTTGCCGTCGGCCGCGAGCGCGAGCTTGAACGGCAAGTCGTCAAGGGCAACTGGCAGCTGATGAAGTTCGACAGAATCGAGCATGCCTCGTTACTCCAGAATCGCACGCAGAGCTTCCCGTGCTTCCCGCACGATCCCTCACACTAGATCCGCCGGTTGATTCTGGAGACACATGGCTCAGGGTCCATCTCCGAGCGCAGCCCGGCGACGACGCCCCAACAGCCAGCCAACCAGCGCCAGCGGAATCGCACCCAGCCCGACCCAGAGGAAGCGCGTGCTGTCCGGCTCTTCCAGCGAAGTCTTGGCAGCGTGCGGATTGCTACGCTCGAACCAGACAGGATGTGATTGCTTCGCTGCTCGGACCGCTGGCAATGCGGCCTCGCAATCGTCCGGCGACGCGTACTCCGCATACTCATGCTGCACCGTGAATGTTGGCGTGGGCTGCGCTGCGGCACCCGGTTCGACGTAAGGCGCGTAGCCGCGGGCGACGAACGCGTAGGAGATCGCCATGTAGTGCTGATTGTGTCTGCGGAAGTACTTGCATTCCGCGGATACAAACTCACCGACTGCCGGCACTGGATCAAGCAAACGAAAGCGTTCCAGGTCGCTTGCTTCCATCGCGTACATGAAGAGGCCGATCCCGATCGGCAGTAGTGCCGAGCCGTACCAACCCCACGGCGACTGCCAGGGCTGATTGCTCGGCAGCGACTCCGATTCTTCCGGCGGCAACTTGGTCATTAGTTTCAGGCAGGGCGTGCCACGTGAGCAGACGTGAGGGAAATGGAGCAAGCAGTCGCGGTCTCAGAGTGCCATGGTTAATAGTGACTTCCAGTTGAAGTCGCGCCAAACGATTGCGAGTCAGAGCTTGTAGGCGGGTGGCGACTCACTGATGCGCCTGCCTCTGCTAAAGCCCCGAAAGCGCGTCGCCGACAAACTCAAACACTGCACCGATGGCTTCGCCTGCGCTGTCGAGCATGCCACCGCCCGCTTCCAGCAGTGGTGTCGCGTCTGCTTGCTCCAGCAGCATGTGGCTGTTGCTGGTCGATTCGATCTCGACCAAGGTGAGGCCGGAATCGGACGTCGCAGAGCCGCTTGATCGGCCCGCCGATATGCAGCCGGCATGGCTGTGTCCAAGGGTGAGATCGCCGAACTCCAAGGCGAAGTCGAGCGCGCCCTCGAGCACGTCTTCGGTACTGGATTCCTCCTGCGGCTGATTCAGCGCCAGCAGTTGCTCAAGCTCGCCCGCATCAAGCCAGACGCCGCGACAGCGTGCGCACAGGTCGATCTCGACCCCGTGACTGCGCAGCGCGCGCATGCCTGAGCCATCCATCGGACAGGGCAGCGCAGCGAATGGCCGTGCCGGCGGCAGCGCCGCGACCGCAGCCGGTCGCAGGGCGTGTCCGACCAGCGATGCAACCGTCGCCGGCAGCAACCAGAGCCCCTGACACTGCGGGCAGCTCTCGATCTGCCGACCACCGCTGACGCGCCGCGGTCGAAGTGCTTTGCCATGGTGTGGGCACAGTCCGCTCATCAATGGCCTCCCGGCCTGCCTGTCGACCCATTCGTGGGATGCGTTTTTGCCTTTCATGATGCCTTCGACGTGGCCGACTGGGGCAGCGTGACGGCTGCTGCAAGCGCTGTGCGGCGGGCATGCAGCGAACGATGCGCGCAGGGACGATCGATATGGATTCAAGCGCACATGCGGCGGCAGGTTCCCGGTGGCTCGCAACACCAAGACTGCTCTCGCCTTCAGCATTGCTCTTGCTTCACCTCGACGGCAAGACTGACAGCGAACATCGGCTCTGAACGAAGGCTTGACTCACTTGCATGCAATCGCCTAAATCAAGAACGCTGGTCAGGGAGAGGACGATGTTCCCGAATGCTGCCTGCTCGGAAGGAATGTGTTGGCGTGACGCCGCATCGTCAGGTGCGCATTGAGCGCGGGCTCGCTCGGAGTCACCGACGTGCTGCGCTATGGCGCAGCCGATTTGCTGACGGCTGCGGCGTTCCTGTTGGTCTGGCTGCTGCGCGATCATTTCGAGTACGACACGCTGCGCAGCCTGCTGCTGTGGCCGGTGATTTTTGAGTGTTACCTCGCGTTCGCGCTGTTTCTGGTCAGCTGGATAGCAAGTGTGCGCAGCGCGACAGCCCGCTGGCTGTGGATCGTGGGGGTGCTGACGATCTACCTTGCGGGAGCATGGTTGACGGTCGCCATCGCCGGCATGCCTGCCGCTTGGGTAATAGCGTTCTGGTTGCTGCTGTCGCGCGCATGGCCGCCCGCTGTGATGCGGGCGGGTTCGTCAACCCACCTGCTGTGGCTGCAGCGCACCGCCGGCTCTGCCGCGCTGCTGTGGGGCGCAGGCTTCGTACTGACTATTCTGCTGATGCTGGTGCTGCCTGAGGTGACCTCGCAGGATGCGGATGGAACCCTGCGTTCGACACCACCTGCATGGATCTTTCCGCTGGTCTGGGTCCCGTACTTCATCGCCGAAGCATTGGTGCGGGCCAGACAGGTGCTGGCAGCTCAGGCCGCTGCCGCCGACCGTTCTGCGGGTAGGTAGAACGGCCGGTTCGGGTGCCAGGTCAACCACGACAAATGGAGCATGGACACCAACGAGAACGCGCTCGCTTTACCCGCAGCGGGTGCCTTTTCGCGGCCTTCTCGCGTAGCGCAGCCCGGCAGGTCAATTCTCAGCCGGCAATCGGCTTGCGAACAGCAGACCTGCACGCAGCGCCAGTCCGACCAGCAGTGGGCTCCTAGGCGCAGCCGGATGGGATGAACTGCGGCGACTGCGGAAGTATTCCGAAACTCAGGCCGGTCGTGCATCAAGCCTCGGGGATTGAAAGTGTGAGGAGTTGGGCTGCGAAGCCGGGGCTTTCCGTGGCTCGTCCAGCTCGGAAACGGCGAACACCCGTTCGGCTCAACTTCTTCCTGCCTCCGGTTCGCTGATTTCCCTGCCACCGGCGCATCGACGCCTGCATGTCGTGCCGGTGTCGGGGTAGTGTCGTCACGATGGAGTGTTCTTCGGCAGGATCATTCACCGGTCCAAACCCCAAATTTCCGAGGAGGAACCATGCATATCGACAGTACCCGCCTGCGCTCACTGCGGGGCGCCCGCCAGTGGTCGCAAGAGCAGTTGTCCACATTGAGCGGACTGAACTTGCGGACCATCCAACGTCTGGAGGCCGGCGCAAAAATATCGACGGAGTCCTTGCGCGCGCTGGCTGCGGTATTCGAAGTGCCAGCCGAAAGCCTTCTGGTACAGGCACCGCGGCCCAGTCAGCCGGCACTCACGGCGATGCGCGAAGGCGTGATGCGCGGCTTGGAGTTCGCCGGCACCACCTCGCGCGCGGACTTCTGGTGGTTCGCGCTCGCCGTCGCGATGCTGCTGGCATTCGCCACCCTGCTGGCCGAAGCGTCCGGCCCATTGCCGCTGGAGATCGCCTCGTTGCTGGTGTTGCTGCCGTGGGTCGCGGCTTGCACCCGGCGCTTACGCGATGCAGGCCTCAGCCCATGGTGGCAGCTCATCTCTCTAGCACCGGTGGGAGGCATCCTGGTGTTGCTCTACTTGCTCACCTTCCCGACGAAAGTCGCGGAGACAACCGAGACGCCGGTGGCGGGCTGAACCTGGTTTGCTTGCGCGATCGCGAATGGCTTGCTGCCGAGTCTTGCATTGCCGTGCCCGCGTCCCCGCTTCAAAAGCTCAAATCCCCGACCGCATTCAGTTGCTTGCGCGCGTGTTCGTAGCCCAGCTCGACCGCGCGGTCGTAGGAGCGCCAGTCCAGCAGTTCGATGCCGTCCAGCGTCGGTTTGATGAGCAGGCGGGTCTGTTTACGCCGGCGTTGCGAGGTGGCTTCGGAATTGACCATGCCGGAGCGCAGCAGGATTTGCTTGAGGCCAGGGCGGCGGCGCACGCCGAATAGTTCGCCGATCAGCTTCCACCATGGCGGCAACTCGGTTTCTTCCATATCGGTTTCCAGTCGATAGCTGCCGCCGACATCCACCGCGATGATCTCGCCAGCCAAGCGGCAAGGTCGTCGGTGTCGAGCTGGATGCCGCGCATCTGGCCCCAAGAGACATACAGGTTGTGTGCTCCTTTGGCCCGCAGAGCGTCTTGTTGAGTGTGGCCGCTGATGAGCGCGAGCGGCAGCCGATATCGCAGTTGCCCGACCGCTGGTTCGGTGGTGGTTACCAGCTCGAGTTCGCCGCGACCCAGCTGGATGGCCCGCTCGAGGTGCGCGCGCTGCACGCGGTAGCGCTCGGCCGCGACGTTGACGTACGGCGGCGGATTGGGCGCGGGGGGTAGCGCGCCTGCGTGGTCGGACGCCACGCATTGCGAGTAGTGCTTGTTGAAGAGCGCGATACTGATCGCGTCGTTGAGCTTGGCCATCGGCAGCCGAAGCCCGGCCTGTTCCGACACGCGACGCACAGAGGCAACTAGATCTTGAAACGACATGACAACTCCTCGCGGCTCGGGCGTGCGTCTCGTTTAAGCACTATCGCCGCGTGGAGTTCGGAGGCGGTTGGCGTGTCGCATGTCGAGGTCGAGACGAACCTGGCCCTGCGTCGGCCCAGCCTTAGCTGCTGCGGACAAACCTAATCCCAAGGCCGCTGGATCGCAAGGGGTGCTGGCAGCAGTGACCAGCCTCGTCAGCCAGAATGACCGGCTTGGCCAGCGCTTCTAGCCACGGCCGGCGAGAATCTGAAGGGCAGAAATCGACCCATAACGGTCAATGGACTAAACCGCTCGCGCGGTATTCGCGTCGGCGAGCGTGCGGCGGTTGTTGATGCTGCGGATTCTGCGATGTTGCGGGGTGAGGCAATCCGCCTCGCTTTTCGATGGTGTAGCTCCCATGGAAACGATCCTTCGACCCG
>JBBRBN010000136.1:0-5417 GCA_038205755.1 Lysobacterales bacterium | reverse complement strand
TCAGGGTCTGCGGCGTGAGGTGCAGCTTCTCCGCCGCGCGAGTGACTCCGCCGGCGCGAACCACGGCCCAGAAGTAGTGCAGATGCTTGTAGTTCAGCGAACGTCGCAATGAATCATCCTTCGGGAAAACCGCAGTAACGGGCAACAACTTACTGCTTTTATCGAAGCACTTCCAGCCTCAGGCTAAGTCCGTCCAACTCACGGGAGTCAAGATCCATGCGCATCGACATCCAAGCCAGCGGCTTCGCGCTGACCGATTCCATCCAAACCCACCTGCAGCGACGGATCGAGTTCGCGCTCGACCGCCTGCGCGGAGGTATCCGCGGCGTGTCGGTCCGATTGTCCGACATCAACGGCCGGCGCGGCGGCATCGACAAGCGCTGCCAGCTGAAGGTGCAGTTGGCCAACGCCAGTGATGTGGTGGTCGTGGACGTGCAGCGCGACCTGTATGTCGCGATGACCCGCGCAGTCAATCGTGCCGCCGTCGCCGTCGTCCGTCGGCTGGCGCGGTTGCAGCGCGCGCGCGCAACTGTTGCGCTGGCGCGCCTGCCGGAGTGTCCCGTTCTGCGTCTGCGGCGGCCGGCTATGGAGCAGCCGGCATGAACCCGATGGGTGCGGCGCAGCCTGTCTTGACGCAGCTGAAACGCCTGCCGCGCTCGGTATGGATTGCCGGGGGTCTCGCTTTGCTGCTGATCCCGCTGCTGTTGCTTTGGCTGCTGTTCTCACTGGTCGGCGGCGCCTGGCAGGCGGGTGCTGCGTTGCTCGGACAGGGGCGCGAGGCACTGCAGACCGCGCTGCCCGAAGAGGTGCAGCGAATCGCCCGCGAGCTGCCCACAGCCGGGGCGCTGGAAACCCTGCAGGCTGAGGCGCAGCAGCGGGCGCAGGCTGAACTTGAGCGTCTGAAATCGAGCATCCCGGCCTCCGCCGAGGCCCTGCAGCAGGGGCTGGCCGCTGTCGCCTTGCCGGCAGCAGCCGAGAATCTGCGTCAGTTGACCGAACAGGGTCGTGTCACCGCCGACCAGGCGTTGTCGTCCCTGCTGGGCGGCAAACGACCGGCCAGCGATGTCAGCGGCGAAGATCCGCCCGGCGTGATCCGCTTACCCGGCTTCGTTCGCACCGCCTTCGTCCGCGATGGCGAGGCGCTGAAGGTTTCCTGGTCCGGGCCCGCGCCACACGCGGAGGTCGTCGCTTTCTACACCCAGCAACTCGGCGCCGCGGGCTATCGAGCACAGGTGCTGGAGGCCGGCACCAGCTCCGAGGTGGTGAGCTTCGAGTCGCCAGAGCGTCGACTGACGCTAAGCGCCAGCGACGACGGCCGCGGCGGCAGCAGGATCGACTGGAGCGTGCGCTGACGCTTGAGCGCATTGCAGCAGCGGGGAAGCCTGAAACATCCTCCCATTTGGCAAGGAAAAAGAACCAGAAGCACTGAGCACCAGAGCGCGAAAACCAGAACCGCCAGCAGATCAGGTCCGGCAAAGCGGACGAGGGCAGTCAAGGGCGCGGCTGTCCGGCGTCGCCGTCATCCGGCGTCGCCTCGCCCACGTGAGCGACCAGCGCAATGCGCGTCAGGCCTGATTGCCTTGGTCCGTTCTCACGTTTCCGTTCAGCATTTGCCGCGAGTCGCCTTCAGGGTTCGAAGCCGCCACGGAACACGTTCTTGTCATCTGCTCGGAAAGCGAGGGGACGGATAGCGGGACCCGCTTGAGAACTTGGTTGCTCAAATTCGGCATCACGACGCCAGCCGCATGGCGCACGAGCCAATCGACTGACTCGTCTGTTGAAAGGAAGAACGAGAGACAAGTCGGATCGCCCTTTGGGCTGTCGACGCGGACGAGAAAACAGCCAGTACCACATAGCCACCCTCGTTCCGCTTCGGTGAACACAGCGTGCCTTCCAATCTCGCCTCTTCGCGCGAACAGGAGATCGCCAAAGCGGAGCTTATGCTTTGACAACCGCGCGGCAATTTCCGCGCTCACCCGCGGAACATTGGTGTGGGTGACCCGACGCTCAGCCGAACACTTGGGCCGCGCAGACGGATTTGCAGCCCGGCCGGGCTAAGTCCGACAGGCTGCTAGAGCGCCAATAGTCGAGAGTGAGTTCCTTGTGCTGTTTGGCGCGCAATTCGGCCTGTTCGAGGAAGATAACCACCAGCCGGTTCAGCGTATCGACCTCGTCCTCAGACAAATAATTCTTGGCGACAACGATGTCGCGCTTGCGCACGCGGGAGCCGCTCCAAGTGGTCAGCGCCGTGTTCGGCTGCGCGGGATCGGCGCGGGCGACGATCAGTTCGGCGGCGGTCTTGCCGGCGGCGGCGTAGAGCAGCTTGTTTTGCACCTCGGCGAAGAACTGGGCGGTCTCTTTTTCGCGCGTCTGGTAGTCGCTGCTGAGGGCAAAGAGCTCGCGGACCTTTTGGTGGAAGCGCTTTTGCATAGGTTGCGCTGGCGTGCCAGCCCACTTCGGCGGCGATGCGATTGACCTCATCATCGAACACATCGCACAGCCGCTTGGTGAAGATCAGCGGGAGGATGAAGTCCTTGTACTTGGGCGCATCCTTGGCCCCGCGGATCGAGCAGGCGGCGTCCCAGATCCAGGATTCCAGCGACTTGTCGGTAGCTTCGTGCGGCGCCTTTTTTCTTTGCTTTGGCCAAGGCGCTAGTCCGTTACCTGACGTTGGTTTCGAGGTTAGTCGAGGATACCCGGCTGCTCGGCTGAGCTTCCCTCAGGCGGGGTGATTAGACGGGCGTAGCGCGTCGGACGTTGGATGCGTTGGACTGTGGATCGGATCTCGGCGCTCTCGCGCCTCGCGACGCGCTCGAACCCTTGGCGACGCGCCCGTAGAGCCGAGCTTGCTCGACGGTGACCTTGAGGAATTGCGCATTGGCCCAGGGTTTGGCGGAGCAAGCTCCGCTCTACGAAAGCCGCGTTCGCCGCCCAGGCAAATAGGCACGGTAGCGCGCCTCGCGATCCGGGCTGGTCGCTCCCGCTGCCTTGCAGGCAAGTGCTTTGACCCCCATCCCTAGTGGCTAACCTCAAGCTGCCGCGATGACTCCCCTTTCGATCCTCGACCTGGCACCCGTTACCGCAGGCAGTACGCCGGCGCAGACCTTTGCCAACGCGCTCGACCTCGCGCGCGCCGGCGAGCGGCTGGGCTACCGGCGCTACTGGCTGGCCGAGCACCACAACATGCCGGGCATCGCCAGCGCGGCGACGGCGGTGCTGATCGGGCATGTGGCTGGCGGCACGTCCAGCATCCGCGTGGGTGCCGGAGGAATCATGCTGCCCAATCATTCGCCGCTGCAGGCGGCCGAGGCGTTCGGCACGCTGGGCACGCTGTATCCGGGGCGCATCGATCTTGGTCTGGGCCGCGCGCCCGGCACCGATCAGGCCGCGGCGCAGGCGCTGCGGCGCTACTACGCCATCGCCGAGGAATTCCCGGCCGATGTGGTCGAGCTGCTGCGCTACTTCGAACCCGTGCAGCCCGGACAAACGGTGCAGGCGGTGCCGGGCGCCGGTGTCGACATCGAAGCCTGGATTCTCGGCTCCAGCCTGTTTGGCGCGCGGCTGGCGGCAGCGCTGGGCCTGCCTTACGCCTTCGCTTCGCACTTCGCGCCCGATGCGCTCGATCAGGCGCTTGCGCTGTACCGCCGCGAGTTCCAACCGTCGAAGCGGCTGGCCCAGCCGCACGCCATGCTGGCGCTGAACGTGGTGACGGCGGAGTCCGATGCCGAAGCGGCGCGCCTGTTCACCACCCAGCAGCAGGCCTTCGTGAACCTGCGCCGCGGCAGGCCGGGGTTGGTGCCGCCGCCGCTGGCCAGCGGCGCGGCGATCAACGATTACTGCACGCCGGCCGAAAAACACATGATCGAGAGCACGCTCGCCTGCCGCGCGGTCGGTGCCCCGGCCACCGTGCGCGCGGCGATGCTGGCCTTTGTCGCGCGTCATCGTCCGGACGAACTCATCCTCACCGCCAACATTTTCGACCACGCCCTGCGCGTGCGCTCGTTCGAATTGACCATGGACGCCTGGACCGAATGAGTTCTTCCACGCTTTTCGAACCGCTCAGCATCGGCGCGCTGACGCTGGCCAATCGCATCGTCATCGCGCCGATGTGCCAGTACTCGGCGGTGGACGGGCGGATGACCGACTGGCACCTGATCCACCTCGGCCAGCTCGCGCTGTCCGGCGCCGCGCTGCTGACCATCGAGGCCACGGCGGTACTTCCCAATGGGCGGATTTCATACGCCGACGTCGGGCTGTGGGACAACGCCACCGAAGCGGCGATGGCGAGCGTTCTGCAGGGCATTCGCCGCTGGTCGGTGATGCCGATCGCGATCCAGCTGGCGCACGCCGGCCGCAAGGCGTCCACCGATCTGCCGTGGCACGGCGGTGGCCAGTTCGAGCCCGGCCGCGCCAACGGCTGGCAGACCGTCGCGCCATCGACCCTACCGTTCAAGGACAGCGACCACGCGCCTGCCGCGCTGGACCGCGCCGGGATGGTCGCGATCTGCGACGCCTTCGCGCAAGCCGCCCGCCGCGCGGCGCGCCTGGGCATCGATGTCGTGCAGATCCACGCCGCGCACGGCTATCTGCTGCATCAGTTCCTGTCGCCACTGTCGAACCGCCGCGACGACGCCTACGGCGGCTCGCGCGACAACCGCATGCGCTTTCCGCTGGAAGTGTTCGACGCCGTCCGCGCTGCGTTCCCGGCCGAGCGCCCGGTCAGCGTGCGCGTGTCGGGCACCGACTGGGTGCCGGGTGGCTGGGATGCAGACGACACCGTGGCCATCGCCCAGGCCCTCGAGGCGCGTGGCTGCAGCGCCATCCACGTATCCAGCGGCGGCCTGCATCCGGCGCAGGCGATCCCGCTCGGCCCCGGCTACCAGGTGCCGCTGGCGCGCGCTGTGAAGCAGGCCGTCGGCATACCCGTGGTGGCCGTGGGTCTGATCACCGACTACGACCACGCCGAAGCGATCATCGCCAGCGGCGACGCCGACCTCGTCGCCCTCGCCCGCGGCATCCTCTACAACCCGCGCTGGCCCTGGCACGCCGCCGCCCACCTCTGCGCCACCGTCGCCGCACCCGCGCAATACCTGCGCTCGCAGCCGCAGCAGTTTCCCAAGCTGCTGGTCAAGAGCGGCGGGACGGCGGTGACGTAAGTTTGCCCAAGGCCGCCGTAGAGCGGCGCTTGCTCCGCTGCGGCCGGTGTCGGTGTCGGTGTCGGTGCGAATCGCACACACAAGAGCAGCCGAGCAAGCTCGGCTCTACGAGTGCGTGGCGAGGTGCGAGGGCGCAAGCTCGGCTCTACGAGTGCGTGGCGAGGTGCGAGGGCGCAAGCTCGGCTCTACGAGTGCGTGGCGAGGTGCGAGGGCGCAAGCTCGGCTCTACGAGTGCGTGGCGAGGTGTGAGGGCGCAAGCTC
>JBBRBN010000135.1:0-5587 GCA_038205755.1 Lysobacterales bacterium | reverse complement strand
GGAAGACTCAGGCTCAGGTGGAAATAGCGCCCGCCTTGCGCACAAACCTGCGCCGCCAGATGGACCGGCAAGGTCCCCAGCACGCAGTCGCCCGGCCCGACGATGGCCGGATCGAGGTGCTCGATCACGCTGACCTCGAGGCCGCGCGCCCTCGCCCAGGCGCAGGCACCCGGATGACGACTCACGAAATAGTTGGCCATTGCAGTCTCCGACTCTGGCTGGATTGCGCCGACAGCATTCGTTGGCGACCGGCAGGTGCTGAGCATATTGCGCAATCGCCGCCGATGGCGGACGACAAGCTGCCGACGATACCTGCTCCCGGCATCGCGTAGTGTCCGCATCACTGCCCATTGGCATGTCATCGGCAGCCGTGGAGAATCGGCCAGGCTCTCGATCGAACGGACACCCTGCCCCATGACCGTGTACTTCGTCTCCCGCCACGAGCGAGCGCATTTCTGGATGCAGTCGCAGATCCAGCGTGGCCGCATCGATCTGCGGGTTGATCGGTGGCTCACCCACCTCGACGTCCGCGAAGCGCGGGACGCTGACGTCGTGGTCGGCACCCTACCCTTCAATGACGTGCTGTTGCTTCAGCAGCGCGGCGCGCGCTTCCTGTCGCTGGTCATGGACCTGCCCGCCGAAGTCCGCGGGCAAGAACTCTCGGCCACCGAGATGAGCGCCTACGGTGCCCGATTGGTCGAACTGGATGTCCGCCCGAAAGCGGAAACGCCCATCGCCGCAGCTGCCGATGAGACGATTGAGGAGAACTGGCCCGACCTGCGGGAGATTCGTTTTGCCTTTGTTAGCGATCAGTTGGCACCGCTCTACCTGGCCGCCTTGAACCATCACGCGCGCACCGACGTGTTCGTCCTGTTCACCACCCAGCGCATGCGCGGCAAGGCAGCTTGTCTAGGACAAGTCCTGGCAAGCAGCCCGGCGAGCGGCACCGTGGTGCGGGTGGAATTGCTCGATCAGAACGGTGAAGACTACGACGCCCTGTTGCGCTCGGTCCGCTTGATCGTGCGCGACATTCACGACCAGCGACCCGAGGTCCGGCTGGTCGGCGACCTCACCGGCGGCACCAAACCCATGGCGCTCGCACTGGCCACCGTGATGGGCGAGTTCCGCGCTCGCGGCGTCCCGACCCGCTGCCAGTACACCAACACCGACTCGACCCATTTCCAATGGATCTCGCCGCAAGCTGCGTCCGAAGCCCTGACCGTCCATCTGGGCGTCGGCGAAGCGCTGGCGTTGCAGGGCAAGCAGGTGCGCGGGACCGCCTCCATGGATGCGGCCATCAGGGCGCGCATGCTGGCGCGCCGCGCGTCTACCGAAGGCGTGCTCGCACAGGCCTCGGAGCAGACCATTGGCACCCTCAACTACATGCTTTCCGAACGGGCCGGGGCATCGAGGACCGCCACCGGGTCGACGACAGCAATCGCGCTCACGCCGGATCAACGCCACAACCAACCCTTGCAAAAGCTGTTGTCGCGGCTTGCCGGGGCTCACCTGTTCGCGGTGGCCCGCGATCGCCGGCATGTCATCGAGGCGATCACCCTGCAGGATGCCGAGACTGCGGACTACTTGCAGGGGAAATGGCTGGAGGAGTGGATCTGGCTGCAGCTAGCCGACCTCGGTGCAGACGAGGTGGCGATGGGAGTGGACATCTGTGACGACAACAATCCCGACAATCGCAACGAGATCGACCTCATCGTCATGCACCGCAACCGGATGCTGGTGATCGAGGCCAAGACCGCCGTGATGAAGGACGACGAGCGCAGCGCCGAGGTCATTTACGAGATCGACGCCCGCAGCAGCAAGCTCGCCCAGCTGTTCGCAACCCGCTTGCTCGTGTCCGGACGTCAGCTGGGCCAGTTCACCCTGTCGCGGGCGCTGAACAGCCGGATCTGCGTGCTCTGCGACCGTCCCGACTACAACCGCGGGTCAGGGCAGGGCCCGGGGCGCTACGCCGGCCCGCTGATCGACTGCCTACCCCTGTCTTCGCTCGCCGCACTCGTGTCGCAATGGATGCACAAAGGCCAGCTCAGCGACGCCAGTGGCCGCACGTCGCCGTTCCACAATCCAGAAGCCGAACAGCGCCGCCCATCGCGGTCGCGCTGAACCCATTCCTCGCAACAAGCTTGCAGCGCCGCTGCGGCGCCCGAAGCTCTCTTAACGTCTCCTCTGCGGCACTCGCCCCGCCTTCGAGGAGACCCCATGCGCTTCATCGTTCCGCTGCTGCTTGCCATCGCACTGTTTGCCGTCCAACCGCTGCCCGCCCGCGCGCAGTCCGGCGAGGCTACGCTGGTGCTGGGCCTGGGCATGGGCAGCGCCACCGTGGCCGACGCGCGCAAGGCCGCCAGCGCCGCCGGCGCGCGCGAAACCGCCGCCACCGTCAGCGCCATCAACCAAGGCGACATGCTCACCTTCAGCGGCGACTTCGGCCTGGAGGGGCTGCAGGAGACCACGCTCATCTTCGATCCCAGCGGCAAGCTGGTGTGCGCCCTGCTCGACCTCGGCAAGCACCGCTACGACGCCGTGCTGGCTGCGCTCAAAGGCAAATACCGGCTCGAAAACGAGGTGAGACCCTTCGTCGGCAATCGCTCGGCGCGCCTGCGCAGCGGCGATGTGCAGATCGTGGCCGAGGCCCCACACCTGTCCTTCGAGATGAGCGTGACCTATGCGCGTGACGTCTTCTGGCGCCAGCTTGCCGACCTCAAGGGGTGCCAGGCAGAAGCCCAGCGCAAAGCCGAATCGTCCCGTCTCTGATCGTTGCCCAGCACCGCAACCTCAAAGGGAGTACCCGCCATGATTTTCATCGCATCAATCTTCGTCCTGCTGTTGCTGATCGCCTTGTTCAATGTCGGCACCGGCGTATGCCTCGGGCCAGACCAACTACCCAGCGCTGGCGACGGCCAGGATGCCGACCCAGGGTGCAGGATGGATGACCCGATCAACGACCCAAGCGACCCGCTGTTCTTCTTCAACCCGGCCACTGGCTTGCCTATGGTGGACGACCTCTTCGACGTCGGCGGCAACCCCTTCGGAACGAGCAACTCCGACGACAACCTGCTCAGCGGCGTCTTCACGGATTGGGATGACTAGCGCGGATTCTCGACCCGCTGCACGGCGCAACTCTGTCCTGGAGGCACATCCGCAACCCATGCGCGCACTGATTTTCATTGCCTTGACGGCCAGCGGCGTGCGGCCGGTCATCCTCGGCATAGCACTCAGCAGCGCGCGCGGTCATCGGCGAGGGCGCACAGGCATAAGCAGGCCCTACCGCGGGTGCCTCACCTCATGACCCGGATCGCCGTGATCGCCTACGACATCGCCTGCGACCGCCGCCGCCGGGCGGTCCACCGCGCGCTGTGGCGCTGGCGTATCGACGGCCAGTACTCGCTGCATGAATGCGTGCTTTCGCCGCTGCAGGCGGAGCAGCTGTTCATTCAGTTGGCGGCGATGATCGACCCGCTGGCGGATCGCCTGCTGCTGGTGTGGATCGAGCGCACGTCGACCCTTCACTACCCGTCGGCGTCCGCGGCGACAGCGGGCCGCCCCACCACCGTCCGCCGGACCACCCCCGGCCTGCTGAGGATCTTCCGATGACCCAACCCGACAGCCGCTGGCGCCTGCTTGCCTACGACATCCGCGATGCTCGCCGCGCGCAGCGCCTGCGCTACCGGCTGCGCAAGTGCGCGGCCTATTTGCAGGAGTCGGTCGCGCTGGCCCGGCTCGACGACGACGCGCTGGCGCAGCTGATCGAAAGCCTCGCGCCGCTGCTGCGTCCCGGCGACGACCTGCGCGCTTACGCCGTGCGCCTCGACGAGGTCTGGCTGGCGGGGCCAAACCCGCTTCCGGGCATGCGCATGGGCCAGCCCCCGACCCGCCAGCAACCGCCGAACAGTCAATCCCAGGAGGTCACGCCGTGAGCCACTTCGTCTGCGTCGTCGACCGCCGAGGCAGCAGCCTCGAATACGCAGCGGGCGTGCTTTCAGTGCGCACACCGGACGCGCCGGTTTGGCGCATCGGCACTGGTCAGCTGGGACTGCTGGTGGTGCATGGCCGTGTCGATGCCGACAGCACCGTCTGGCGCGGACTGGCCGACGCCGGTGTGGCCGTCGCCCTCACCGGCGGCCGGCATGGCGACGACATCGCGTGGCTCGGTGCCGGCCTGTCGACCACGGGCGCGCTGCGGCATCGCCAACATCTGGCGCATGCCAGCCCGCCGCAGCGCCTCGAACACGCCCGCTGGGTGCTGGAGCAAAAGCTGCTCGCCGCCAGCGAGCAACTGACCGATGGCTGGCTGGCTTCCCCGGACGGCGCCCGGCGGGCCATCCAGCGGGCGCTGGGAACCTTGGTCTTTTGCCGCGACATCGACAGCCTTACCGGCGTTGAAGGCGCCGCGGCCGCCGCCTGGTTTGCCAGCATGGCGGCAAGCCTCGACGCCTGCTGGGGCTTCACCGGCCGCAACCGCCGTCCGCCGCGCGACCCCCTCAATGCCCTGCTGTCCTACGGCTACGCGCTGGCCACCAGCGATGCCTTGGCGGCGGTGCAGCGGCTCGGTTTCGACCCGGCGATCGGTTTCCTGCATGAACTCTACCCGGGCCGCAATGCACTCGCCCTTGACGCCGTTGAATGCTTGCGTCCGCTGGTCGATAGCGTCGTGCTGCCCCTGCTGCAGTCAGAACTGACCCCCGCCGACTTCAGCCACCAGGCGCAGCAAGGCTGCCGCATGGGCAAGCGCGCACGGCTCGCCTTGATCGAGGCCTGGAGCGCGGCCCGCGAGCGCAGCGCCATGCCCCGACTCAGCCGCTGGGTGCATACGCTACGCCTGCGCTTGGGCGACATCGAAGCGGCAGCAGAGCCAACCCATGACTGAGTGGCCCCATCGCGTGCGCACTCGCGCCGACTTTTTCCCTGCATCGTGCCGTGGCCAGGCAGCCGCGGTGAGCGCCAGTCCTGTGCGACAGGTGCCTCAGCCGATGTATACCGGCAACGCCGGGTGCACAACACACATCGTGCGCAACCAAAGTAAGTTGCCGCGGATGCAGCTGGCGCTGCACTTCGACAACATCCAGCTAGCGTTGCCCTTGCCAGACCTCGTATCCTTGAACCGGCCCTCGAAAGCCCTGCGGAAGCTGAACGTGGAGCAAACTTTTCCTGAACCGTGCACTATGGCCGCCAGCCAACCTAACCGGCTGAAACGATTGAGAAAGTTTTTGTTAGGGCAGTCGAAGCCACTCCCCGTCGAGTAGGGGATTAAGACGCAAAAGCGGCGTCGTACATCGCCCACACCGTCGTCGAAGCCACTCCCCGTCGATTAGGGGATTAAGACCGCCCGGCCCGGTGATTCCGGCGCACACAGTGAGGTCGAAGCCACTCCCCGTCGATTAGGGGATTAAGACCGAGGACCTCGTCGATCCCCAGTGAGCGTCTCGTCGAAGCCACTCCCCGTCGATTAGGGGATTAAGACCCGGTCAGTCCCCGTTCTATCTGGGCGGGTGTGGGTCGAAGCCACTCCCCGTCGATTAGGGGATTAAGACGCGACGCCGATGTCCTGGAGGGCATCGTTCCAGGTCGAAGC
>JBBRBN010000134.1:0-5671 GCA_038205755.1 Lysobacterales bacterium | reverse complement strand
CGATATTCGCGTCTGTCCCAACACTCTCGAGGTTCGACAATGAAGATTCATCTCGGCACCAACGGCCCGCAGCGCTCTGACTGGCAACAGCGCGTTGTGAATCGACTGCGAAAGGCCCTTCGGCCTCTGCGCTGGCTTCTCGCCGGGGGCGACACTCCGCTTGATGGCATCGACGAAGCAAAGGTAGCCGCCGATCCGCGCCGCAGCGTGGTGCTCACCACGAGCAGCTCCGATCAGCTCGGCGCCTCTGCGTCACACACCTCGTGGTCTGAGCGCCAACCTCGGGCGCTGGCCCTGATCCCGGTTCGAATTGCGACTGCACAGCCCAATCCGCGGGAGCATCGTCGCCACCGACACGAGTAGCCGCGCCCTTTTTGTTTCAGAGGCCGTCCGTCGGGCGACCTCTTGTTGGTCAGCCCCGCCCGACTCCCTGGGCTCTACCTGGAAGGCAGAACCGCCATGCGTACCTACCCCTGCAACAGTCCCGAAGCCGCCGCGCGCCTCGTCGCGCTCGTTCTCATCGCCGACGGGCATGTGTGCCGATCCGAGCTCGATGCTCTCGACCGGTTCGATGCCGCGCGAGAACTCGGCCTGCAGCCCGATGTCATGCCGCGAATCGTCCAGACGCTTTGTGAAGACCTGCTGCTCGGTGCATACACCAGTGGCTCGCTTCTGGCGAACGTCGACGACGGGGCCCTGGCTTCCCTGATGGCTGAGGTGACCGATCCGGCGCTTCGGGACAAGGTGTTGCGCCTGGCCAATGCCGTCGCCGGCGCGGACCGCCATCTCGCCGAAGGCGAGGCGCTCGTTCTGGAGGCCGCAAGCCGCCACTGGTGTATGGCTGAAGCAGCAGCGTTCGAGCAAGCGACTGCGGCACAGCAAGCCGCCTGAGCGCGCCCGTCAAGTGCGCGCTGCGTCCAGCAGCTTCACCACCAGGGGGTGATGCAGCCCACGGCGCGACCGGATCGCATGAATCTCCTCGGTCACGCCTTCAGAGCGGCCGAGGAGCCGCAATCCGTGCATCAGCGCAAGGTCTGAGGCGCCGAGCTGGCTGACGGGGAACACACCCAGCCCACGCGCGGCAAAAACAGCCAACAAGGCACTGTCTTCGAACTCCCCCACGATCCGTGGCCGCAGGCCCTGCGCTTCGAACCATCGATCAAGGCTGAACCGCAGCGCGGAATGGCCGGTGGGCAGAAGCACTGGCAGCCGGCCCAGCGACTGGGGAAACTCGGCCACCTCGGCTTTGCGAACTAGTACGGTGGGCCCGTACCACTCCACGGGGGACTGGTTCAGGCGTTCACTCGTCAGCCGCAGGTTCGGGTTGTTGGGCGCGGGCTGCCCGGCCAGCACCAGGTCAAGGTGGTGCATCGCCAACTCCGCCAGAAGTTGCTCGAATTCGCCCTCATGACACAGCAGCCGCAGCGTCGGCGTTGCCAACACCGGTGCCAGCAGCGCGTGCGCCGCTAATTTGGAGATGCCATCCGACAGCCCAACGGCCAAGCGTGCGACCTTGCCGCTGGCCGCCTCGCGAACCTCTTCCGGAATCAGCTGCCCGAGCTGGAAGATCTCCTCGGCACGGGCGAAAGCGGCTTGGCCGGCCTCGGTCATCGCCACGCCGCGCCCGGCTGGTTTGAGGAGCTGGTGACCCAGCGCCTTCTCCAGCTCGCGAACCTGGGCGCTGATGGTTTGCACTGCCATGTCCAGCCGCTCGGCCGCCCGGGCGAAACCGCCTTCTTTCGTGACGACCCAGAAGTAGTACAGATGGCGGAAATTCAGCATGGGAACGTCACTTCGAAAAAACCGAAACTGGACTCACTCTAGCGCTGATTCCTTCGAATCGAGGAACAACCGAACATCACCCATCTTCTCTTCACCACAAAAGACATGGACACGACCGTTCAGTGGGTGGCTTGTGCGGTGTCGGCACCGTCGCCGCCGCCATCCTGTGAGGACCTGTAATGGACACGTTGCTCCCTCTCCTGGCGATCGACTTTCTGGGCAAGCCGGCCTGGGTCTGGCTCGTCTTCATCTGCGTCGTCGTCGCGCTATTGGCTTTCGACCTGGGCGTCCTGCACAAGGACGATCACGAAATCGGCGTACGCGAAAGCCTGCTGCTCTCCGCGGGCTACATCAGCGTGGCGTTGATGTTCGGAGCCTGGGTCTGGTGGTTCCTGGGTGCTCAGAGTGGCATGGCCTATTACACAGGCTTCATGATCGAGAAGTCGCTGTCGATGGACAACGTCTTCGTGATCGCGTTGATCTTCACGTTCTTCGCGATTCCACGGCAGTACCAGCACCGCGTGCTGTTCTGGGGCATCCTGGGCGTGATCGTGATGCGTGCTTTGATGATCGGCCTGGGTGCCACACTGGTCAGTGAATTCAGCTGGATCCTCTACGTGTTCGGTGTCTTCCTCGTGCTCACCGGCATCAAGATGTGGATGATGATCGACCACGTGCCCGACATCGCCAACAACCCGCTGCTGCGGTTCCTCAAGAAGCACATGCGCGTGACGGAACAGCTGCACGGCAACGCCTTCTGGGTGCGCATGGCCGATCCAGTCACAGGCAAGTTGGTGCGCACTGCCACACCGCTGTTTCTGGCCTTGGTCATGATCGAGTTTGTCGACCTGGTGTTCGCGGTCGACTCCGTACCGGCCATCTTCGCGATCACGACCGACCCGTTCATTGTCTACACCAGCAATATCTTCGCGATCCTGGGCCTGCGGGCGCTGTACTTCGCGCTGGCGGCGATGATTCACAGGTTCAAGTACCTCAAGTACGCGCTGGCCCTCGTGCTCGTGTTCATCGGCACCAAGATCTTCCTGGCCGGCTTCATCGGCAAGTTTCCGCCCGCCATTTCGCTGGCCGTGACCTTCGGTCTGATTGCCGGGGGAGCGTTGGTTTCGATGTGGAAGACACGCGGGCAACCCGCTGCCCTGGAAGCTGCATGACGAACCCTGTTGCCTGGCGCCTGCGTGAGGCCGCCGCTGCCTTGCCCGCCGGACCCGTGTCGCTTCAATCGTTGGCGCAAGCCCACGGGCCGGCTGCGCACGGCAGCTTGCTGCTCCTGATGGCGGCACCTTGCCTGCTGCCCGTGCCCGGTGTCGGTACCGTGCTCGGCGTTGGGATGGCCACGCTGGCGGCCGCGATGTGGCGTGGCGATGCCGTGCGATGCCTGCCAAGGCGCGTGGCCGAGTTCGAACTGTCACACCACTGGGCGCGGCGTGTACTAGGACTGCTTGCGTCCATCTACGCCATGGCCGGCCGCTTTGCGACGACTCGGTTCAGCCATCTCGCATCCCTGGGCAGACGTTCATGGATCGCCGCAACGGTGGGGTTGATGGCCGTCATCGTCTTGCTGCCGATTCCGTTCGGCAACGCGATGCCGGCGCTGGCGATGATGTTCATTGGTTTGGGGTTGGTGTTTCGGGATGGCGTCGCGATCGTCCTTGGCTTGACGACGGCAGGCTTGGCACTGCTCATTACCGCAGGCCTGATGTCGATGGTGTGGGTTTGGGGTGGCGAGTGGCTCACGCGCTGGATGTTGCCTTGAAGGACAGGCGTCTGCTCTCGGGACTTCTGATCACTTGTGCGTGCGACCGCTTCGGGTCGGGTGCATGAGTTCGCTGCCCTAAGCAGCAGACACTCGACCCCCCGACGGTGCGGGACAGCGCCAGCCTGGCCGCGTACGTCTGCACTTCACCTCAGACCAGGCGTTGACGTCACCGGAGCCCGTGCTCGGCGATGACCGGTATGTCGCCGAGACCGTCCTTGCGAAGGTCGAGGTCGACAGACCGGAACCCCTGGGCAGCAGACATTAAGCCAGACGGAGTGAAGGTCTGGAATGGGTCGCTATGCGAAGCTCTCCATAGCGACCCCTATGCGCAGGCCTTACGAGCTCCAGACACCGTCCCGCAGAATCTGGCAACTCGGGGTATTGGTAGGGGTAGTGCGGCGTCGCGTGGCGCACAGAGTGGAGAATCTACGAGGGCTGCAAGCATGATCTGTAGCCCGTCCACTCCGCCAGTCAGAGCAACGGGTTACAGCGATTTCGCTGTAACCGGTTTGTCTTTCGGCCGCGTCTCGATCAAAAGCTCTGCTTGGCCTCGATGATGAACTGAAGCCGGCGTACCGACGCCTCGCCGTCGATCGGAAAGGCGATGTCGACATGAATGACGCTGCCCAACGCCGAGCGGCTGTTTCCCAGGCGCAGGCCGAAGCCGACGTCCTGCAGCACCTTGCGACTCGCCGGAGGCGGCGGTGTCACGGCCGGCACGAGATTCGATCCCCAGACGCCGCCCAAGTCGTAGAAGATCGCGCCGCCGACATTGAACAGGCGAAACGGATACCAGTCCGTGAAAGCGCGCTCCTCGACCGTCAGCAGCCATCGGCCTTGCCCGGTGCGATAGCGAAGCGGATAGCCGCGCAGGCCGTTGTCGCCTCCCAGCGTGAGTTGCTTGTCGACATCGAGGTTGACCCCGCGATCGGCGCTCACGCCCACGAACAACGTCTGCCGCGGCGTCTGGCGCCAGTAGTAGCGTGTCGCGACGCCGAACACCGAGTCTTCGAGGCCGCCGCCGGCGAGGCGCCCGGTCGCCGTCGCGCCCCACAGCAAGGTGTGCGCGCTGGTCGGCTGAGCGCCCTTGGCGACGCTCGCGTAGAAGATCGCGGCGCGCCGGTCCGAGCCGAACGCCGGCGTCGCGTAGCCGAGACGAACCTTGGCGTGCCAGCCGAGCGCGAGGTCTTCGGTGCGAGCGATCCGATCCTGGTTTCGCGTCTCGCGGAAATCGTCTTCGACGAGCTCGACGCCGAGCCACGGGTAGGCCAGCTTGCGGTCTGCCGGCAAGCGGGCGCCCGGGGTGTCCGAGACCAATGAGCCGGCATGGCGCTCGTCGACCGTGACCCCGGCGGTCCAGCGCGTTGCCCAGCGACCGCGCAGCCCCCCCGACCAGCCGGCGTACGCCGTGTTCTCGCGCTCGTGCGTCTCGAATCTTTCGACGACGCGGCCGTAGTCGTAAATGGAATCGACGCGCTTCTCGTTGCGCAGCGAGACGCCGGCCGCCCAGCGCGAATCGAGGGCGTAGAACGGCCGTCCAACTGCGAGCGCCTGCGCATGGCCGTCGCTGTTGACTGCGTATTGCGCGGCCACGCGCCATCGGCTTCCTGCGAAGGTGGCGTCCTCGTACTCGACCAGCCGGGAACTGCGGTCGACATCCGACTTGAACTTCAGCGCGAGGCGACCGCCGGTGCCGAACAGGTTGTCCTCCTCGATGCCGAAGCCGCTGCTGTTCTTGCCGCCCTTTCGACCGAATTGGACTTCGGGCTTCAAGGTCCAGGTGTCCTCGGTGATGACCTCGACATCGACGGTTCCCTCGTGGAACGAAACGGGGCGGATGTAGGCGTCGCGCAGATAGTGGTGGCTGCGCAGAGCACGCTCCGACTCCTTCAAGAGCCTCGCGTCATAGCGGTCGCCGGGGCGGAACAGCAATTGCGCGGCAACGGTGGATTCGCGGCTGACGATGTGGACTCGGTTGGCGAGGCGAAACAGGGCGGTGTCCTCGGCGTCGATGGTCGTGTCGAACACGTTGACACGGACGAAGCGGATTTCGCCGATCACGGCGCCGCTGCGTTCCAGCGCCGCATCCTCGGGGACGCCGGGAGGGCGCAG
>JBBRBN010000133.1:0-5680 GCA_038205755.1 Lysobacterales bacterium | reverse complement strand
CTACGGCATGCGCTTGGCGACGGCGATCCTGCCGCTGTCGCGCGCTCAGACGGCGCTGGTGCTGGCCGATGAGCATCCTTCCGGCACCGCTGCCTGGCTGGCCGCCTGCCAGCGCCGCGATGCGCAGCTCGTGCCCGTGCGTCGTGGCCCCGAGCAGGACTGGACTGAGGCCGTGCTGGCGGCCATCGACAGCCGCTGTGCGGTGCTGGTCCTGCCGGTCTGTCATTGGCATGACGGCGCGCAGCTGGATCTTGTGCGCATCGCCGCGCGCGCCAGACAGGTGGGCGCGGCGCTGGTGATCGATGCGACCCAGGCCTGGGGGGTGCTGCCGATCAATGTCGCTGCGCTGGATCCCGACCTGCTGATCGCGGCGGGTCACAAGTGGCTGCTCGGCGCGCCGGGACTGGCCTTTACCTACGTTGCGCCGCGTCACCATGCCGCCGAGCCGCTGGAGCAGTACGCCTTCGCACGTGAGAGCGGCGAGACCTTGCCCGCCGTCGATGCGCAGCCGCTGCGCTACCGCGACGGCGCACGGCGCTTCGATTCGGCGGGCATCTACAACAGTCTGTGTCTGGCGATGGCCGAGCCAGCCCTGCACCAGCTCGCGCAGTGGGACGCCGAAGCGCTGCGCATGCAGCTGGCCAGCTGGCAGTCCGCGCTGCAGGCCGCGCTGCACGCCAACGGCCATGGCCACTGCTGGCGCGACGCCGACAGCCCTCACATCAGCGCACTCGACGTGCAGGGACGCGCGACGCAGCTGGCGGCGCGCCTGCACGGCGAGGGATTCGTGGTGGCGGCGCGCGGCACCACGCTGCGTGTTTCGGCGCACGTCCATAGCCCGCTGCAGGACGCCGAAGCGCTGGCTGCGGCGCTGGCGCGTTTCACCTAGCCCACAACCTGCACACCGCGCCAGAAGGCCACCCGGCCGCGGATGTTGTCGGCGGCTGACTTAGGGTCGGCGTAATACCAGGCGGCATCCTTGTTTTCCTGGCCGTTGATCACGATCGAGTAGTAGTTCGCCGTGCCCTTCCAGCTGCACACCGACGTCCGCGCGCTGGGCTGAAAATGCTCGCGCTTGAGCGACTCCGCCGGAAAGTAGTGGTTGCCCTCCACCAGCACGGTATGGTCCGACTCGGCGAGTACTGTCTCGTTCCAGATCGCCTTCATGGCAGGCTCCTTCGTTCGATAGTGACCGTCAGGCTGCTCGCCCGACGGTGCAGACGTGGTGAACCTCTCACGAAAGCGGTGGGCCGATCATCTGCCATGGTCAAAGCAGGAACCCAGCCGCCGGCAATGGTCCGCCGGCGCCTTCGGCCTGCACGCAAGGCAACGGCGGCCGGCCGGGTGCGTGGCATGGCCGCGGCAGCTGTCGGTGGACCGCTTCGTACGCGACGCAGCACGAGAGTGACGTGCTCGCGGGTCAGCCGGCCGTCGCGGGTCACGAACGGGTGAAATGAGCCTGGACCCGCCGGTGGTGCGGCTGCGACGTGACTTCCGCCACTGCGTGGTGCGCGAACGTGAAGGCATAGTGCGCGCCTGCCAACCCGTCGTTTGCTTGGCGCATCCACGTGCGAAGTCGCCCACTCCTCAAGGATTCACCGAGATGTTTGCTGGCCAGCGTCTGGCGCGAATCACCGCACTCTGTCTGTTCAGTGGACTGGGTGCGGCACACGCCGTAACCATTGACGGTGTCATCGATGCGGAGGAATGGGAGGGCGCGCAGCGTTTCGACGCTTTTGTGGCGGTGCAACCGCTCACACTCGCCGCTGCTCCGGCGGATCGTCGCGCCGAGGCCTGGTTGAAATCGACGCCGGAAGGCATTGCCGTAGCGGTTCGCGCATGGCACCCCGCGGGCGTCGCGCAAACACGCACGCGCATACCGCGTGATGGCAAGACGCCTGCTGATCGCTTCAATCTCATGCTCGACCTCAATGCCGATGGGCGTGCCGGGTATGCGTTCACCATTACTGCGGCCGGCGACATCACTGATGAGTCGATCACCAACGAAAGCAGCTTCAGCTACGACTGGGACAGCAGTTGGCAACACGCTGCCGCCGATTTCGACGGCGGCTACTCGGTTGAATGGCTGATTCCGTGGTCAATCGCGCAGATGCGCGACAGCCGCGCGCCCACCCGCACCATCGGCGTCTATTTCGACCGCGTCATCGTCGCCACCGGCGAACGCTTTGCATATCCGGGCGCGAGCTTTACCCGGCCACGCTTCTTGAGCGACTTCGCGCGCGTGGAAATTGAACAGTTTTCGGTAAGTCAGCTCGCCATTACGCCCTATGTCTCCGGCATCAGCGATCTCAACAGCCGCGACAGCGATTTCAAGACCGGTGCAGACATCTTCTGGAAACCGAGCGGCGATCATCAATTCGCCTTCACCGTGAATCCTGACTTCGGGCAAGTTGAAAGCGACAACCTCGTGGTCAATTTCACCGCGCTGGAGGACTTCTTCAACGACAAGCGACCGTTTTTTACCGACAACCAGAGCTACTTCGACGTAAGCCAGAACCTCGGCACGCTGTTCTACACCCGGCGCGTCGGTGGTCCCATGGATGACGGTAGCGGCACCGCCGACATCAACGCCGCGGTCAAGGGCACGGGTAGCTTTGGCCAATTGGGCTACGGTGTGTTTGCCGCCAACGAAGACGCCGCGGCCGGTCGCGACTCGGCGCTGGCGCGGCTTACTTATGGCAACGACCGCTATCGATTGGGTGCCACCCGCAGCCGGGTCGAACGGCCATTTCTTGACCGCGTCGCCGACGTGACGGCTATCGACGGACGCTGGCAACCCAGCGCGAACTGGCTGATTCGCCCCGCGCTATTGCGTAGCGAAATCACGGCCGCGGGCACTGTGCAGTCCGGCAACGCCGCCACCGTGACTGTCGATTGGGATATGGATGGCCCGTGGCGGCAGCAATACTTTGCGACCTACGTTGATCGAACGTTCGAGCTCAATGATCTGGGCTTTCTGTCGCGCAACGACTTCCGTTACTACGAGTGGGAGACCGGCTACCGCACCGAGCCCGCTGATCCCGCCTCGCGTCATGCCAGCCACGACTACGAGATCGAGCTGACCTATCGCGAAAACACGGCGAGCGAACGCTTGTTCGGATCGCTCGCGCTATCGCGCAACTCCGAACTGCGCGGCGGTGGCAACCAGTTCGCCTTCCTGCGCTGGCGCGCGCCGTATGTCGATGATCGCCTCTCGCGCGGCAACGGCTCGGTGCCCTTCGTCGGCCGTGCCGGCGTCTATCTGGAAGGCTCAACGCCGCGCCGCGGTGACGGCAAGTTCGCGTGGTACTGGAACATCGATGCGGTGCCGGAAGCGGTCGCCGGCTATCGGCTCGCGATGGGCGTGCAGCCGCGTTGGCACGTCTCGGATCGCTTTGATGTTGACCTCGGCATTTTCGCAACCAAGCGGCCGGACTGGCTGATTTGGCAGCAGGGCCGCGAGTTCGGCAGCTTTGCCTCAAAACGCGTCGATATCTTCTCCAACCTCAACTGGTTTATCGACGAAAAGCAGGAGCTGCGCGTCAAGCTGCAGGCGCTGGCCATCGACGCCGATCTCGCCCAAGCGCGGCGTCTGAACGCGCGCGGCCGACTGGTCGATAGCGATGCCGTCGTGAATGATTTCACCCTGCGCAACCTCGGGTTTCAGGTGCGCTACCGCTACAAAATCGCTGCCCTGTCCGACGTCTACGCGGTCTATAGCCGCGGCGGCTTTGCCGTCGATGAAGACAACGACCGCGGTCTCGGCGGCACCATCGACGATCTGTTCAGCCTGCGCGACGACAACCAGTTTCTGGTCAAGATTGCATACCGGTTCGAACGCTGAGGCAGACGCTCGGGACGGCTTGCGAGAGGCGACGCAGCCGCATTGAGAACTACATGGGCTTCCCGACCGGGATATCGGGCGCCGACCTGGTGTGGCGCGGTGAGGTGCAGGCGATGACGTTTGGCAGCCGCTTCGCGATGCCGCGTCGCGCCACGGCGCTTGCGCGCCGCGACGACGGCTCGTTCTGAGTCATCCTCGATGAGCGTCAGCCGATCTGTACCAAAGCGGTCATCATCGTCACCGGCGTGCAGTATCGGCGCTTGCCTATCGCGCGCCTGGAAGCGTTTGAGGGCAGCGGCGTTTACTACGCGGCGACTGCCATGGAGGCGCGCTGAGGAGTCTCCGTTTGCAACCTCGGTGGCGGGCATTTTTGCTGTGGATGATGTGCGTGCGGGCTCGGTCAAACGCGTTGCCTCCGCCGTCGGTAAAGGCTCGGTCGCTATCTCCAAGCTGTGGAGCCACGTGTTCGCTGCGCCGTAGCCGCCGGGTCGTCGGTTTCAGGCCTTCCCGGTGGCTGTAGCCGCCGACTCGGGATGACGCCAAGCCTGCAGCAGGACCACCGTCGTGGTGAGCACCAGGGGTCCGAGAATCAGACCGGCGGCACCGAACACGAACAGCCCGCCCACCAGCGAGAAGAACGCCATGACGGTGTGCATGTGGAGGCGATTCCCCACCAGCATCGGATAGAGCACATTGTCGATGCCGCCAACGACGACGGAACCCCACAGTGTCAGCACCAGGGCCTGCAGCGGATGGCCGGTAAGGAACAGCAGCAGTGCAGCCGGAATCCAGACCAGAAAAGCGCCGAGCACCGGCACGACCGCCAGCAGGCCCATGACCACGCCCCACAGCAGCGGCGCAGGCAGCCCCAGCGCCCAGAACATCAGCCCACCCAGCGTGCCCTGCACCAGTGCGACTACGAAGGTGCCGTAAAGGGTGGCGTGCAGGGTCACGTCAATCCGCGCGTAGAGATGGTCCATCTGGGCGGCAGACAGCGGCGACACCTGGCGGATCGCCTGCAGCACGGCATCGCGATCCCGCAGGAAGTAGAACAGCAGATAGAAAGTCAGCAGCAGTTCCACCGACTGTTTCAACGAGCCCCTGACCAACCGCCCGGCCAATGAGGTCAGCGTCCCGGCGGCATCGCGAAAGGTGGCCGGAAGGTCGAACTCGCGCTCGATCCAGCCGGCGAAACGGGCCAATTGCGGCTGGGCCGCCAGCCGGCTTCGCCACTCGCCTGATTCGACCTGTCCCTGCAGCGCTCCGGCGGCATCGGCGGCCTCGTCGACCAGACTGGCGCTGATCAGCAGGATGGGGACAACCACGACGATCGCAACGGCGCTGATGGACAGCGCCGCCGCCAGGCTCGGCCAGCGAATCCGCCGCTCAAGCTTTCGCTGCAGCGGCAACGCCAAGAGTGCCAGCGCCAGCGCCCAGGCGATCGCCGACAGAAAGGGCGCAACCATCCGGAAACAGATGTAGAGCCCAATCAGGGTCAGCGCCAGCATCGCCAACGCGTGGCCAGTGGCGCGCGATGCGCGATTTTCGCGAGCAGGGGCCGGGGCCGCGTTTTCGACGAGTGGGTTCATGCGGCAGCGTCCGGGGCGAAAGCGGCACGGGCGCCGGGGTCGGTCATCATACGCGCTGATAAACGGCTGCCAGCACGCACGGATGATGACGACAATCTATGACCCTTTTTGCCGAGGGCAACATCCACACCAGAGCCGCAATGAGAAAAACCGCCGGAATGCCCCGCAAAAGCGAATTCGTAGGAGACAGCTCTGCGGCGTGGCGCGAAATTTCCAGAATGGAAGACAGCACTTGGAAAAAGTAAGT
>JBBRBN010000132.1:0-5703 GCA_038205755.1 Lysobacterales bacterium | reverse complement strand
CTGGCCAGCTTCGGCGTGATCCTGCGTTGGGAGGGCGTGCTGCTGCTGGCCGCATTCGCCGCGTTCATGTGGTTTCTGCTGCGCACCTCAAAGGGCGAATCGAAGGAGGTGCAGGACGAATACGTGGCCGAAAACCCCAAGGGCAAGGCTGGTTGGCGATCGGGCTTGTACATCGTGGTGGGGCTGGCGGGCTTGGTCGGGGGTGCGCAGCTGGCGGTGGATTCGGCGACCTCGTTGGCGCGCCTGTGGGGCATGTCGGAGCTGCTCATTGGTCTTACCGTGGTGGCGATAGGCACCTCGTTGCCGGAGCTGGCCTCATCGGTGGCCGCGGCCTATCGCGGACATGCGGACATCGCGATCGGCAACGTGATCGGTTCCAACATCTACAACGTCCTGTTCGTCCTCGGTGCCACGGCAGTGGTGGCCCCGCTGCCGACCACCGCCTCGACCCTGATGTGGCTCGACATCCCGGTGATGATCGGATTTGCCGTGGTGCTGGTGCCGATGATGCTGATGGGCCTGAAGGTAACGCGCGCCAATGGCGTGTTCCTGCTGCTGGCCTACGTGGCCTATATCGCATTCCAGTTGCAGCTTTCCAGCGGTGCCTGAAGTTGGTTTTGCGGCGTTCGCGGCGACCCTTGCAAGAGTGCGATCAATGCGCCGAGCCAAGCCGCGATCATGCGCTGCCCTTGCCGCGCACCATCAAAAGACAGCCGAGCTGCTGCGTTTCCTGGATCACCCTGAGCTGGTTTCCGATAGCGTGGTAGCAGTGGCGCGTGGCTTTGGGGGAGGACGCGCGCGGCGCGGCCAGCTGCGAGTGACGCAAGCAACACGCCGAAGCCGGAGCGACCGATGCGGCTGCCAGCCTGTCGGACTGGTCCGCGATCCGTGGCGTTTCGGACGCCCAGTCTTTGCCACCGCAGGCCCAAAAACTGGGCGCTCCAATTCTGTGAGTCCTCAATTCTGTGAGTCCTCAATTCTGTGAGTTTTTGCTGGATCAGGTTTAGGCGGACGACTCAGCTTCGAACTGAGCCGCATTGCGACCCTTGATCGGCGCGTAGAAGGCCTTGATCTCGGCCATGTCGGCTTCAATATCGCCGCTGGGTTGGAACACCGGGCCGAGGCCACTGACCTTGCGCTGGTAGTCCATGTAGGCCATCACGATAGGGACCTGCGCGGCGATCGCGATGTGGTAGAACCCGGTCTTCCAGTGACGGGTCTTGCCGCGCGTGCCTTCCGGCGGAACCACCAATTGCAGCGGGCCATCGGCAGCCCTGATCGCCTGCGCCGAGGCCGCCACCAGATTGTTCGCCTTGGCACGGTCGACGGGAATACCACCAAGCCACCTCATGAGCGCGCCAAACGGCCACTGGAAGAGGCTTTGTTTACCCATCCAATAGACCCGCAGGTTGAGCGCGAAAGCCACCATCAGCGTGTAAGGCAAATCCCAGTTGCTGGTGTGAGGCGCTGCAATCAGCACACACTTGCCAGCGCCCTCGGGCAACGAGCCTTCGACTTTCCAACCGGCCATGCGCAAGAAGGCCTGCGAAGCGGCGCGCAGCAACGTGTTGACCACTGGCGTGTCAAAAAGAGTCCGGTGCAATGTCAGGCCTGCGATGAACGGGGCGCAATAGTCGCGAAGTGGGAGGTAAGCCGCGGCTGCCGCCTGAGCGATCAAAGAATAGCGCCCCTGACGTGTTGAATTTGGAAAGGCTGGTTGCTGCCAGACACGATGCCGGAGGTCGATTTTCAAGCGCTGACAAGGGCCACACGTGCCTGCCGCGTTCATAGACCGCAGGTGCTGAAACTGGCCAGCATGAAACTGGACAACCATGACGTACAGCGGCGAAGGTGCTCGACGACAGGCTCGCCCGCGACCGCCGAGTGTCTAGCAGCCGGTCGGACTTGGTTCGACCGGACCGCTAACCCGGACAATTCGGGAATTAATGACGCCCTCTGAACACCATCAGCCCCCCGCGCTCGTTTGCTGGTGAGCGAAAGCTTCGCGCACCTGCTGCCTGAGCTGGTCATCATCCCAAGGCTTGGTCACAAATTTGAACACCGCGCCTTGGTTGACGCCCTCGGTTACCACTTTCAAATCGGTGTAGCCCGACAGCAAGATGCGAACCGTAGCCGGATACAGCCGTGACACCTTGCCCAGGAACTCGGTGCCGCTCATGCCGGGCATGCGCTGGTCGGAGATGATGACCTGCACCGCATTCAGCGCGAGCAGCTCCAACCCGTCTTCTCCGCTTCCTGCACTCAAGATTCGGTAGCCGTCCTGACGCAGCAGGCGCGTCAATGCCGAGCGTATGCCGGCCTCATCATCGACCAGCAGCAGGGTCGGCTTGGCTTCATCGGCAATGTCTTGCATGGGCAGGCGTGTACCTAGACGCAGCATCTGCGCGAACGCCTCGGCCGCCACCGGTCGGCTGAACAGATAGCCCTGCATTTCGTCACAGCCCTGCGAGCGCAGGTAGTTGAACTGGCCCTGGGTTTCGACGCCCTCGGCGACCACTTTCAGCCGCAGGCGGTGCGCCATGGCGATGGTCGCGCCGGCAATCGCCGCGTCCTCGACGTTGCTGGTGATGTGAGTGACGAAGCTGCGGTCGATCTTGACCATGCTGAACGGGTAGCGCTTGATGCTCGCCAGCGACGAATAGCCGGTGCCGAAGTCGTCCAGCGCCAATTCCACGCCCAACGCGCGCACCGCTTGCAGGACCGCGGCGGCGGCATCCGGGTCGCCCATCACCGCTGACTCGGTCAGTTCGATGTGCAGCATCTGCGGCGCCAGCGCACTGGTCTGCAGCGCATCACGGATCACCTGCAGCAGATCGCCCTGTTCGAACTGCACGGCCGAAACGTTCACCGCCACCGGTACGGTCGGTAACCCAGCCGCCACCCAATCCGCCTGTTGGGCACATACCGCCTGCAGCATCCAGGCGCCAATCGGCACGATCAAGGCCGACTCCTCGGCAAGTTCGATGAACTCGCCAGGTGCCAGCAGGCCACGCACGGGATGCTGCCAGCGGATCAGCGCCTCGGCACCAACGATATCGCCGCGAGCCATGTCTACCCGCGGCTGGTAGTGGACGCGGAACTGGTTGTCGACCAGTGCCTCGCGCAACGCGTTCTCAAGCGCGAGTCTGGCGGTGGCGAGTGCGTTCAGCTCATTCGACGAGTAGACGTAGTTCTGATTGCTGGACTTGGCGCGTTTGAGCGCCGATTCAGCGTTCAGCAGCACCGACTTACCGTCGTTGCCGTCTTCGGGAAAAACAGCAATGCCGACCTTGGCGGAGATCCTGATCTCGTGTCCAGCGATCATGAATACCTCTCGCAACCCTCCCAGAGTGCCATCGCGGACGTGATCGCAACCGAGCGCGGCAGCACCCATACTCGGAGTGGCCACGGCAAAGGTATCCGCTGCCGTCCGAGCTAGCGAAAATGGCTGCACAAGCGCGTCCTGCATCCGTGCCGCCACCGCCCGCAGCAGGCCGTCGCCCACCGAGCGTCCAAGCGAACGGTTGACTTCGGTAAAGCCATCAAGATCCAGCACCATCACGCACACGTTTCCGCCATCCTGACGAGCGGCTGCGATGTAGCGATCCAGCTGGTCCTGGAACAGCTGCGCATTCGGCAGCCCGGTCAGCTGATCGTAGAAGGCCAGATAGGCCAAGCGCTCGGACTTCTCGATGTGGTCCATCGCAAAGGCGATGTCATCGGTCAGCTCGGTCAGCAGGGCCAGCTCGTCGCTACCGAAGAAATCCAGCTCGGCGGAGTACAGAACAAATGCGCCCACGGTCTGTTCCGCAACCAGCAGCGGAAACACGGCCAGCGACTTCACGCCGCGCTCGCGAAAGGCGGTGGCGAGGGTGAGTCGGTTGTCCGTGCGGCAGTCATTGGCGACCACCACCCGCTGCTCGCGAACCGCCCGCGCAGTTATCGAATTTTCGGCCAGTGCAGGCGTTGTGAGCACATGTTGGATGTCCGCAACGAAGCCCTCGTCCTTGCCGGCCGTTGCCGCCACCCGCATGCCGCCGCTGATCGGATCGACCACCACCAGCATGGCCATCAGGAAGCCGCCGCCCTCGACGGCTATCCGGCAGGCCCCCTGATACAGCGCATCGCGGTCGCTCACCCGCACGATCAACGTGTTGATGCCGCTCAACACCCTCTGCACGCGGCTCAGGTGTCTGAGCTGGATTTCGGCCTGGCGCTGATCGGTAATGTCTTCGCCGATGCTGGCGCTGCCGATCAGCTGTCCGGTCGGCGAACGCTGCAGGGTGTTGCTCCAGCGGATGAGCCGGAGATCACCGGCGCGAGTGAGGATATGGTTCTCATACTTGCCAAATGCAGGGACGTCGGAACTGACGCTGGCAAACAACATCCTGAAGGCGTCTCTCGCAGCATTGTCGGCAACGGGAACGAACTGCTCGAACCAGTCATTGCCGATGGTTTCCTCCCGACTCCAGCCGGTGAGGCTCAGCAGATAGTCGTTGCAGAAGGTGATGAGGCCGTCGGTGTCGAGCATCACCGAGGCCAGCTCCATGTTCTTGAGCAGGTCGGCGAAGCGGTTCTGTAGCTCCGTGGATTCGCCCTCGGCGCGGCGCTGGCTGCTGATGTCCACATGCATCACCACGACGCCGCCCGGGCGCTCACCTTCAATCGGTGTCACCAGCAACTGGAACCATTGCGACTCGCTCGGCGAGTCGCAGGGATACTCCTGTACATAGCTTGCGGTCGCCCCCGCGATCACGCTGCGTATACCCGCCGCTGCCTCGCGGGCGACTTCTTGCTCCGGACCCATCGCGTTGTCGCAGACATCGAGATAGTTGGCGGCTAACACGTCCACGCCGGCCGGGAATTCGTGGTCGATGGCATACGTGTGCCACGCGTGGTTGACCGCGACGATCAGTCCGTCGGCATCGAGCAGCGCGACATTTGCCGGCAGGGCATCGAGGATGGCGGCGTTCCTGGCCGACGCGTCCTCACGGATCTGCTCCTGTGCCTGCCGCAGCAGATAGTTGTGACCTTCACTGCTGGCCACCGCGTCGACCTCGCCGCGGGTCAACACAGCAATACGCTGTTCAGTCTCGTGCAGGGTCGCGATCAGCCGCGAGAGTTCGGCGCAGCGATCAGGGTGATGCCCGTGATCAGTCGATGCCATGCCCGTCGTCCTCGATACCCAACGCTTCAAGGATGGCATTGGAGTCGCTCAGCGTGCCGACAATTCTACGAACCGGAAGCGGCAGCCGCTTGATCAGGGTGGGCGTCATGAAGATGCCTTCGTCCAAAGCCCGGGCGGGAACCTCCAACACGTCGATGACCTCGACCTGATGGCAGCCGGGCAGGTGAGTTCGGCAGAAGGCGCGCAGGTTGCCGCGCGCCTGCACCGAGTTGGGGGCTTCGTCGGCGATAAACAGCTGCAGCACGTAGGTCGGAATTTCGGTCACGGCCTTCAGTCCGTCGCCTCGGGCGATGCGTCTGCGCTGCGCAGGGTCCGGACTTCGGAATCATCTTGTGCCTCGGTGCGCTTGCGCTTGCTGTTGGCCTTAGCGAGCAGCAAGCGCTCGGCCTGCTTCGCTAGCCTTTGAGCCTCAAGACCCTTCTCGCGCAGCGCCAGATGGGCTTCCTCGGCATCCAGCTGGGCGAGCTTGACCGCGCTGAGCATGCGCGCAGTTTCTGCGTCCGATCGGTCGGCGC
>JBBRBN010000131.1:0-5717 GCA_038205755.1 Lysobacterales bacterium | reverse complement strand
CGCCCGTAACCTCGTGGTTGTGTCGTGGTTCTTCTACCCGATTGTCTACTTCCTGCCTTTCGTGCTCTCACTGGACGGCGGCACCACCCGCGTGGCAATCGAGGTGGGTTACACCATCGCGGACATCACCGCCAAGGCCGTATTTGGCCTGGTGATCTTCGCCATCGCCGTGCGCAAGACCGAGGCGGAAGGCGCGAAGGCGTAAGCCTGAGCGACTGAAGCCCAGCGGGGGCAGGGTCCGGCCAGTCCGGCAACCTGCCCCGCTTTTCCGGAGCTGTCCTGCGAGGCGTCCATGCAAAGCAACGACGCGACATCCAAACTTGTTCAAGTCGAGCAGCGCATGCGCACGCTCGTGCTCCACGATACGGGCGATGCCGGCGAGGCCGCTGCCCTCCATCTTTCTGCGGGTGGTTCGCGCATCCGCGCGCGACTCGCGCTTCATGCCTGCAGCGCGCTGCGCGTGCCGGACGACGAGGCTGTGGCCGTGGCCGCTGCCTGCGAATTGCTCCACAACGCATCCTTGGTCCACGACGATCTGCAGGATCGAGACATCCAGCGCCGCGGCCGGGACACGGTGTGGCGCAGGCACGGCGACGCAGCGGCAATCTGCGTCGGTGACTTGTTATTGTCGGCCGCCTACGGCGCGTTGGCTCCCACAGGCGCAGCCGTTGGCCAGCTCATCACCCGGATGCATCAGCGGGTTGGCTCGGTGATCCGCGGGCAGTGTGACGACCTCGCTCTGCAGGGCGCCACGCTGTCCTCTCTCGATACCTATGAGCGGGTCGCTCAGGGCAAGTCGGGCCCGCTGTTGATTCTTCCACTAGAGCTTTCACTTGTGCTTGCCGCGCGACCCGACGCGATTGGCAGGGCCGTCGAGGCCGGCGCGCTGTTCGCCGTGGGCTATCAGGCGGCCGATGACATTGAGGACGTTGAACGCGATGCGCTCAACGAGGAGCTCAACGTCGTCGCCGTGCTCGCTGCGCGCGGTGAACGGGACCCGCGTCAGGCCGCCCGCGCACTGGCCGTCGAGCGCTTCCGGCAGTGCATTGCGGCTGCCGCGCTGCTGCCAGAGAACAGCGGCGAACTGCTCGCCGCGCAGGCGCGGCGGCGCATGGCGATGCTGGCAGACGCCACGGCCGAAGCATGAGCCACGTGGTGGTGATCGGCGCCGGCTTCGGCGGGATGGCAGCAGCGCTGCGCGCCCGTGCGAAGGGTCACGACGTGACCTTGCTTGACCGTTGCCCGAGACTCGGCGGGCGGGCGCAGGTGTTCGAGAAGGACGGGTTCCGGCACGACGCCGGGCCGACCGTGCTGACCGCGCCGTTTCTGTTTGACGAACTGTTCGCGCTGTTTGGCAAGGCCACCGCCGACTACGTGCAGATTGTCCCGCTGCCGCTTTGGTATCGCTTCCACTTCCACGACGGCGACACCTTCGACTATGGCGGCGGAATCGAGCAGACGCTTGCCGAAATCGAGCGCATCCACCCGCCAGACGCCGCTGGCTACCGCGCGCTGCTGGCGCAATCGAAGAAGATCTACGACGTCGGCTTTACCGAACTCGCCGACGCGCCGTTTCACCGCTTCATGTTCATGCTGCGGCAGGTGCCTCAGCTGCTTCGCCTCGGCGCCTATCGGACCGTGTGGCAGATGGTGTCGCGCTGCATCAAGCACGACAAGATTCGCCAAGCGTTCTCGATCCAGCCGCTGCTGGTCGGCGGAAATCCGTTCGACACCACCAGCATCTACGGGCTGATTCATTTCCTCGAGCGCGCGCACGGCGTTCACTTCGCGATGGGCGGCACCGGCGCACTGGTCGACGGGCTGGAGCGGCTGATGCGCGAACAGGGCATCGAGATCAGGCTCAACACCACGGTTGCCTCAATCGAGGTCGATGCCGATGTGATTCAGGCTGTTGTTACCAGCGACGGCGCACGCATTGAGGCCGATCACCTCGTCTCGAACGCCGACCCGGTACACCTGTACAACACCCTGTTACCGCGCAAGGCCATCAAACTCTCCGCGCGGCTGAAGGCACGCCATTCAGAGCAGTCGATGGGCCTGTTCGTGCTGTATTTCGGCACCGCCCGGCAATACACCGGCGTCGCCCATCACACCATCTGGATGGGGCCGCGCTACCGCGAACTTCTCAACGACATCTTCCATCGCAAGGTGCTGGCCGAGGACTTCTCGATCTACCTCCACCGGCCCACGGCGACCGACCCAAGCTTCGCCCCGGAAGGCTGCGACAGTTTTTACGCGCTGGTACCGGTGCCCAACCTCACCGCCGGAATCGATTGGGCGGTCGAAGGGCCGCGCCTGCGCGATCGCGTCGTAGCGGCCCTTGGCCGGACGATCCTGCCGGACCTCGATGAGACCATCCGCGCCGACTTCTTCATGACCCCGGAAGACTTCGCCAAAAACTATCTTTCGCCGGCAGGCGCGGGATTTTCGATTGCGCCGCACTTCCGCCAGTCCGCGTGGTTCCGCTTCCACAATCAGGGCGAAGGCCCACGCAACCTGTACCTCGCCGGCGCAGGCAGCCACCCCGGCGCCGGACTGCCGGGCGTGTTGTGTTCGGCCAAAGTAGTCGACAGGCTGCTGCCGACCGCCGCCGCCGATCTGGCGCGGAGCCCGACCCTGCCGACGCTCGCGGCGGCATGAGCGCTGTGGCCGCCGAGCGTATCGATCCGCAAATCCGCGAGCAGGATGACGCCCGCGCCGTGCTGCGTCGCCACGGCCGAACATTTTCTCTGGCCAGCCACTTGCTCGGCCGCGTGCATGCCAGCCGAGCGGCGACGCTGTACGCGTTCTGTCGGCATGTGGACGACCTCGCCGACGAGGCATCCGATGCTGCCGCAGCGCGCCATGCCTTGGCGGCGGTGTCCTGCGCGCTTGCCGACGGCCGCGCGGATGACCCGCGAACCTCGGCAATGCTGGCGCTGCAGGCCGAAACTGGAATGCCCGTGGCACCGGCGCTGGCGCTGGTGGCCGGCGTGGCGAGCGACCTTGACCCGGTGCGGATCGCCGACGAGACGCAGCTGATCCGCTACGCCTGGAGCGTCGCTGGAACGGTCGGACTGATGATGTGCGCGGTGCTCGACGTGCGCGACCCGCGCGCCGCGCCGTTCGCCATCGACCTCGGCATCGCGATGCAGCTCACCAATATCGCCCGCGACGTTGGCGAAGACGCGCGGATGGACCGCCGCTACCTGCCAGCGACCTGGGTGGGCGACGTCGCTGCTGCCGCTATCGCTACGCCGGACGCCGCCCTTCAGACCTCGCTGCGCACCGCCACACAGCGCCTTTTGGCGCTCGCCGAGCGCTACTACGACAGCGGCGAAGCGGGTCTTGGCTTCCTGCCAGCCCGCGCCCGCGTCGCGATTCTTGCCGCCGCGCGCATGTACCGCGCCATCGGCGGGCGGATCGCCGCCGCCAACTACCGCAGCTGGGATCGCCGTGCCGTGCTCGGGCCGGCGGCGAAGACCGGGCATGCGGCACTCGCACTGGCCTCGTTCGCCTGCGTACCGCGTTTGCATCGGCGCGACGCCCTCCACGACGCCCGCTTGCAACAGGCTTTGCAGGGGATCACGAGCGCCCATGGGTGAGCGCGCCGACCTTGTCATCCTCGGCGGCGGCCTCGCCGGGCTCGCGCTTGCTGAGCGCCTGGCCCGCTCCGGCGCCGGCGGACGAGTGCGGATCATTGAGCCGCGCGAGTCCTACACGGACGACCGCAGCTGGGCGTTCTGGACTCCGGCCAACAGCGGCTGGGCCACCTCCGCCACGCGAACGTGGGAGCGCTGGCGATGCTCGACGCGCAGCGGTGAGAGCGTGGTTTCGATGGCTGAAGGCTGGCGCTACGCCTACCTTCGCAGCAGCTCGGTCTATGCGACCGCGCTGCGCGCAATCGCCGATGCGTCGCGCATCACGCTGGAACTGGGCGTGCGCGCCGAGGCGATCACGCGCACTGCCGACGGCGCTGAGATCGGCACCAACGTCGGGTCCATCGCGGCGCGCCACGTGGTGGACACGCGCCCACCGCACAGGGCGCGCGTTGCCGCATCGCGAATGTTCCAATGCTTCGCCGGCCGCGAGCTGGCGCTTGAGGCGCCGGGTATCGACGACCGCGAGGTCGAGCTGATGACCGACATGCGGGCCGATGCGCTTGGCTTCGTGTTCTCGTATGTGCTTCCGCTATCGCCCACGCGCGTGCTGGTCGAAACCACGCGCTTCTCCGTCCGCCCGACCGGCACCGACCTTCTGGCCGCCGACCTTGATGCGCTGGTCGCCGCGCGCGGCTGGGCGGCGGCACCGGTGATCCGCACGGAGCAGGCCGTGCTGCCAATGGGCCTGCCACCCGCGTCCCGGGATCAGGCGATTCCAGGCGTTGTGCTGGCCGGGACGGCGGCGGGCGCGCTGCGCGCCGCGTCGGGCTATGGCTTTTTGCGCATCCAGGCGTGGGCAGAGCGCTGCGCCGAGGCGCTGGCGCGCGACGGGCGGCCCATTGGGCATCCCGACGAACCGCGGCTGCGGCAGTGGATGGACGGGGTATTTCTGCGCGCGCTGACCGCCAATCCAGCACGTGCGCCGGAGTTCTTCATGCGCCTCGCGGGTATCGTCCCCGGCGCGGCGTTCGTGCGCTTTCTATCCGACCAAGCGCGCCTCGCGGATATGGCTCGGATCGTTGCCGCGCTGCCGCCTTGGCCGTTCCTGCAGGCGCTCGGCCCACAGCCGTCGGTCGCGGGGCGGTCGCCATGACCGCGCGCGCCGCGCCGGCACCCGAAACGGCTGCCTTCCTGACGCTGGGTGTAGGTGCGTCGACGTGGCTCGCGCTAGACAGCGCCGCTGTTACCGGCGGCGCCCTCGCGCTGGTGCTGGCGATCGCGGTGGCGGTCGCAGGGCTACCGCACGGCGCGCTCGACCCGTGGGTGGCTCATCGCGCCGGGCTTTGGCGCACGCGTTTGGGGTGCGCGGCTTTCCATCTTGCTTACCTCGGTCTGGCTGGCGCCGTCCTGCTCGCCTGGTATTGGGCGCCGGGTATCAGTCTTGCGGCCTTTCTGGCGATCTCGGCCTGGCACTTCGCCGGTGATTGGCGCGACCATCTGCCAACGTGGGCGCGCGCGGTTGCCGGGGCGGCGCTGCTGGCACTGCCCGTGTGGCGCTGGCCGAACGAGGTCACCGAGGCCTTTGTGCTGCTGTCCGGCGCTGGCGGCGCCACGATTGCAAACGCACTTGCCGCGCTTGTTCCTTGGCTCGCGGCGGGCATGGCAGCCGCGGCGCTGCTGGCGCTGCGGCGATCTCCGAGGGTGGCGCTCGAGCTTGTCGCGCTCGCCGCGCTCGCCGTGCTGCTGCCGCCGCTGGTGTACTTCATCGTGTACTTCTGTGCCCTCCATAGCCCGCGCCACCTGCGCCTCGCCGCAGCCGCTGCGGCACCGGATGTGCGCCGGCGCATGGCCCAAGTCGCCCTGCTCTACACCGCGCTAAGCCTGCTTGCCGCGACGGTCGCCTGGCTTTGGCTGTCGTCCGCCGGAACGCAGGCCTGGAGTGGCGACCTGCTGCGCATCGTCTTCATCGGTCTAGCTGCGCTCACCCTGCCGCACATGCTGGTGGTGATGCACGCCGAACGGGCGGCGGCCGTCGCGCCATGAGCCTGATGTCCAAACGCAAGATCGGCCACATTGAGGCAGTGCTCTCGGGGGAGGCGAACGCGCGTGAGGTCT
>JBBRBN010000130.1:0-5758 GCA_038205755.1 Lysobacterales bacterium | reverse complement strand
CCTGCCGAGAAGGGGCCATGGACTTCCTACTCGGTCGAAGCTTCACAACGCAGTGCGTCTGGCACCTTCACCGCGCCGTTCGACGGCACCCATGGCTGGTACTGGGAGAACCGCGGCGAGTCCGCCGTCACAGTCAAGGTGGATGTCACTGGCTTCCAGGACGCGCTGTACCAGCCCTGATCTGACACGGTTTTCTTTCATAACCGGGCCGCGTCGGCCCATCACTCGCAGGAGTTACACATGAAGCAGCAATCAATTCTCTGGATCGCGCTCGCCGCAGGCTTGCTCGTCGTCGCCCCAGTCGTGATCGCGCACAGCAACCACGACGACACGCCGAAACTGAAGCCGGGCACCTGCGAGCAGCTCGCTGACCGTACGCGCTATTCCAACGACCTCGCCGACCCCGACATTAAGGCATTGAAAGACAAATGCGACGCCGAGGCTGCCTCCGTGAAGAACCCGAAGGCCTCCGATGAGTCGGCGTCCGAGAAGAAGCCCAAATCGAAAGTCGACGAGTAGCCAACCGCGCGACGACTAGTATCGTGTCGTCGCGCAAAAGTTACTTGAACTGACAAGCGCTAGCGGAGCTAACATCATGCTGGAATTGCTTCGACATCCGGTCTTCGGGCGTTTGTTCGCGGCGCAGATGGTGGCCTTGGTCGGCACCGGGCTGGCGACGGTTGCCCTGGCTCTGCTGGCCTATGAGTTGGCGGGACCCGACGCTGGCGCCGTATTGGGAACCGCGCTGGCGATCAAGATGATCGCCTACGTCACCCTGGCACCAATCGCCAGCGCTTGGATTCCGCGGGCGCACCGCAAGGCAGCGCTGGTCGCGCTCGACGTGGTGCGTGCGCTGGTCGCGCTGGCATTGCCGTTCGTGACCCAGACTTGGCAGATCTACCTGCTGATTTTTCTGCTGCAGGCGGCGTCGGCCGGATTCACCCCCCTTTTCCAGTCGTTGATTCCGGAAATTCTGCCCGACGAGCGCAACTACACGCGGGCGCTGTCGCTGTCGCGTCTGGCCTACGACCTCGAATCCCTGCTCAGTCCGGCGCTTGCGGCGCTGCTGCTGACGATGATCAGTTTCCACGGCCTGTTTGCGGGTACCTCGGTGGGTTTCGTGCTCTCGGCGCTGCTGGTGGTCGGCACCGTGCTGCCACGCATCGCTGCGACCGCGCATCGTGATCGTCCGTTCGCCCGCGTGCTGCGCGGCATGCGGAACTACCTGCGTACGCCGCGCCTGCGTGGCCTGCTGGCGCTGAATCTGTGCGCGGCCGCTGGCGGGGCGATGGTGTTCGTCAACACGGTGGTGCTGGTGCGTGGAGCGCTGCACGGCGGCGAACGCCAGGTCGCGTGGGCGCTTGCCGTGTTCGGCACCGGCTCAATGCTCACAGCGCTCACCTTGCCGAAGCTGCTTTATCGTTGGACGGATCGCGCCGTGCTGCTGACCGCCGCGATTGCGATGGCCGTGGTCATGACTTTGTGCGCCGTGGGCTACGTGAGCGCTCCGACGCATTTTGGCTGGCCGGCATTGCTTACGGCGTGGTTCCTGCTGGGAGCGGCGTACGCCGGTCTTGTCACACCCGGCGGACGGCTGCTGCGACGCTCCGCCGATTCCACCCACTTGCCCGAGCTGTTTGCAGCGCAGTTTTCGCTGTCGCATGCCTGCTGGTTAATCGCCTACCCGCTGGCCGGCTGGGTAGGCGCGACGTGGGGGCTGGGCGCTGCGTTTGCCGCCTTGGCGATCTTGGCGATCGTGGGCGTTGCTGCGACCTGGCTGGCCTGGCCAGCGCCTGACTCGGAAAATCTGTCGCACAGCCATCCGGAGCTACCACCCGACCACCCGCACCTCAACGATGCGGCGGCTGGAAATCTTCACCAGCACGCATTTCGCATCGATGAGCTGCACGCGCGCTGGCCACGATGAGCAGTGTGGGCTCGGCCGAAGCACTGCTCCAAAAAAAACAAAACTCAAGGAGAAATCACTGCATAAAGACCGCCGAGGATGCTTGACGACGGACGCCTAACACCCCTCCAGAAAACGTGGACAGAAAACGTGGACACCAGAAAACGTGGACACCCAGGCAATCGTGGACACCTGCGCGATCCAAGAATAAGCCTACACGCCGGACCACCCTCTGCCGATAGTCGAGCGCACCGCGTCGCGTCAGGCTCAGTCCAATGGCAATCTGCGCCAACGCCTGACGCGTCGAAGTTCGTGATGCACGTTCCTACACGTTGCCAACGTCCACACGCTCGTCCACGTTCGCGCTTGCGCTTCTTTGGGTGTTCAAGCGCACTTGGTTGCGGCCGCCGCGCTTGGCCTCGTATAGGGCATCGTCGGCATGCGCGACCAGTTGCTCGGGCGTGGGATTGGCGAATTGCGCGGCGTGCGCTACACCAAAGCTGGCCGTGACGGCGAGCTCTCCGCTCGGCGTGCTCAGCGTCGACGCCGAAAGTTGATTGCGAACTCGCTCGGCTATCATCGCGCTGTTGCTGCCATCGGTCTGCGGACTGATGACGATGAACTCTTCGCCGCCGTAGCGGCCGATGCGGTCATACGGACGCAGCGCACTTTGCATGCGGCGTGCGGCTTCGCGCAGAACCACATCGCCGGTGAGGTGGCCGTGCTGGTCGTTGACCTCCTTGAAATGATCGAGGTCGATGAGGATCACCCCAACATCGCCGCCTTCGCGCGCACGGCGCTCAAGCGCCTGTTGCAGGAAGTCGAGAATCGCGCCGCGATTGAGCAGGGCGGTGAGCCGGTCACGGGTGGCCTCGGTGCGCAGCGCTTCGTGCAGCTCTAGGATGCGCTCGGCCACCCGCAGGCGAGTCAGCAGCAGATCTTCATCGAACGGCTTGCTGATGAAGTCATCTGCGCCAGAATCCATGCCGTCGAGCTGGTTATTCTTGCCCGACAGCGCGGTCAGGATAATCACATAGGTGTAGTGCTGGCGATTGCCATTGCGTATCGCGCGACACAATTCCAGCCCGTTCAGCTCCGGCATCATCCAATCGGAAATCAGCATCGGATAGACGTCGCGCTGCCAGGCTTGCAGCGCCGCTTGGCCAGTGGCCACCGCAGTGACCTCATGGCCAAACTTGCGCAGCGTCGCGGCCAGCGTCAAGCGGCTGGTGGTGTCGTCTTCAGCAATCAGAATCTTCATGGGTGCGGGCTTCTTGTCAGACGATGTGCAGGGCTGTGACTGCCTGCGCGACTGGCGTCCGGCCGGGCTAGTTGCACAGGGTCAGCGGAGCTTCCTGCGCCCGATTCAAGGCTTCGAGGACGAGCACGAACTCGGCCCGCAACCGCGTTATCAGTATCCCGGACGCTTCCCAAGTGCCTTCCTCACCTTGCTGGTGAAGTTGCTCGCAGAGCTCGACCATACCACGCGCGCCAATGGTTCCGCTCGCTCCTTTAAGCATGTGCGCAGCCGCACGCAAGGTGTCGCCGTCGCGCGCCTCAATGGCCAGGCCCATGGTGTCGATGAGGTCGCGGCTGTCATGCCTGAAAGCATCGAAAATCTGTTCGAGCAGGCCAGGGTCGGTGACCGTAGCAAGGGCACGCAGTCGATTCACCGTCACCGGATCGAGCGCGAGTGACCCTGCGCCATCTTCCGACGCATCCGCTTCGGCGGGCTTGGCCGCCAGTGCGGCCTCGGGCACCTCGGCAATCCGGGTCGGCAACCAGCGCCGCAGTGCAGCGGCGAAGTCAGTATCGAGCACGGGTTTGCTGAGGTAGTCATTCATCCCGGCTGCGAGGCAGCGCTCGCGGTCGCCGGGCATCGCTTGCGCCGTTACCGCGACGATAGGCAGATCGCGCTTGGCGTCCTCGCGCTGGCGGATGGCCCGGGTCGCGGTGAGACCATCCATGACCGGCATGTCGCAATCCATGAATACGATGTCAAAGTCGCTGCTGTCGATGCGCTCGATGGCTTGCTGGCCGTTGCTGCAGACCTCAACGACGCAACCCAGGCTGCGCAGCATCAATGCACCTACGTGCTGGTTGGTGCTGTTGTCTTCCACCAGCAGTGCATGCACGCCGGGACCGGCGGGCACGACGCATAGGCCATTGCCGCCGGCCAAGTGTTCGCCATCGCTGTCGGCGACGTCCTTCACGCGCAAGGGGATCTCCACCCACAACCCTGACTCGCCGCCGGGCTTGCCGTCACCACCGATGCGGCCGCCCATTTTTTTGGTCAGCGCTTGGCAGATCGCCAGCGCAAGCCCACTGCCACCCGCGCGCAGCGATTTCGAGAGATCGGTCTCGATCAACTGCTCAGCCAAGGCATGCATGCGCGCCTGCTGCGCGTCGCCGTCACTGATGCGTAAATAGATCACTTCGTAGCCGGGCCAGCCGGGAAAGGCGCGCAGGTCGATCTTTAGACGGCCCGACGCACAGCAGCGCAGCGCGTTGTCGAACAAGTGGTCCAGCAATTGGCGGAAGCGCAGCGGATCGCCGGTGACCCGTGGCGGCAGTTCGGAGGAGTGCGCGAGTTCGATTTCCGTTCGCAGAAGCGCCGCTTGCGCAACCAGTGCCTCAGCGGCCTGTTCGATGATCTGCCGTGGGTTGAACGGCTCTTCCGCCAGCTGCAGCTCGCCGGCGTCCAGCTTTGCCCCATCAATCACGTCGCGAATGCTGCGCAGCAGCGCATCGGCGCTAGCGTGCGCGAGCTCTGCCAACTCCTGCTGTTGCTCGTTGAGTGGTGAGCGCAACAGCAAGGCCAACGGCCCCAGCACGCCGTTCATTGGCGTGCGGATTTCGTGACTCACGCTGGTCAGAAAATCGTTGCGCGACTGATTGGCCTGCGCGTCTGCGGCGGCGGAAGGCTTGGACGCTCGGCTGCTGGCGGGAGCTCGCGGCGGCGCTGGCTTTGGCAATGATTCCTCAGCAGACCCGCGTGCGGCAGTTGCCGCGTTGCGCGGCTGGCTCCAGTGCAACAGCAACCATGCGACCAGCGACACCAGCAGCCAAGTAGCCGCGCCCGCTTTGAGCAGAGGTCGGGACAAGGCGGCGCTCGCCGCAGTCAGCGCCGACTGATCGACTCGCGTCAGCACGCACCAGCGTGGTTGCTCCAGCCAACGATAGGCGACCAGCGAAACCACCCCGCGTTCATCGGCCTCCTCGATCACGCCGCTGCTGCCGGCCAGACATTGCGCAACCGCCGCTCCGCTCGCGCGATCCTGCAGGAGAACGATGCTGGCCACCCCCGCCGGTCGCGTCAGGTAACGACCGGCAGCGTCGGTGATAACGCTGGAGGCGGCGCCGTCGCCGGCGGCCTGCACGGCCCACAAGCGGGAGAGTGCGGGAAGCCCGATCCAACCGATGACCGCGCCTGAGCGCGGCGCAGAGTCAACCTTGGCAGAGACAGGCACAACAATGCTGAAGGCCGGGCCCTGAAAGAACTCCGAGAACTGCGCGGGCTGGATTGCCGGCTGCTGGGCGCTGCCCGTTGCCTCGGCGATCTCCCGGCCGATCAACCTCGGTTGGCTCGCCGCCACGACGCTACCCTGCGGCGACTGCACGAGGGCCCACACGGCGACGCGCTTGAGGCCACCATCGGTGCTCGCCTCCAGCTCACGGTTGAGCGCCGAATCATCGACGCGGTCCGCCAGCGGGCCGGAAGGCTGCAGGGCCGCCCGCACGGCCGGCGAGCGCGCCAGCGATACGGCGTCGTCGATGCGATTGTTGAGCCACATCTCCACCCGCTCTGCCGCGTGGCGCGCCTCGGACTGCACCAGCGCGGTTGCCGAATCA
>JBBRBN010000129.1:0-5817 GCA_038205755.1 Lysobacterales bacterium | reverse complement strand
CTCGATCTCATCAATGCTTAGCGGCTCCGGCAAGCGCCGCTGCGGCACCCGTGGCAATGCCAGATCGGCGGCCGGGTTGTGCGCCATGTGATGGCCTTGGACCAGCCAGCGAAACAGGCCCTTGATGCTGTGCAGCTTGCTGATCTGATGGTGCACCGACAGCGGCTTGCCGTTGGCCTGCCGATACGTCGCCAAATGCCGCTGATAGCGCTCCATCACCGGCCGCGTGATCTCGGCGGGTGCCAGCAGCGCGCGCTCCTCGCACCACTCTGCAAACCACGCCAGATCCTGACAGCGCTTGTGCACCGTGCCCGCCGAAAACTGCAGCATCAGCAACGCATCCAGATAGCGCCGCATCCACGCCGCCAGCGGTTGCCGCTCGGATGCATCGCTAAGTTGCCGCCAGCGCAGACCCGCCTGATCGCCACGCGGCCGGCGACCATTGGAACCCGGCCGCGCCATCAGTGCCGCTCGCCGGCCGGCGAGTACGACGACCCGTTACGACGAATTGGCGGTGTGGGCTCAGGAGGTGCGTTTTCGGCGACGACAGCAGCTAAAACGGGAAATCCCGCGTCAGCATTGGCGTTGAGCCCGGTTTCACTACCCCGCGATGGCCCCGCGAACGGGGCGCGATGGGGGCGCGGTGACCCCGCGAACTCGACCGCCGCACCCCGCGAACTCGCCGTTTCACCCCGCGAACTTGGCGTCGTAGTCGGGTCGAGGCTCACCAAATCGATCAGCCCGACGCACTGCGGTGTGCTTGCCTCCAACCGGCCATCGAATGCCAGCTCGTACACAAACGACTGGCCGCGCTGACCGCGATGCACCAACAGGTAATCCAGTTCAACCAAACGCTCCAAGTGCAGCCGCAGCTGGGTTTCGCCCAATGCCGCGGCCGCGCGAATCTGCGCGCGCGTGATCCGCGCTGCGCTGCGCTCGACTGCCTGCGCCTGCGCGGCCTCATCGACCAGCCGCCGGATCGTGCCAAGCAAACGCCGCGTATGCGGCGGCAGCTCGTCCAGCGAGCGCCCCAACACCTCATGCGCCAAGCGATTCGCCAGCGCGATATCGTCCAGCGTGACCTCGACGTATTCGATCGTTTCGCCATCCTCGATCATCAATCGCACCGGCCGCTGGTACTGATGCAACAGCGCAATGCTGTCGATCAGCGCCAAGTATTTCTGCTGATCCCGCCGCAGCCGCACCCGGTCATGCGCAAAGCGCAACTGCTCGGCGTAAGGGTTCACCACCGCCAGCGGCCGCAGCAGCGATTGGGCGGCTTGATGCGCCGCCAGCACGTGGTTCGCGCGACGCTTGGCGCGCAACCCATCCAGCGTGCGCGCCGCGCGCTGCCGCGCCTGGATCGCCGCCGTCTGCTCGCGCGATTCGTCGATGGTGAGCACGAGGCAGCGGTTCTGCAGTTCCTCATCGACGTCGATCGCCGTGGTGGTCAGGAACAGCATCACCGGGCCTTCGACGCGGTATTCCTGCGTGACCAGTTGCCCCGTGATCGGGTCCTTGCCGGTCGATGCGATGGTGAGCTCGCCCTGCGACTGCAAGAGCTTCAGCGCATAGGCCGCTTGCCGCACGCCCTCTTCTTCGGCGATGGCCAGAATCTTGTGTTTCATCGCCTGCTCGCCCAGATAGAACAGGCTCTGTCCCGTCATCGCCGAGTAGTGAACACGCTCGGCTTCCGGCATCAGCGCGAGAATCGCGTCCATCAGCGTCGACTTGCCCGCCGCGCTCGTGCTCTGAATCAGGATGGCGAGGGGCTTGTCGAGCTTGCGGCTGACGCACGCGAGATAGGCGACCAATGCGTTCGATGATTCGCCAACGACGCCACTGGCCTCGACATCGGCGACGATTCGCTCAATCAAGCTGCGATCACGCAACAACGCCAGCCCCGCCTCGCGCTCATGGGCGCTCAATGCCGATGCTTCGTTCGCAGTCTTCGGCGTGAGCTGCGCACGGATCACCTCATCCTGCCGCTGCTCCACCGCCCGCAACAGCTGGCCGAGATCCGCCTTGGCGATCTCCTCCGACACGCCCAGCTCAACACTCACCGCCCGACACCACAACGCCCGCTGCTTGGCCTGGTATAGCTCGATGGTGTCGACGTGCAAATGCGCGCCACGGTCGACCTTGATCCATACCTTGAGCTGCTCGTAGGAGAGATTCTTGTCGATGCCGCGCACGCGATAGCCGCGATCCGCCAGCGTCAAGCGCAGCTCGTTGCCCTCGATCAGCACCGGCAACGGCTCGGCGGACGGCGGCACGCGGTAGGCCGGCGGTTCGGGCAGTGCTTCGCTGGCATCCGATGAAACGGTGAGTTCAGCCGGATCAACAGCAGCAACTAAAGTGGGAATGTGCGCGGAGCCGACCGGTGACGCTGCCACTGGCTCAACCGGCACACGCGCTGGCGGCGCACCGTTGCCGAGCCACTCGGCTTGCCGAATCACCAGGCCCAGCGACTTCGCCGCCGGCTTCACATCGAGCGCGTACTGGTTCGCGTCCATGCTTTTCGGGAAGCGGCAGCGGTAGCAGTCAAAGCCTTCTGCGATCAGCTTCGCGGCCAGCTTGTCGGCCGCACTGTTGCCGGCTTCGTCGGCGTCGTAAGCGATCAGCACCCGCTTCACGCCGTGGCGGCGAAACGCCGCCAGATGATCCTCGGTGAAACCTTCAATGCCGTAGCTCGCCGTGACGTTGCGGAAACCTGCACACCAAAACGTCAGCGCATCAAGCAGCGCTTCGCAGAGGATGACTTCCTCGCTACCGGCGATGCCGGCCTCGTTGAACACACCCCGATGCGGACCTGGCAGGTACAAATGCAGCGGCGTACCCACCCGCAGATCGCTGCGCAGCTTGCGGCCGTAGACCTCAGTGATCGCACCATCGAGACCGATCACCGGAATCACCAGCGACCCGGCCAGATGCTCATGCCCCGATGCGCGCAGAATCCCGATCCGCTGCAACTGCCCACGCACCGCCGCTCCGGCTTTTATCTCCGCGCCCGGCAGCGTCAGTCCCAGCGTCCGATTCGCATAGCCGAGCTTGAAATGGGAAACGACCTCGGGATGATCGAGGCCGCGCTTGGCCAGATACGCCTGCGCCTCCGCGCTCTGCATCAGTGTCGCGTGATAGTGATCGATCACCTGACGCAGCAGCGCCGCATCGTCCGCGCTCGCCTGCCACCGACCATCGTCGCCGCGCTTCGCCGGCGCCGTCGCCACCTCGACCACCGGCCCCGCGCCGATCTCCTGTTTGAGCAACTCGACCGCCCGCCGAAACGGCACGCTCTCGAAACGCATCACCCAATCCACCACCGAGCCGCCGGCCTGACACGCACCCAGGCAATGCCACAGATTCGCCTTGGGGCTGATCACCAGCGAGGGCGTCTTGTCGTCGTGGAACGGGCAGCGGCCCAGCAAGTCCTTGCCGTGCGGCTTGAGCGCGATCCCGGCGGCTTCGACCAGCCGCACCATCGACACTTGCAACTTCAGCTGCTCCAGCTCGGGCTCGGGGATACGGGGCATGGCGGATTCCTCCAAAAACCGGTCAAGTAGCAGATTGAGGTCTTGTTACGACTCTACTATAGTCCTTACTCGGTCGCCACTTCGCACCCAGGGTCTACGGTATGGACAGCTCCCTCCTCGATCCCTTGTTCATGCACTTCCCCAAACGCCTGGCCGCCATCCGCCGCGACCGTGGCCTTACCCAGCAACAAATGGCCGACGTCGCCGGCGTCCACGTCTCGCAGTACAAACGCTACGAGGCCAGCGCCTCGCAGCCAACCATCGAGGTCTTTCAGCGCATCGTGGTAGCGCTCAACGTCAGCGCCGATACGCTCCTTTTCGAGGACGGCGAGCGCGGCCCACACGGCGACCGCCTGCGCCTGCAGTTCGAGGCCGTCAGCAAGCTCGACCAACGCGAACGCGAAACCGTGCAGACCCTCATCGATGGCGTGCTGCTCATGCACGATGCCAAGCGGCGGCTTGCGCCAACCGGCAGCGGCGTCTAAAAAACGAAATGCCCAGCGACGCTAAGACACGCCATTTCAGCCTTCGGCTCATCAAGCCGGGACTGAGTGCGGCCGATGTGGTCGACCCGTCAGGAGCAGATGCAGTCCGGCAACTAGACGATGCGTTCGGTTGCCCGGCCCGCTTCTATGCGTGGCAATCACCATCAAAACCGCCGCCATGGCTCGAGTTCTTCGATGGTGTTGAGTCAATGAACAGCCTGACTCTGTACAACCGAAGCGCGAGTGGTGTGCTACTGCTGGAAATCGCCGGCAGCCAGGTCGCTGTCACCTTCGGACATGCGCATCACCGCGTTCGACGCGACGCCGTGGTCGCAGACTTCGGGCTCAAGACCGTGCTGAATGCGGTCGATGAGGACCGGCTGGATGCCATCGACCGCACCCGCATCGATGAGGATGTGCTGCAGGCTCGCGAGCAGTCGCCCGCCGAGGGACGCATCGAGCGCTTCGGTATCGATGTGCAACGGGATATGTTGCGGGGCGCTGCCGGTTCGCCAAGCGATCCGAATCTTGGCTCCAAGCTGGCGGGCGCCGACGCGCTGCATGCCACCATCAAGCTCGAAATCGATGAGCTGCCCGACTATCTGGCGAGGTTGCTGCACGCGTACAGCCTGGACAACTACAAGCAGAAATTTCCTTGGGTCGACAACGTGCGGCCGATCCATGACCACACCGTGATCGATCCGCTGAACCAGTTGCTTGTGGATTGCATCGCCAGCGGCGCACACGACCAACTTCTGATGGCCGCGCCCGAGCTGGTCAGCGCCTTCGAACTGCGAAACTTCACCTTCTCCGGGGACCGCAACCGATTCGAAAACCCTTTGCTGCGATTTGATCGCTGGTTCGATCGCGTTGGCGTCAACAAGTCCATCGATATCCCGTTCCTCAAGCATCACCACATCAACGCCATCAGCTCAGCGACCGGCACGATGCTCAAGCGCTGGACGGTCTACGAGTGCCTGTGCTGGGAATGCGACCACGACGGGCATCGTTACTTGCTGCACGGCGGGCGCTGGTATCGGCTGGACGTTGACTTCGTGACGCAGGTTACCGACTTCGTTCGCGCGATCAATGGTCGCACCATCGCAATGGCGCCATTCACCGCTGGCGAGAACGAGCAGGATTACAACCTTCGCGCAGCCGGCACCGACAGCCGCCTGTGCTGTCTCGATCGGAACAACATCCCGCACGGCGGCGGGCACAGCAAAATCGAGCCGTGCGATATCGTCTCCGACGACGGCTCGCTGATCTTCGTCAAACGCTATGCGTGCGGGTCAGGAACCCTTAGCCATCTGTTCGCGCAAGCCTGGGTGTCGGCCGAGACACTCAAAGGCGACCAGACCTTTCGGCAAAAGGTTCACGACGCACTTCCCGCCACGCATCAAGCCGTGATCCCGGTTGCCCAGCTGCCCGACGGATTGCGCATCGCATTTGCTGTCTGCGGCGGTCCCACCGCAGATCGGCTGCCCTTCTTTAGCCGCGTCAACCTGCGCGAACACACGCAGCGGCTACGCAATCTCGGCTATCGCGTTGAGTACGCGGCGGTCTAGGCATCCGCCGGAGTCGGCGGGCTGGAAGCCCGCCCTACGGACCTACTCCAAGCGAGCGCGCGTCGCTGCTTCTATCGGCGATGCATCAATTCAAGACCTGAAAACTCATGTCGCCGCCTCCCATCGCTGGCGGTGCCGTCCACGGGGCGAAGCCCTATTCTGGCTCGGCGGACCAACGACAGGAGGCGGCTATGTCACTTTACGCAGCGATTGATCTTCATTCCAACAACG
>JBBRBN010000128.1:0-5931 GCA_038205755.1 Lysobacterales bacterium | reverse complement strand
GTGTGTCGTTCGCGCTCACCAACTGCGCTCATGGCAGCACCTCCCAATGCCCGCCCTTGCGCGGCCCGACATAGCGCAGACGGCCCTGCTTCTGCAGCCCGGCCACCGCACGCTCAACCGCGCGTAGTGATTTGCCGACGCGTGTCGCCACCTCGGCCAGGGTAAGCCTGGGTTGCTCGGCGAGTACGGCCAGGATGCGATCAGGCGTTCGTGGCGCTGGTTTAACCGCCGCTTCTACCGGCGCATGTACCGGCGCTTCTACCGGCGCTTCTACCGGCGCTTCTACCGGCGCGGTCTGCGCAGCGGTGTCCGCCAACGCCCCGGCTATGGCCTGCTGCAGGGCATCAAAGATCGCATCGAGCAGGAACTCGATAAAGCCGGTGCAGTCCGCCGCCCGATCAGCCTCGCCCAGCAGCCGGTAGTAGTCGGCCTGTCGTCGTTTGATCACGGTCTCCACCGGCAAGAAAGCCAGCACGGGCTGCCAGCGACTCAGGATCAGCGTTTGCCACAACCGGCCGATGCGCCCATTGCCGTCGCTGAACGGATGGATGAATTCCAGCTCGTAGTGCAAGGCGCAGGAGGCGATCAGCGGATGGGCATCAGTGCTGCCCAGCCAGTCCAGCAAGCCCTGCGTGAGTGCGGGCACCCGCTTGGCCGGCGGCGCCATATGCACCACCGCTTGCCCCTGATAGATGCCAACCCCGCCGGCGCGCAGGCGTCCCGCGTCCTCGACCAGCCCGTGCATCAACTGACCGTGTGCGGCCAGCAAGTCGTCGAGGCGCGTGGGCTGCCAATCCACCATTGCTTCATACGCGGCAAAGGCATTGAGCACCTCCTGAATCTCGCGCGGCGTGCCCAGCACCGGCTTGCCGGCCAGCACCGCCGTCACCTGTTCCACCGACAGCGTGTTCTGCTCGATCGCCAGCGAAGCCTGGATGCTGCGAATGCGGTTGCCGCGCCGCAGCTGCGGCTGCAAAGCCACGGGACTCGCCGCGTTCCACGCGCCCACTAACTCCGCGATCTCGGCAACGCGGCGGAGCATGCTGTGGGTGAGCTGGAATGGCGGGGTTTGGGTCATGGGGTGGCGACTTCAGGCGTCGACATGGTCGGCTGCACCAGCCGAACGCGACCGGTGAGGAGCTGCTGCATCATGCCTTGCTTGATGGCGCGGGTTTTGTCGCGGCAGCGCCTGAGTGCAGCGATTTCCGAGTCGATGTCGCGAAACACGGTCGCAATGGCAACCTGCTCATTGATGGGCGGCACCGACACAGTCACCTGAGCTAACGCCGTCGCACTGATATGAACAACAGCATCACCTTGACCGAGACTGGCTTTCTGCTGGTTTGCAGGCTCAGTGTTCAGCACAAAGCCAAAGTAAAGCGGGTCAACACCTCGTGGCCGGAGGATGACGATGTCGCCGCCGGCGTAGGCTTCGAAGTCATGGACATAAGCTACGCACTTGCCGATGTCAGCCTTGGTTTCGCCCGAGCCAGCAAACAGCAGATCTCCTTGTTGCAGCCGAGTCGCAGAACCGGCAACGTCGGAAGAGATCCATGAGTGGAACGTCCGAACGTACTCCTCGTGAACGCGATCGTGGACACCCACTTTTCGATCTGGACTGCCGATGAACGTGGATGCGATGAACGTGGACACCCATCGCGTCGAGAATGCCCGAGCGTGGATGCTCGCGCCCACGAACGTGGACACGAGCTTGGTCGACCGTTTTTGGTCGGGCGTGATGGAACTGGCTTTGTTCGGGACTGCTTGTTTACGGGGTGTGGGTATTCTTGTCCACGGGGTGTGGGTGTCCACGACTTTTCCTCGCTTTGACCCCTGCGCAGGGCCGCGAAAAACCGCCGTTGTCACAGCACCTGTCACAGCACCTGACACAGCACCTGTCACAGGCGTCTCAGAGCCCAGAAAACAAAAGGGCCAGTGACTGTAAGTCACTGACCCTGTTGTCTTTTTTTGGCGCGCCCGGAGAGATTCGAACTCCCGACCACCAAGTTCGTAGCCTGGTACTCTATCCAACTGAGCTACGGGCGCGTTGAACCGTTAATTATGGGCAGACCGGTTGATGTCGTCAAGCCTGCTGCAGCGGCGGCGTTTTCTGTGTGATCTGGTACTTGCCGAAGTCTGCGGGCTTGACCAGCATTGGGCCTACACCCTCAACGTCGCCGATGATCATGCCCTCAACGTGCCGATCAATGATCCGTGCAGCGCGCTTCCGCAGCGCAGCCCTGCTTTGCTCGGCGCTGCTGATCGCGGGCTGCGGCAACGACGAGGCCCAGCGGCAGGCAGCACAAGCGGCCGCCGCGCGCGCCGAAACGGAGGCGGCCGCGCTGATGACACATCTGGATGCGGCGGTTGCCAGCGGGCGACCCGACCTGGCGCGGGCGTTTGGCGAGGATCTGATGGCACGGTTTCCGTCCACCGTCGCGGGGCGCACGCTGGCGCCGCGGCTGGATGAGCTGCGCACAGCGGCGGAGGCGGAGGCCGAGCGGCGTCGACTGACGGGCCTGTGGACTTACCACGCGGTGAACGATGAAGCATCTGGCGGCACTGTCTTCACCGCCTTCATCTACGCGGCGCAGGGCAAGCCGGGGATGCCGGCCGTGCGGCTGGTGCTGCGGCGGCATCCGGACTGGGGGCAGTCAGCCTACCTGTTGATCACCGATGGAGACTTCGCCTGCCAGGGCAAGTGCCCGCTGCAGGTGACCGCCGACGGCGGCGAACCTCAAGCACTCGTTGTCAGCCGCGCGGAGGGCAACGTGCCGCCGGCTGTGTTCATTGATGACGATTCCAGGTTTCTGGCGCTGCTGCGGAACGCCCGACAGATCGAGCTTCGCTTGGATCTGGCGCCGGCGCGGGAGACGCGGTTCGTGTTTGACATTGGCGGCTTCGACCCGAAACGCCTTGCTGCACCGATGCCAGATTCCGCCTCGACCGAACCTGGCGCTATATTGCCCACACGATCAATCGATTGACTGCTCTAATCATCGGGCGAAACTGGGGACGTCAGACGGGGCCTCTCGTTGGCCTCCACCAGCCGCCCACCCACTTTCCGTTCACCACTCAAGAGGTTGCACATGAGCACGCCCCACAACACCCGTTTGCGCCGCTCGCCGCTGCTGATCGCAATCACGCTCGCGTTGGGCGTGCCGGTCGCGCAGGCCCAGACTGAGGGTGAAAGGAGCGCCAGCCGGCTGGACGAAGTCATCGTCACCGGCACCCGCGTGGCGGATCGCACCGTCGCTGAGTCGATCTCTCCGATCGATATCATCACCCCCGAAGCGCTGCAGGCGACCGGTGCGACCGAGCTGGCGACGGCGCTGTCGCGCACCCTGCCCTCGCTCAACTTCCCGCGCCCGGCCATCACTGACGGCACCGACGCCGTTCGGCCCGCCCAGGTGCGCGGCCTCGCGCCGGACCAGGTGCTGGTGCTGGTCAATGGCAAGCGCCGCCACACCACGGCGCTGATCAATCTCAACGGCAGCCAAGGCCGCGGTTCGTCGCCGGTCGATCTGAACGCCATTCCCATCGCCGCCATCGAGCGCGTTGAAGTGCTGCGTGACGGCGCCTCGGCACAGTACGGTTCGGATGCCATTGCCGGCGTCATCAACGTGGTGCTGCGCGGCAATGATTCGGGTGGCCAGGTCGATGCGCGCTATGGTCAACAGACGGCCGGCGACGGCAAGCAGTGGCAGCTCAGCGGCAGCACCGGCATGGCGCTCGGCGGCGCCGGCTCGCTGGTCATCGCCGGCCAGGCCAGGCACAGCGACAACACGAATCGGGCACGGCCTTTCCTTGGCACCGTAACGCCTGCATCGGCACCTCCTGGCCGCGTGGTGCAGCGCTATGGCGACCCGGAGATTGATCAGGGCGCGATCTCGCTGAACGCCGACATGGCCATGTCCGACTCGGTGACCGCCTATGCGTTCGGAATGCTCAGCAACCGCGATGTACTGTCCAATGGCTTTTTCCGGCCGGCCGGCGACCCGCGCAACGTTCCGCAGATCTACCCGAACGGATTTCTGCCGCAGATCAACAATTACTCGAAAGATCGTTCGCTGGTTGCCGGCCTGCGCGGCACCAGTGCCAGTGACTGGCGCTGGGACGTGAGCTTCAACTATGGCGCCAACGACCTCACCTTTGACGTGCTGAACAGCCTCAACCGCAGCTTGGGTGTGGCTTCTCCCACCGAGTTCTATGCTGGCGGTCTGCGCGTTTACCAGTACCTGCTCAATGCCGACTTCAGCAAGGCGTTTGACTTCGGCTGGCAGTACCCGGTCACGCTGTCGTGGGGCGTGGAGCACCGCGAAGACCAGTTCCAGCTGCGCGCCGGCGAAGAAGCGTCCCATATCAATGGCCGCGTGCTGGCGTCGAATGGCGCACAGATTCCAGGCTCCCAGGTGTTTCCGGGCTTTCCCCCCGGCGTAGCGACCCTGCGCGACCGCGACAACAACTCGATCTACCTGGACCTGGAGACCGATGTAACCGATCAGTTCTCCGCCGGCGTGGCGGTTCGCTATGAGGACTACAGCGACTTTGGCAGCACCACGTCCGGCAAGCTGTCCGGCCGCTACGCCTTCACCGACGGGGTGGCGCTGCGCGGCACCTATTCGACCGGCTTCCGCGCCCCGTCCCTGCAGCAGCAGTTCTTCCAGTCGACGGCGACCAACTTCATCGGCGGTGTGCCATTCGAGGTGCGCACCTTTGCGGTCGATGATCCGATCGGCATCGCGCTTGGCGCCGAGCCGCTGCTAGCGGAGGAATCGCGCAACATGGGGCTGGGTCTGGTACTGGAGCCAGCCGACGGCCTGTACATCACCGTTGACGCCTACGACATCCGGATCGATGACCGCATCGTGCTGTCGGAAAACCTCATCGGCACGCCGGTGGTCAACTTCCTGCGGAGCTTCGGAATCTTCGGCGTCACCGGCGGCCGCTATTTCACCAATGCCATCGACACCAAGACCCGCGGCGTCGATATCGTCGGCAGCTATGGCTGGGATCTCGGCGATGGCGGCAACCTTGACCTGACCGTTGGCTACAACCGAAGCGATACGGATATCACCCGGATCGCCCCCAATCCGGTCCAGCTTCAAACCGGCGGCCTGCAGCTGCAGCGCATTGGTCGGGTCGAGCAGGGGCGCGTCACGGTGGGCGCGCCCAAGGACAAGTTTTCGCTGGCCGGCACCTGGACGCTGGGCAACTTCTCACTGGACACCAGCCTGGCCCGCTACGGCGAGTTCAGCGTGCTCAACGCCAATCCAACGCAGGATCAGACCTTCGGCAGCGAATGGGTGCTTGATCTGGCGGGCAGCTACACCTGGGATCAGTGGAAATTCACGCTTGGCGCTGACAACGCCACCGATGCCTATCCTGATGAGGTGCTGTTCGCCAATTCAACGGCGGGCCAGCTGCCGTACAGCGCGGCGTCGCCGTTTGGCTTCAACGGCGCGTTCGTGTACGGCAAGGTGGGCTTTACCTGGTAAGGGGTGCGGCGGCCTGCAGTCAGAGCATCGCGCCGGGCGGCGCCCGTGGAAGGTTCGCGCGCCGGGTTGGCTCGGCGCGGACTTGGGTGATCGTGACGCGGTTCGGGCTGGCGCGGCGGCGGTAGGAGCTGCGTCAGCTGCGATGCGTTGGCGAAGGGCTGTCGCGATCTGCCCGGCGAGCATCGCGCCGGGCGGCGCTCCTACAGGCGGTCGCGGTGCGGAGCGGGCCGGTCGCGGTGCGGGCTAGTAGTTCGTTCCATCAATCTGGTTACGCAATGAGCGACCATGACACTCGTTCATTCGCAACTCTTGATGGAGGCGCTCATGGCGAGGAAATCCAATCGGTCTGCCCTGGTGCTGACGGCGGATCAGGTGGCGACGCTCAAGGAACTAGCAGCATCGAGGACGGCCCCTTTGCGCGAGGTTGAACGAG
>JBBRBN010000127.1:0-6128 GCA_038205755.1 Lysobacterales bacterium | reverse complement strand
TCGGCGCAGCCGCACCTACGGCCTCACCCACCATCGCCGCAAGATCCTGCTACGCCGAGTGCAACTGATGCTGCACGTCGTCATCCCGATCGCCCAACCCAAGGTCAGACGCCCCGTGCTGTGCTGGCGCTGCGGCCAGCCGATGCGAATTCGCGTGATACCACGGACATTCCGCATCGACGTGGAAACCGACAGCCCCACCCAAACAACCCGGAGCGCCACGGTGTAACGCACCCGCCCGCGCCGGCAGCAAAACACGCCTGCTGACAGGCGCGAAATCGCCTGCGCCCGATTTGCGCAATCCTGGACACCCACTATCTACGAGAAATTTGGAAACCCACATCAAGTCACAGCAGGAAGATGTGGCAGCAGGAAGATGTGGGTGTCCACATTTCTCGCAGAAGCCAGTCACTGGATTCCCGCCAAAAGCACGCGGGAATGACGAGCCAGAGCCATTCTCCGCCGAGTGTCCAGCTGAGGATCGAGGCTAATCAGGTTCCTATAAGTAAGTCGAACACCCAGCACCGGGCTTGTTCAACAATCGGATCAGATCGCGGCTGCGCGCGATCTATCCTTAGACGTTAGGCATCAGCACGATCACGTGCGGGATAATCAAAAACAAGGAACGCCCCCGCAGCGGTAAGACCTTTAGCAACAGGAAATTCAGTTGCACTGAGCGTTCCTCGACGCATGTGCTCATCAAGGACAAGCTTAATAAACTTTCCCATTACTAAGCGGGGAACATCAAGTTTTTTCATTCCTCTAGACTCGTACCATTCAACTGGATTCAATGCGCCTTTCTGCATATTGCATTGAGAACACGACAGGACCAAATTGTCTATTGTGTCAGGACCGCCTCGGGAGCGTGGAATTAGGTGCTCCCACTGAAGTAAAACGGAATTCCCACAATAGGCGCATTCCATACCGCTTGTAACGAGAAGTTTATTCTCTCTTAATATTGCGGACGGCGCGATAGTTCCTGCTTTTAGTTTTCGGAACGTTTTATTCGCAAACCCCCAGTACTTCGCCCCACTCCTAACCGCGGGTGTTCTGCTAGGTCTCCCGCAAACTACGGCATCGGCAATCAACTGTGCGTATGCAAACATCAACACGTCTCGCACATTGTTGATCCAGTCGGCCATTCCTCACTCCACGGATTGATGCCTAACTACTAGTCGACGTCAGAATGACGTGTATCCGTGACGTGTAGCACGGGCCGCGCTCGTTCTTGGAGGAACTCTCGTTCGCCGATGTCATTTGCAAACAACGACTTGCGTTGATCACGACGTGTAATCCTGACGTGTAGTCTGGCCGCTCTGGCCGCTCTGGCTGCTTGCTGGCGGGTGCGGGATTGCACTGTATTCCGGCTGCGACGATGCGGCAAGGTGACCCGCTCAGTCGGGAACTCACGCGGTCAGGGTGAGGGCAGTGGCGTGGACTGGTTGAGGCCCTGGCTTGCACGCGATTCGAAGCTTTTCGCTCCGAAATTGCTTGGGATGGATGGCCGCTCTGCGCAGTGCGTGCGGCGATCTTGATGACTGCAGCGAATTGGGTGCCCGCTGCTCGTCCGCCCAGTCGTGGACGGCGCAGCCGTGGTCGGCCTGGCCATTGGGCAAATCAAATCCGGGTGGCGACTGTGTGCTGTTCGAGGCCGCATGCGCAGGCTTGACGCGCAAGTGTCACGTCGCTCGGTTCGCCATGGGAGGCGAGCGCGCAGGCGACGGCGGGGGTTATCCGGTTAGTCGATGGGCGGAATCGCTGTTCCGCCGCGAGGCGGAAGTCGGGCGGGTAGCCCGATCTTCCGCGTCGATTTTGGAGGCCTGGGTCGGAATCGAACCGGCGTACGCGGCTTTGCAGGCCGCTGCATGACCACTCTGCCACCAGGCCGGAGGCATCCGGAAGCAGTTCTGCTTGCCGGCAACACGGGTCGGTGTGATCCACAACGCCGACCGCTGCTGTACGAAAACGCAAAACCCCGGCGCACCGGGGTTTTGACTGCAACCTGGAGCGGGAAACGAGACTCGAACTCGCGACCCCGACCTTGGCAAGGTCGTGCTCTACCAACTGAGCTATTCCCGCACTGAGCCGAGCATCTTACGGATGCCGGACGGATTGTCAACATGCTGCAACGCGTCAGGGGCTGCTGGCGTGACTACTCGCCGTCATTGCTGGCGCGCATGGCGGGCCACGCCGCGCGCAGGTAGGCGGCGCCGGACCATAGAGTCAGCGCAGCGGCGATGGCCAGCAGGACCTCGCCAATGAGGAAGATCGGCAGCGGCCCCAGGTCGACGCGGTACAGCAGCATGACGATGGCGACCATCTGCACGGTGGTCTTGATCTTGCCGATTGCCGCGACGCGCACGCGCGCCTTCTGCCCGATTTCGGCCATCCATTCGCGCAATGCGGAAATGGTGATCTCGCGACCGATGATGACGGCGGCGACCAGGGCCATGAACTCAGTGGGGTGACGCTGCACGATCAGGATCAGCGCAAACGTGACGGCCAGCTTGTCGGCCACCGGATCAAGAAATGCGCCAAACGCCGAGTGCATGTTGAAGCGGCGCGCGATCCAGCCATCCAGCCAGTCGGTGATCGCGCCCAGCGCAAAGATCAGCGCGGCGGCGAAATGGGTCCACTTGTAGGGCAGATAGAACACCACCACCAGCACCGGGATCAACGCAATCCGGAACAGGGTAAGCACGGTGGGAAGGGTCAGCCGCATGCGAGAGAGGCTCCGGCGGTATTGCACCCTATGCGATCAGTCACGCGTTGCCCCCTCTTCCAATCCATGCAGCGCCGCATATACGCGCCTGGCGAGCACGTCGTTGACACCGTCGACCCGGGCGATTTCCTCGACCCCGGCCAGCTTCAGCCCGGCCAGTCCGCCAAAGTGCTTAAGCAGCTTAACCCGTCGACGCGACCCGATGCCCTCTACGGACTCAAGTACGCTGGTCTCGCGCGCCTTACTGCGGCGCGCGCGGTGCCCGGCGATGGCGAACCGGTGGGCCTCGTCGCGGACCTGCTGGATCAACTGCAGCGCGGGCGACTGCGCGCCGGGCCGCCGCTCGGTGCCATCGGCCATGATCAGCGTTTCATGACCGGCGCGGCGCGCTTCGCCCTTCGCTACGCCAACCACCACCACGCCGTCGACCGCAAGCTCGGTCAGCACGTCGCGCGCCTGCGCCAGCTGGCCCTTGCCGCCGTCAATCAGCAGCAGGTCCGGCAGCACGCCCTCGGCCTGACCTCGCCGAAAGCGCCGCAGCAGGGCTTGCCGCATGGCGGCGTAGTCGTCTCCGGGCTCGATGCCGCTGATGTTGAACCGCCGGTACTGCGCCCGCAGCGGGCCGTTGGCGTCGAACACGACGCACGAGGCAACGGTCGCTTCGCCCTGGGTGTGGCTGATGTCGAAGCATTCGATGCGCTGCGGTGCGGCCGCCAAGGCCAGCAGCTCCTGCAGCGCGCTCAGTCGCCGGAGCTGCGCCGCGGCCGAGGTCCGCTCGGTGGCCAGCGCGTGGGCCGCGTTGAGGCGGGCAAGATCGACATAGCGCGCGCGCTCGCCGCGCACCGAATGGCGGATGCGAACCCGCCGTCCGATGCGCTCACCCAGGACGCCCTCGATCAGCTCGGTATCGGCGATTTCCCGATCGAGCAGGATCTCCGGCGGCGGCGGAAAGCCCAGATAGTGCTGGACCACGAAGGCCGCCAGCACTTCGGCCGGGTCGGTGACGCCGTTCAGTCGCGGCCAATGGCTGCGGCTGCCCATGTTCATGCCGCCTCGGAATGACAAGAGCAGCACGCAGGCCTGTCCGCCGTCCAGCGCGCAGGCCAGCACGTCCAGGTCGGTCGCGTCGTCGTCGCCGGGTGCGCGGGCCTGGACCTTGCGCAGACTGCCGATCAGGTCGCGCAGCACCGCCGCGCGCTCAAACGCCAGTTTTGCCGAGGATGCGTCCATCTCGGCTTCAAGTTCTGCCGTGAGCTCGCTGTTCTTGCCATCAAGAAACAGCGCCGTGCGCCGCAGGCTGTCGGCATAGTCGGTCGGCGCAATCAGGCCCACGCAGGGGCCGCTGCAGCGCTTGATCTGATACTGCAGGCAAGGTCTGGTGCGGTTGCGAAACACGCTCTCCTCGCATGATCGCAGGCGGAACAGCTTGTGGATGGCGTTGAGGGTTTCGCGCACTGCCACCACGCCGGGAAACGGGCCGAAGTAGCGTCCCTTGGCGCTGCGGCTGCCGCGATGGAAGGCGATCCGCGGGTAGGTCTCGCCGCTGCCGATATGGATGTACGGGTAGCTCTTGTCGTCGCGCAGCAGGACGTTGTAGCGCGGCCGCAGCGATTTGATCAGCTGGTTCTCGAGCAGCAGCGCCTCGCCCTCGCTGCGGGTGACGGTGACCTCGATGGCGGCAATCTGGGCGATCATCGCGGCCAACCGGGGCTCACGCGGCGAGCCGCTGAAATAGCTCGACACCCGTTTCTTCAGCGACGCCGCCTTGCCGACGTAGAGCACGCTGCCATCCACTGCCAGCATGCGGTAGACGCCGGGCTCGGCGGTCATTCGCCGGGTTTCACCGCGTCCGTCAAACGCCGCTGGCGGCGGCGGCTCGGCCTCACCCACGCTCACTCGCCAATCGGGAGTCGGCGGGTGGTCTTGCTTTCCGGATCGATCCGCAGGACTTCATGCGCGTTGCTGTTGGACACAAACAGCACGCCCTGTCCCGAGGCGATCGCCATGGGCTCGCTCAGGCGGTAGTCCAGCTCATACGTGCGGACTTCGCCGCCGCCCAGACGCAGCATGCGCAGACGGCAGTTGTAGCTGTCGACGATCCACAGCACCGGGGCGCGCGGGTCGAGCGCCAGCCCGAGTGGGTACTGCAGCAGCGCCGCCGAGCGGCTGCCATCGGTGTCGCCGAACGAGAACAGCCCCTGCCCGACCAGCGTCTGCACTTGCCCGGTGCCGAGGTTGAAGGAGCGGATCGCCGAACTTGCGGCATCGGCGACATACAGTGTCTGTTGCACCAATGCGAGCCCCGAGGGCTGCGCAAAGGAAGCGCTGGCCGCCGCACCGTCGCTCAAACCCAGCTGCCCGGTGCCAGCCAGCACCGAGAGCTTGCGCTGCACCAGGTCGTACTCCCAGACCTGATTGGCACCGCCCATCGCAAGATAGAGCCGATCCGACGACCCAACGATATCGCAGGGCAGATTCAGAGCCTGCTGCCGGGGATCGGTCCTGCCGCCGGGCAGGAAATCGCCGGCCCGGCCGGTGCCGGCCAGCGTTTCGACCTCGCCAGTCAGCAGCTTGATACGGCGCAGCGAGTGGTTGCCGCTGTCGACCACGTACAGCAGATCTTTGTGCAGGAACAATCCACGCGGCAGGTTGAATCCGGCCTCGCCTCCTGATCCATCGAGGTTGCCGGCGTTTCCCGAACCGAACTGGCGCAGGATGCGCCCTTCGTGGGTGCATTCGATGACCCGGTGGTGCCCCGCATCGGCGATATACAGGTGCGACGCGGTGGCGGCGAGGCCCGCTGGAAACTGCAGCGGCTGCCGCGGCTCAGGTCGCGAGACCGGCTGGATCGCATCGAAAACGCGGTCAGCCGATTCCGACTCGTCGAGAATCTGATTGATCCGCCGGTCCAGCGCTTCACGCTGCAGGTCGCCCTGCACGCTGTGCGTCGCCTGCCCCTGCAGGTCAAGCAGGACCACCGTGGGCCATGCCCGCACGCCGTAGTGCTGCCAGGTGATGAAGCTGGGATCGTGCGCCACCGGAAACCGCACGCCAAGCCGATTGATTGTCTTGAGCGCCAGCCGCCCCTGCCGTTCCGCTTCAAACTTGGGTGTGTGGATGCCAATCACCAGCAGGCTGTCGGAATGGCGCGCCTGCAAATAGCGCATGTCCTCAAGCAGGTTGCTGCCATACGCAGAGCCCGCACTGAAAAAGACCAGCGCCACCACCCGCCCGCGCTGGGCCGAGAGCGTCAGAGGGGGTGCGTTGAGCCACTCCAGCGAGGTAGACAGCTCGGCCGCCGCGGTCATGGCTGGACCTTTCGGAATGGGGAGTGAACTCTGGGTGGGTTCAACATGGTTGCGAGATGGTGCGCTGCGTGGCGGTCGAGCGACTGATTATGCCTGTT
>JBBRBN010000126.1:0-6262 GCA_038205755.1 Lysobacterales bacterium | reverse complement strand
AACCGGGCCAGCCAAAACCTGTGAGGCGGCGGAAGTTGTCCAGCTGCAGCACGCGGCCCGCGGCAAACACTTCAAGCCGTTCCTTCGGGAATGCCTTGCTGCCGTTGGCCAGGTAATGCAGCGTGCCGATCGAGCCGTCCTCAAACCTGAGCGTCACGCTGACGCTGTCGCGGGTGGCGCTGTCCATCGCCGCCACCGTGTGCGAGGCGATCGGCGCGCCCGCCAGAAAGCGTAGCAGGTCGATGAAGTGGCAGCCCTCGCCCAGCAGGCGGCCACCACCGACCGCCGGGTCCTGTGTCCAATGGTTGGCCGGGATCGCGCCTGCGTTGATCGTCATCACGAAAGCCTTGGGCCCGGGCGCACCGGTCAGCAGCTGGCGCATGCGCTCGACCTGCGGCGCGAAGCGGCGGTTGAAGCCGACCATCAGTATCTGCGCCGCGTCGCCGTTGGCCACTCTCGCGGCAAGCGCCGACTCTATGGCGGCGAGTTCGTCCAGAGTCAGGCACAGCGGCTTCTCGACGAATACATGCTTGCCTGAATTGATTGCCCTCAGCACGTACTGCGCATGGCTGTCGTGGCGCGTGGTGATGACCACCGCGCCGGTATCGGCATCTGCGAACACGCGATCACTGTCGGTGGTCGTTTCCTCGCAGCCGAACTTGCGTGCCGCATGCAGCCCGCTGACACCAGCGCTGGAGACCACACTGCGAAGTCGTGCGCCGGCTGCCTTGAAGGCGGGAAGCAGCACCGCCGTGGCGTAATTGCCCGATCCGATCACACTGACGCCGGGCGCGTCGCCCAGCGCGGCCGGATGCGGCCTGGGCGCCACAGTGACCGTGCGCGCCGCAACGTCGACCGCCATCCCTGGGTATTGCAGCAAAATGCCCAGCGACTTGCCGGCACCGCCAACGAGATCGTACGCCTGGCCGGCATCGTCGATCGTGAAGCGATGCGAGATCAGCGGCTTCACGTCAAGGCGGCCATCGGCCATCATGTCCAGAACGGCCTCGAAGTTGCGCTGTTCGGTCCAACGGACGAAGCCGACCGGATAGTCGTTGCCCTTGTCTTCGTAGTTGGCGTCGTAGCGGCCCGGGCCGTAAGAACACGAGACCTGGAAAGTGAGCTCCTTCTCGAAGAAATCGGCCCGCGAGAGTTCCAGGCCCGTGACGCCCACCAGCACGATGCGGCCGCGCTTGCGGCTCATCTGCGCCGCCTGATGGATCGGCTCGCTGCTCTTGGTGGCGGCAGTGACGATGACGGCGTCGACGCCGCGGCTGCGCGAATAGGTCATTGCCGCGGCCACCGGATCTTGACCAGCGGCGAGATCCACGGTCTCGGCACCGAATGATCGCGCCATCGCCAGCTTCTCACTGTCAAAATCCAGCCCCAACACACGGCAGCCGTGCGCGCGCAGCAGTTGCACCGTGACCAGCCCGATCAGCCCCAGGCCCGTGACCACCACGGTCTCACCAAGCGTCGGCTGCACCAGGCGGATGCCTTGCAGCGCGACGGCCCCGAGCACCGTGAAGGCGGCTTCTTCGTCGGAGACGGCGTCGGGCACCTTGGCGCACAGGTTCACCGGCACGCTGACGGCCTCCGCATGCTTGCCATTGCTGACCACGCGGTCGCCCACCGCGAAACCAGTCACTCCGCCGCCCAGCGCAGACACACGGCCGATGTTGCAGTAGCCCAGCGGCAGCGGCTGGTCCAGCTTGTTGAACACCGCTTCGAGCGTCGGTATCAGGCCGTCGGTCTTGATCTTGTCCAGGACCATGCGCACCTTGTCGGGCTGCTGGCGCGCCTTCTCAAGGTAGCCCGCCTTGCCGAAATCGACGAGCATGCGCTCCGTGCCGGCGGACACCAGCGTCTGCGAGGACATGATAAGCAACTGGCCGCGCTTGATCGCGGGAACCGGCAGTTCTGCCACTTCCGTGGCGCCGGTCTTTAGGCTTTGCAGAATCTGTTTCATTTGGCCTGGGGTGCGTTCAAGCACAACGCGTCTTTTTCCGCGCGGTTCGGGTAGTTGATCAGGACGGCGCGGTATTTGCCCTTGAAGACGAACAGGCTGCCTGCAGCGGCGCCGATGATGCCGTGGCTGGCGACGAGCGCGCGCAGGTGGACCAGCGTGCCCGCGCCTCCGAGCACCGTCAGCGGCAGGGACGTGGCCTTGCGGATCTCGTCGACCAGGTCAAGGTCGTAGCCCTTCATCTCGCCATCGCGGTCGACGTTGTTCAGCACGATCTCGCCAGCGCCCAACGCTTGCACGCGAGTGGCCCAGGCGGCCGGTTCGAGCCCGGTGCGGTGCGTCGCGTTCAACGTCACCACCTCCGGCTTGCGGAACAGGCCGGTCTTCTTGACGTCGACGACCACGACCACGCTCTGGCTGCCTACGCGCGCAGCGGCCTTGCCGATCAGACCCGGATCGTCGACCGCCGCCGAAGAGATGGCGACCTTCTCGACGCCCAGCCCGATGATGCGGTCGAATTGTTCGACCGTCTTGACTCCGCCGCCATAGCTCAGCGGCATGCGGCATTCGAGCGCGAGATTGGCGATCAGCTTGTAGTCCGGCTCGCGGCCGTTGCGGCTCGCGTCGATGTCGATGACCATGAGCTCGTCGACTTCCTTCTCGTTGAAGATGCGCACCGCGTTGAGCGGATCGCCGACGTACTTCGGCTGGCCGAAGCCGACGGTCTTGACGAGACCGCCCTTGTGCACGAGCAAGCAGGGAATGATTCGAGGGCGAAGCATGTCAGAGTCCTGCGAAATTCTTGAGCAACTGGATGCCCCAGTTGTGGCTCTTCTCGGGATGGAACTGCGCGCCGTACAAGTTGCCGCGCCGCACCGCGCACGCGAACCGGTCGCCGTAGGCGGTGACTGCGAGAACGTCGGACGGATCGTTCGCAGCGAAGTAGTACGAGTGCAGGAAGTAGAAGCGGGCACCAGTGCCCATTTCCTGGAACAGGTCTGTGGCATCGACTGGCTCCACGTCGTTCCAGCCCATGTGCGGCAGGTGCGTGCTGCCCTGGATGCGGGATTCGTCGAATCGACGCACCTCGGCGTCGAACCAGCCTAGGCCCGGAACACTGCCTTCCTCGCTGTGGCGCGCCATCATCTGCATGCCCACGCAGATGCCCAGCACCGGCTTCTTTTCCTCGAGCACGAGGCGATCAAGCGTGGCGCGCATACCCGACGCGTCGAGCCGCGTCATCGCCCAGTCGAATGCGCCCACGCCCGGCAGGATGAGGTGACTGGCGCCGGCAAGGTCGTCGGCCGACCTGGCAAAGGCGACAGGGATCTCCAAGCGCTTGTAGATGTTGGCGAACGCCTGGATGTTGCCCAGCCCGTAGTCGACGATAGTGATCACCGCTTGCCTCCAAGCTCCAGGCCGAGCGCCTTCATCACCTTGGCGCCCATCATGTAGAAGGCTTCCTGTGATCGATAGTCGCGGTAGGTCTTGTTCGGCGCGTCCATGTAGCCTTGCAGCTCGTCGGTGCTGATTTCGAGCTTGTTGGCAACGTACTCGAACTCCTGGCGCACCGTCGCGGCGTCCAGCGCGGGCGTCTTCAATTTCTCGAGCGCCTCTTCGCGCGTCATCTGGCCGGTGACGATCAGGCTCGCAAACTGCACCTTGCGGGTGTCGAAGCCAAACTTTTTCGGCAGCCAGTAGCCTTCATAGAAACGCGTGAAGCGCGACTCGAAGTGTTTCTGCGGATACGGCTGCCAGCCGAACTTCTCGGTCAGCAGCTTCACCGCAGCGGCCTTGTCGTACGCCACCATATTGAGCGGACGCACGACCTTGATGCCCTTGATGTACGGCAGCCAGACCTTGTGGCGCAGGATTGACGTGGTGGGATAGTTCACCAGCGGGCGCGTGCCGAACTTGTCGTGGATGTCCTTCAACTGGATCGAATCGGATTGGTAGTACATCCATTCGATCGGATTGCGAATGCACTCGGTCGACAGGTTCGCGCCGGTCAGGATGTACTTGATGTTGTACTTCTCGGCAAACTTGTACATTGTCGCGAAAAAGGCGTGATCCTGCGGCGAGTCGATGTGCGGCACGCCCGACTTGAAGTAGGAGAGTTGCAGGTCGCGCATCTCCTGCCAGTCGATGACCTCGGTGTAAAGGTCGAGGCCCAGCTTGTCGACCAGCTTCTCGATGTTGTTGACGGCTTCCTGGGAGTTCCAACCGGCGTCAACGTGGAACACCAGCGGGCGCAGGCCGAATTCGGTAGCGATGTAGGTCAGGTAAGAGCTGTCGATGCCACCGCTCATACCGATGATGCAATCGAAGTCCTTGCCTTTGGCGGCGGCCTTGATTTCTTGCACCAGCGCACGCAAATCCTTCTCGCCGCGCTCGCCGGTATGCCAGTTCGGCTTCACCTTGGTGTCGAAGGTGGTGCAATGGTCGCAGACGCCGTTCGCGTCGAAGACGATCGCCGAATCGGTGGTGTCCATCACGCAACGACTGCAGATCTGATACTTTCTCATGCGCGCTCCAGGGGCGTATTCTTTGGAATGAAGTCGGGGCGGCATCGTCAACGGCTGGCGCCCTTGAACACCTTCACGTGCTTGCGGTATTCGCGATGCGCGTCGCGGGCCATGTTCCAGCGGCGTCGGTTGGGCACGTCCTGCAGCGAGCCATGCCAGTGATGGGTGACGCTGATGGCCGGGGAATAGAACACCTGCTCGCCGACCTTTTTCAGCTGCAGGCTCAGGAAGACCTCTTCCGACATCATGAAGGTGGGTGCCCAGAAGGCCTCGAACTGCGCGAAGAACTTCGGCGTTAGCAGGTAGCAAGAGCCGTGGCCCTGGTAGATCGGCCGGGCGGTCTGCCACTGATCCTCATCGCCGCGGCGAGTGACCCGGGGGATCATCTTGGCCGCCTTGTAGATCAGCAGGCCGAGATAATAGTTCGAGTAGTAGAGGTCGTAGAAGATCTCGCGGATCGTGCTGATGTCCGAGATCACGTGCGGGTTTTGATGCTCGCCGTCCAGCGTCACGACGTCGGGCGAGATTACCGAGTGCTGCCGGAACTCGGCCTGATTGCGTTCGACGTGGTCGCAGAAATTGGCTGGGAACTCTAGGTCGTTATTGCCGGCCACGATCCAGTCGGCCTGCGGATCGTCGCGGCGCGCCGCCGCTATGCCCCGGTTCAGCCCCGCGAAGTAGCCGACGTTGTCGGCGTTGACGATGAGGCGCACCGACGGGTTGTCGCGTTTTAGGCTGCGCAGCAGTTCGACCTCTTCCGGGCGAGACGCGTTATCAACAACGTACACGCGCAGGTCGTGGCCCTGGTTCTTCGTCAGGCTGGCGACGGCCGCGACGGTGAAGGCCGAGTTGTTGTAGTTGGTACAAACGTAGGTGATTTTCATTTTTTTCCTCCCTGACTCGGGCCCGTCATGCCGCCTCGTGCAGCTCCGGGTTGTATTCAGGTGCGTGACAAGCGCCGTCCGATGGCCCGCGCCAGATGTGTGCCGTACAGGCTGAGGTTTTTGGGAAACGTCGAGAAGGAGAGCAGGAACGACATCGCCATGTAATGGAGCTTCTGTCCGGGTGTTGCCAGTCGGCACAGGCCAATCGTGGCGTAGACATAGGATCGGTACTGGTACGTCGGAAACGACGGTTGCAATGATTTGAGGTAGTCAATGCAGCTCAGGTCCATCTTCAATTGCGCGACCGTGACGTTGGAGGACATGCCACCACCGTGTAGTCGGTAGGCGCACATCGTTTCTTCGCTGTAGTGGATCTTGCCGAGAAATGAGATGCAAAAGTTGAGGAGCCGGTCACAGGACAGCACCAGTGGAGCGCGGCAGAACTGGTCCACCACGGGGCGGCGGAAGATCACCGACGCGGTGTGAAAGAGGCGCCCGCCGACGAGATCGCGCGTCGCAAGTGTGTCAGGTACGTTCAGTTTGAATTTTCGTTCGGATTGCTCGTTGACCAATACATCCGATTGGTGTGCTGCGCCGGCGCAGTCCAAATGACTGTCGAGGAAAGCCACTTGTTTGGCGAGCTTGCGGGGATCCATCCAGTAGTCGTCGCCCTCGCAGACCGCCACATATTCGCCCTTGCATGCGGCCAGGGTGTCGGCGAAGTTCGGCATGACTCCCATGTTTTTTTCGCGCGGGAGCACGCGCACCCGTGCGTCACTGCGCGCGTATTCAGCGCAAATCTGCGCGGTGTCATCCTTGCTGCAGTCGTCTCCAATGACTAGTTCAATCGGAAAATCAACGTCTTGCGACAAGACGCTTTCGATGGC
>JBBRBN010000125.1:0-6311 GCA_038205755.1 Lysobacterales bacterium | reverse complement strand
GTCCACAGATACCTTGGGGGTCAGGTCTTTCCAAGATCTTCCTGCTGTCTCAAGACCCCGAGGTTTTGGACTCGCCATCATTAGCGGTGGTGCGGCTAACAGCCCAACACGTTTCGCTCATAGGTTCGCGCGTGAGACCTGCCCCCTTTGCACGCGATACGTCAATACAAGACCTGACCCCGTTGATGCTGTGACCCCGTTGATGCCGATCCTTCACCGCGTGTCGCCTGTCGCGCATTGTCGCGCGACAGCACGTGATGCAGAGCGCCTTTGATCGTGAAGGCTGCGCGGCCACCAAGCGGGCCGATCCTGACAGCCACTGGATCAGCCCCTGCGAATGGCATCACGTCCGGGCATCAGCAGCGCGGCGAGGGTCGCGATCAGTGCCAGCGAGGCGCCGACCCAGAACGTGGTTGCGGGTCCATGTTGATCCCACAGCCAGCCGGCAAGGCCGCTGGCGAACAGCAGCGCAACGCCCGAAACCAGATTGAACACCCCAAACGCGGTGCCGCGATAGGTCGCCGGTGCGAACTCGGCGATCAGCTTGGCAAGTACACCCTGTGTGAGGCCCATGTGCAGCCCCCACAGCGCGATGCCGGAAAACAGGGCGAGCATTCCGTCAGCCAATGCCAGCACCACATCAGCGACAACCAGCACCGCCATGCCGCAGGCCAGCAGACGCTGTCCCGACATGCGGTCGGACAAGCGCCCGGCCGGGTAGGCGGTCAGCGCATAGACCACGCTCATCACCACCAGCACCAGCGGGATGAAGGTCAAAGGCAGTCCGCGCTCATCGGCGCGCAGCACTAGAAACGCCTCGCTGAAACGGCTCAGCGCGATCAACCCGCCCAGAGCGACGACGCGCCAATAGGCAGTGCCCAACCGACCAAGCCCCTCGCGAGAGATTGGCAGCCGCGCCGGGCGCAACTTGGCATCGCTGGGTTCGGGCACCCTGAGCAGCAAGGCCACCGCGATCAGTCCTGGCACCACGGCAAACCAAAGCACGGTCTGGATGTCGTCGGCGAACAGCCATAGCAGGCCAACCGCCAACAACGGACCCAAAACGGCACCGACCGTATCGAGTGTTTGGCGCAGTCCGAAGGCGGCGCCGCGAATGCTGGGCGGCGCGATGTCGCCAATCAGCGCGTCGCGCGGCGCGCCGCGGATGCCCTTGCCAAAGCGATCCAGCAGGCGTGCCACGATCACCGTGGTCATCGAGTCGGCCAGCGGAAACAAGGGCTTTACTGCGGCGGCCAGGCCGTAGCCGAGCAGCACCAGCGGCTTGCGCCGTCCCAAGACATCGCTGAGATAGCCTGAGAACACCTTGGTCAGCATGACCAGCGCCTCAGCCGCACCCTCGATCAGGCCGATGGTCAGCGCGCTGGCGCCCAGTGTCCCTGCCATAAGCACCGGGAGCAGGCTGTGCACCATCTCCGAGCCGACATCGGTAAACAGACTGACCAGGCCTAGCGCCCAGATTGAGGCAGGCATACGCGGTCGCGCGACGGCAGGATCAGCGGGGAACATGGTTCGAGCCGAACAAAGTAGGCACGCGACTCGAGCGCTGGCAGACGTATCGTTGGGCGCGCCCAAGCTCAGCCGAACGGTGTCGTGGCGCTCACCATCGGTTGCTCATCGTAGCGATAGCGGGCCGCCCACGCCGACTGCCGCCGACCAAACTGACGTGCGACGTCGTTCAAGACAGAATCTCGAGGCTGATCAAGCGGATTCCGACGCGGCAGATGGGCGGGGTAAAGACCGGCCCGGCATGCCTACTCCAGGGCAATCCAGTCCACGGCGAGCGCAAAAGGTCCTTCCCGTTTGTCGCCAATCAGCAGACCAATTTCGAGCACGCGTGCCCGGTCCAACGGCGGACCCGGCAGCGCAAAACCACGCACGGTCGGCCGCAGGGAGTCCAGCCCAAGGCGGACCTCAGTCCACTGCCCGGGCGTGGTGTCGAACTCGGCGCCGTACGACACCGCCATGCCTCGGTAGCGGGCATCCGTGGCAAGCCGCAACTGGTAGCGACGGCCGTCGCCTCGCACCCGCAGCACTACCGCGCTGGCGTCACTGAGGTCGAAGTGGCGGCCGACGCTGCGCACTGACGAGAAGCCGCCATTGTTGGCAAGGGACAGCTCACCGCTGAACTGCAAATGCCCGCCGGCCAATACCGGACCGCCCCGCGAACGACCGCCCATCACGCCATCATTCACCGCCACCCAGCGCGGCTCCTGCGGACTGCCGTCAAAACTGATCATCGGGTGCATGGCGGACTCCGGGGATGAGGCGGCAGCAGCCGGCAGGAAAAGCCCGTGGAAGAGCAGAATCGCGGCGAGCAGTGACCAAGGCATGAGGCCATTGCAGCGCCGCGGGCGTCGGTGTGGTGTGAGGGCAACGGTGGCGGCAAAGTGGAGGCAGAGGATAAGTGTCGATATCAGGGGCGAATAGCGATCACTCAAGCCAACTTCCCACCTGTGTCGCCATCGCGGCAAAGCCAAAGTGGCTGCTAGGGTGGGCAATTCTGCGCTGCGCGAGCCTTGCTGCCCCGAACGGCCAGACCTCAGTTCAGTGCCAGTTGCGGCAGCGGCAATTTGGCTTCGAAGGAACAGGTGACTCAGACGTGGCGGTTGTCAGTAGTCAAGACACACCAAAACGGTGACTGGCACCTTTTCCCGCCAGGCTTTTAAGGTTGCTCATGATGGCCGTGCTCGCCGGTGTTGCGGATACTCTCCCCTGACCGCTCAGTCGCGCCTGGCGAAAGCTCGGCTGAGGTCGTAACAAAGCGCGGCGGCAATCGCCGTCCACTGCGCGAGCATGGCGAGCCAGTGCAGCTCGAAGCGGTGGCCGGGGAGATCGAGTTGGCCGTGGGTGAGGAAGGTCAGCGACAGCGCCGCAGCGGCAATCCATGGGCTGGTCCAGCGTGTGAGTGCAGCGCATGGCAGCAGCCACAGCACGTACCACGCGTTGATAACCGGCGACATCAGAAGCAACAGTCCAAGGGCGGCAACGCAGCGCGCTGCGATGCTCATTGCAGGTCGTCGATGGACGATTGGCTGCAGCGCCAGCAGACCGATGCCGATGGCCACCACGATCGCCGCTGCAGGTCGCGCTTGATCGCTGCCTAGAACGCCATCCAGCAGCGCAAACACGGCGGGATTGAATTGCCAATGGGCAGCAAATACGAGCAGTCCGGCGGCTTCCGTCGCGGAGCTGCTCAGGAACGGCAAATAGAGCAATGCGAAGGTCGCAACGCTGGTGGCTGTGGCCAGCAGCGCGCCGCGTAGGGGTATGCCAAATCGGTAGCGGCTGAGTCGCGCGCGACTTCCGCTGACCGCGAGCACCAGCAGCGGCAACACCGCCAAGGCCGTCACCTTCACGCCAAGGGCCAAGCCGCCCAGCACGCCGCTGGCCACGCAATAGCCGCGCCTGGCGGCCATGCTGGCTGCCAATAGCAGCCAGCCGAGCAGAAAGTCCGGGTGCAGGTTCATCAATCCTGCATGCACCAACAGCGGATTCCAAGCGATCAACGCGACCCGTCGCGCTGGCAGGTGACGTAAGGCCAACGTCACGGCGCCCAGATGCAGCAATACCAGGATGGCGCGAAGCCAGTGTTGATTGGCGGCGCCGAGCAGGTGGCTGACGAAGAAAATCCATTGCAAGGCCGGACCGTAAATGGTCGCCACCTGCGGATAGTTGACGCCATCGAGTACGGCTTGCATCGGCGCCGGCACCGACCCGTCACCAAAGTATGCCGCCGGCGCAACGCCATACGGCGAGCCCGTGGTCGCCGTGATGTAGCCATCCCACAGATAGCGAAAGTGATCGTCTTCGGCCACTGGCAAGGCGAGCATGGCTGAGCTTCCAAGCAGCGCCGTGACCATGAGCACCGCGGGTGCTCGCAGTTGCAATCGCACGGCGCGCCACCAGGCGAGGTGGGCTAGCAACAGCAGCAGAACAATCCACTCGATCCGCAACCAGGCTGTGATGCGTGAGCTGATCGCCAATGCGCCGACAAGAACAACCAAGCCGACCACAGCGGCCAGCTGGCCGCGCCTCATGGATCAGCCCGCTTCAATCACAGGTGCTGCTGCTCTGCGCCGGCGTTGCGCATCGATCAACGAGACCAAACGCATACGGACGATGGTGCCGATGATGCCGCGCGCCGCGCCGATCACGCCGCGCCAGGTGCCGCTGATCTTGGACTGGCCGACGCGTCGGCGGGTGTGAACGGGCACCTCGGCAATCGCGAGTCCCTGCAGCAGCGCCTTCAGCTGCATTTCGACGGTCCAACCAAACGTGGGATCAGCCATGTGCAACCGCTGCAACGCGGTGTTGGTAATCGCGCGGAACGGCCCCAGATCGCGAAAGCGGGTGCCGAACAGCAGAAAAATCATACCCGTAGCGATACGATTGCCAAGCCGCTGCGGCACACTCATCGCGCCGCTTTCAGACAGCGCGTGCGGCCGCCAACCGATCACCAGATCAGCACCACGGGTGAACGGATTCAGCAGGTTTTCCAGTTCACGCACATCGATCGAGCCATCGCCATCAACGAATACCACGATGTCGGCGTCGACCACCGCCGCGAGCGCGGTAAGGCAGGCGATACCGTAGCCGGGCCTGCTTTGACTGACGACATCAGCGCCGGCCACGCGGGCCACGTCGGCGGTGCCGTCGCGCGAGCCGTTATCGCAGACCACAACTTGGCCAATCAGCGGCGCCTCGCCACGGCGCAGCGCCAATAGTTCCGCCACCACGTGACCGATAATCGAAGCCTCATCACGCGCCGGAATCACTACCGCAATGCGTGCGCTCAACATGTCCACTCCTCGGGCAGTCGTCGGCGCTTGTTCAGCGCAGGTCCCAGCGGCGCTCGACAAAGCGACGAATGTCGTTGCGCTCGCTGCGGCGAAGATCGAACTCGCCGTCTTTGAGCCGCGCGATCAGGTCACGCGCCGCGTCCGCATTGGCCACGCCACCCGGCAGCGGGCAGCGGCCGCAGGCAATGCGCTCCAAGTACAGCACTTGGCCTTGTTGATAGGCATCATTCACCTGATTGCGCTGAAACTGATCGGCGTAGTCACGGTTATTGCTCGGCGGAATAGACCCCGAGGCGAACGCATTGCACGCCACACTCGTGGCAGACAGCAGCAACAGGGTGGTCAATGCAGGCAACGGTCGAATAGACATAGCCAACTCCTTGAGGTTGAACGGGGCGCGCCTGCACGGCGCCGAGAGAGTCACCAGACCGCCTCGTAGCCGACCGGCAAGTAGTTCCAGAGACGGCCGTAGACATGCACTTTTCGGGTCGGATCACCGTTGCCGTCGACGAACGGTTGGCCTGCCTCCGCCCATGCCAACACGCCGCCGCTCAAGTTGAATGCGGTGATACCTTCGCTACGCAGTTCGCGGGTCAGTTCAGCACTGCGCATACCGATGGTGCAGTAGACCAACACGGTTGGCCTGACGCGCGGCTGGCCGCCGTCAGCGAGCGACGCGGCAGACTCATTCAATCGTTCGCGCAACTGCTCGCTGCTGATGGCACCGGGAATCTGCGATACCGCGCGTTCGGCCGGAAGCCGAGCGTCGACGACCAGCATGCTTGCTCGATCCCCGCGCGCCGTGAATGATTGGACTGTCAGCGTGGGCGTTGCCGGGTAAGCGGCCTCGACCGCGGCAGCAAAGCGTTGCAGTGGCAACTCACCGCTCGCGAATGCCAGCGACGCCCACGCGCCAGACACACTCATCAGGACCGCTTTTATCAGGGCTATCTTCATCAGGGCTGTCTTCATCAGAGGTGATTTCATCAAGCAGTCGTCACCAGCGCGCGCCTCACGCGGCCACCGCCACCGCAATCATCACACCTTGTCGATGCGCCAAACTGACCCGCACACCGCGCGCGCGCAGTACGGTCGACGCCGCGCCCCTGGTGGTCCGCGTCTTTCAAGCCGCTCATTGGCGCTGACCGCAGCCGCCGCGATTGACGGAAGGAAATCTCGTCATGGGAAGGATTCACAAGGTTATAGACGTAGTTGCTAGGAGAGCACCGCGCAGGCGGTTTGATTGCATCGGCGAAGCAGGGACCGCTCGGGCGGGCTCGCAGCCGATCGGGCTAAGCCGCGTGGGGCCGCAACGTCGCTTGGCACCGCACGGGAGAAAAAGGTGTCTCGGACGAATAGCAAAACTCAAGCGGCGCTTGAGATTGCGCATCGTCGGGCTGTCTCTGGCTGCGGGCCTGTCTGGTCGACGACTTGCCGCAGACCCCCTCGCAGAGATAGCGTACTCGAACGTCCGCACCTGAAAGGATGAGG
>JBBRBN010000124.1:0-6488 GCA_038205755.1 Lysobacterales bacterium | reverse complement strand
TGCGATGAACGTGGACACCCATCGCGTCGAGAATGCACGAGCGTGGATGCTCGCGCCCACGAATGTGGAGCACGGGCTTGATGAAGCGCCACAAGGTCAAATGCAGAGGCACCGGTTTCCGCCGGTTTCCGAGCACTGATCTCTACCGGCGTCATGGGCTATACAACCTTCCCACCGTAGCGGGCTGGCGCTCGGCGCGTGCCTCGGCATGAAGAACATCGGAAAGCCGTGTGCGGGAGAACCGCATGTACGGTTTGACGAGGGAGGGCAGGCGAAAGGCTGCCCTCTACTCTCCCCGCGTTCCGCGTTCTTGGCAGGCTTCCTGAGCCAAAGCTGGCCCACAGATTTTGCTGACGAGGCATTCGAGAAGGGCTGCGCCCCGATTGTCATTCAGATCTGAGCTTGCCGCTGTGGCGCGGACCCGTCGCCGCTGCACGTTGACGCTGGCTTAGCCGCCCCGCCATCCACCATCCACCTGCCGCCAGCAGCGCGCCTGCCGGTAGATCGATGAAGTAGTGCTGCTTGAAGGTCAAGGTGCTGGCGATGCACAGCGCCGAAACGATGGCGAAACAACACACGAACCACGCGCGCTCGTGCGCGATCAACCACAAAGATAGCAGGCAGCTGGTGACGTGCAGGCTGGGGAAGCAGTTGACGGGTGCATCGACGCTGCGAACTGCGCTGGCCAGTGCTGCGGTGATCGCGTCGAGTTCGCCTGTGAGCGGCAGGGCGGGGCGCGGGATTTGAATCGGGTAGAGCAGATAGATGATGGCGGCGAGGGCCTGCACGATCACCGCCGCATACAGAAAGCGGCCGCAGCGGGCGGGGTCGCGGCAGGCGCTGAATGCGATCAGCAGCAGGGGGTATTGGACGAGGTAGATCCAGACGGTTTGCGGCCAGAAGGGAATCGCGGCTTCCCAGTCGAACATGGGGATCAGCACTGCCCGGTCGCGGGTGAGCAGCGAAGCGCCGCTGTAAAGCACAGCGCAGACCACAATGGCTGCCGCGCCGGCCCACCACGTCTGCGCCTGGGTCCTTGGCAGCGGCAGTTCAGGCATCGAATTCGATACCTTGTTTTGAATACCAGCTGCGAAACGTATGCCAGGCGCGCGCGCCGAACGGGCTGCGCCGGAGCAGGGCGATCAGTGCACGATTGATGCGCGCGGTGCGCCGGTCGAGCGGTCGCAGCACGTCCAGAAACAGCACGCAGCGGCGGCTCGCTGCCAGGTTTGCGGCGCGGTGCCTGAAGGTGTCATCAAAGATCAGTGCGCGGCCCTCCTGCCAGTGCAGACGGAAGCGGTCGATCTCGATCCAGCATTGCTCGGTATCCTGCGGCACTTCGAGCGCCAGGTGAACCCGCAGCAAGCCCTTGTAGGGACCGCGGTGCCACGGCAGCTGCTTGCCGGGCTCAAGAATCGAGAAGATCGCGGTCTGCATGCCCGGAATCTGGCCGACGATCTGCGCGGTGCGAGGGCACAGCGCACAGTTGCGCTCGGCTGCTTTGCCGTAGGCGTGGAACACGAAGGTGCGCCACAGCGCGTCGCTGGTGATTGGCAGCTGTTCGGGCGAGATCTCGTGGAATGGCGGGATTGGCTCAGCGCTGGCGAGCAGCTGACGGTACTCGGCGGCGATCTCGGGCCAGCGCGCTTCCAGCGCGGGTATCCACTGGAAGTCTTTGCAGTCGTAGACCGCCGGGTCGCCCAGTGGCGAGTGGCGGGCCAGATAGCGCTCGAAGCGCTGCAGCAGGCGAAAGGCCAGTGGAATAGGGGCTTGCGGGTGGTCCATTGGCGTGAGCAGGGCGAGTCTTCAGTCGAGCAGGGTGGCAAGCAAGGCGGCCCAGAAATACTGGTGGGCAAAGCCGAGCCCACCCACCGATGGTTGCGCGTGATCGATGCCATCCAAGGTCAGCATGCGGGTTCCGCTCCAGACTTGGTCAGCGCTGAGGAACACGCCGTCATGCGCCTGGCCGGGGTGCGCCTGCTCAATGTGCCTGCTGCGCAGTTCGAGCACGTTGCTCATGTGCTGCGCCGAAGTGGCGACCATCAGCGACGGTACTGTGCGTACGATGATTTCCAAGCGTTCGCCGACGCCACGCAGATTGCGCGTGTTCAACTCCATGCAGGCGGTGCGTGCGCCAAGCGCGGTGAGCAACGCAGCTTCGAGACGTTCGGAAAGTCGCAGCGGATGCTGGTGCACTTTGCTGTCCGCGCCAGGAAACAGATGTTCGAGATAGGGCGACCCGCCGCGCGGCACCTGCACGCCGATCACGCCAGCGGTTGCGGCGGCGCGCGCGCGGGAAGAGGCGAGGGCCAGCAGGACTTCCAGTCCGCCTTTACTGTGGGCGAGAAAGATCGGGCGCCGCCCGGCGGCAATCAGCCGGTCGATCTGCGCCCCCAGCGCTGCAGCGTTGTGCGCCAACGTACCGGCCGCTGCCGTGCGACCGATCTCGACCTGCCAGCCGAGATGCTTGAAGTGCCGCAGCGGCGCGCGGAAATGGTTCGGTATCCAGCCGCCGAACAGTCCACGCACCATCAGCAGGGTGCAGTCGGCGGTAGCGGACGTCGGCCGGGGGCCGCTCGCTGCATATCGAAGTGCCTGTCGATAGCGCTCGAGGAGTGCGAGATCGGCGGGGCGTGCGGAAGGATCGGCGGTCGACGGCGGACGCATGCGGGACGGGCGGCGATTGCTTACTATCGATGCTGCAACCATACACAGTGCCGAAGCAATCCACGATGGCCAGCGAACGCGTTCCCACACACCAACGAGTCTGGCTGGATCGGCACAACCTCGCGGTGCTCGCCGCACAGACGCTGGTTTGGTTCGGCTTGATCCAGGCGATGCATGCCCCGCTCGGCGTGTTTTGGAAACTGGCGATCCTGATCCTGTTCTGCCTCGTCATGCAGGGCGTGTTCTCGATGATGCACGAGTGTTTCCATCGCAATGGGCATCGATCAACGCGGGTGAACTGGGCGATGGGCGCGTGGGCATCAACGCTGTTCGGCAGCTCCTTCACCCTGATCCGGGTCAATCACGAGGGCCATCACCAGCGTAACCGCTCACCTGCGGAGCTGGCCGAATACATCCTTCCCGGCGAGCGGCCTGCACTCAAGGTCGGGCTTTACTATTTCGCAGTGCTCGGCGGCATTTGGCTGGCCAGTCTGCTGGCGACTTTGATTTTGCCGCTGGTGCCGTTTTCGCGGGTGAAGGGCCTGGCGGTGCGCTGGGCGTCGATGGACGGCTACAACCGCGCGTTCGCGCAGTTCACGGCGCGCGACTGGAGTCTGCTGCGTGGCGAGGCAGTGCTGGCGCTGTGCTGGTGGATTGGATGCAGCTGGCTGTTCGGCTGGCAGTGGCAGACCCTGCTGCTGATGTACGCAGCCTTCGCATTCAGCTATTCGTCGCTGCAGTGGATCTACCATCTGCGCACGCCGCTGGATCGCATCGAAGGCGCGTTTAACCTGCGTCTGCCGACGCCGATCCGCTGGCTGTTCCTGAACTTCAACTACAACCTGCAGCACCATCGTCGCCCGGATGCGCCCTGGCAGTCGATGCATGCGCAGGTTGACCAGCGCGAAACGCAGCCGCTGTGGTGGCGCTGGCTGGAGGCATTCCGGCCTCCCGAACCTTATCCCGCCGATCCCTCGCAATTGACCAAGGTGTACTTCTGAACCTGGCTGCCGAGCACAACGCCTCGCCAGCGCTGAACGAGCACTGGTATGCCGTGTGCCGCAGCAGCGATCTGGGGACCCGCCGGCCGCTGGGCCTACAGCTGTTCGATCAGCCGCTGGTAGCGTTTCGCGACGCGCAGGGTCGCGCGGCGGTGCTGGAAGATCGTTGCGCCCATCGGCATGCCCCGCTGTCGGCAGGCCGGGTGTGTGCGGGCAGGCTGCGCTGTCCGTACCACGGCTGGGAATATGACAGTGCCGGGCGGGTTGCCCATGTACCCGCCCTGGGGCGCGACGCGCTACTGTCGGATGAGCTGCGCGGAGTGAGCTATTCGGCGCAGGAACAGGACGGACTGCTGTGGGTATGGCCCGGCGTGGGCGTGCCGTGCAGCGTGCCGCGCATCGCCACGGTCGGCGAGCCGGGTTGGACCCGCTTCATCATGAAGACCCGCTTTCGCGCCGGTGTGGAAGCGTGCCTCGAGAATTTTCTGGACTGCCCGCACGCGACCTTCGTGCATCGCGGCTGGTTCCGCTCACCGACCGGCAAGCCGGTCCGCGCCACCGTCACCACGCTCGACGACGGCGCGGTGGCCGAGTACTTCGAGGTGCCGCGTAAGCGCAGCGTGATCTGGGCGCTGTTCGCACCGCCTGCCAGCGGCATGCGCCACACCGACCGCTTCATCGCGCCCGCTACCAGTCGCGTCGACTACGTGTTTTCCGATGGTCGCGCCTACAACATCACCTCGACCTGTTGTCCGCTGGTCGACGGTGGCGTCGAGGTGTTCACCGTGATGTCATTTCGTTTTCCGCTGTGGGGACCGCTGGTGCGACTGGCGTTCGAACCGCTGTCGCGCTGGATCATCCGCCAGGACGTGCGCATGCTGGATCGGGTTGCCGGCAACCAGCGTCGCTTTGCGCCGCGGCACATCCAAAGCACGCGTGCCGATCTGCTGGCACCCGCGATCCGCAGTTGGCGCCGCGCGCTGGCCGAGCGGCGGTCGCCACCGCCGGCGGGCGAGTGCAGGGAAGTGAGTCTGGTGCTTTGAGCGCATCTGAAATTGCACCCCGATTGCAGTCGCGGATCGTCGCCGTCGATGCGCTCGATGGCGCGCTGATCGATGCGATGTTTGCGCTGCATGCGCAGTACTACGATGCCTGCGAGCGCGCGCGCTTCGAACACGATCTTTCGAACAAGCACTATGTGATCGTGCTCGACTCGCCGCATGGGCTGGCCGGATTCTCAACCGTCGCGGTTGATCGCTACGACACCGTCAGCGGGCCGGCGCTGGTACTGTTTTCCGGCGACACCATCATCGACCGCGAATGGTGGGGCGACCAGACGCTCAGCCGCAGCTTCGCGCGCCTCGCGGGTGCGCTGCACGCCGCCTGGCCGGAGCTTCCGCTGTATTGGCTGCTGATCTCGAAGGGTCACCGCACTTATCGCTATCTGGGACTGTTCTCGCAACAGTACTTTCCACATCACCGGCGCGAGGACCCGCAATTGCGCGCCTTGGCCGAACAGTTCGCCAGCGCGCGTTTTGGCGCCGCTTACGACTCAGCGCTCGGCGTGATCCGCTTTCCACAATCGCACGGGCATCTCAAGACGGATATCGCCGACGTTCCGGCACACGTGGCCGCGCGACCCGAGGGTGCGTTCTTCCTCGCTCGCAATCCGGGCTATCGGAACGGCGATGAGCTGGTCTGCCTGACCCGGCTGTGTGTCGACAACTTGCGGGCAGCCGTGAGGTCTGGTTTTGAGCAGGGCATGCGCGATGGGCTGGACTGAGGTTGCCGCGCACATGAGCGGTGCGCGGGCGCGTTTTGCCGCCGCGGCAGCGGCGCCGCGTGCTGCGCAGGAAGCACTGCTGGCCTCGATCACGGCGCGCCATGCCGGCAGCGACTTCGGCCGCCGCCACGGCTTTGCGCGCATCGATGGGCTGGCTGCATTCCAGCGCGAGGTGCCGCTGCGCGACCCGCAGCAGCACGCAGCCGACATTGCGGCGATGGCTGCGGGTGATAAGCGGCGACTGGTCGACGAGCCGCTGCTTGCGTTTGAATACACCGGCGGCAGCACCGGCGCTGCGCGCCTGATCCCGCTGACCGCGAGCGGGTTAGCCGCGCTGCAGAACGGTCTGTATGCGTGGATCGACGATCTGTGCACGGCGCGGCCGGTGGTGACTGCCGGCAGCAGCTACTGGTCGATCAGTCCGGCCGCACGCGCGCCCGATGCGACCGGCAGCGGCGTGCGGATCGGGCTGGACAACGATGCGGCGTACTTCGGTGCGGCGGCAGCGGCGCTGGCCTCGGTGCTGGCGGTGCCACCGGCGGTGGCGTCCATCCCGGCGATCAATGATTGGCGCTTACTGACGCTGCAGATCCTGCTGTGCGACGCCAGCCTGTCGCTGGTTTCAGTGTGGAGCCCGACGTTCTGGCTGGAGCTGTGTCGGCATGCGGTGCTGCGCCGTGCCGAGCTGACGCAGGCGATTGCTGACGGACGCTGGGCAGCTGCGATTCCAGCCGAGCTGCACGCTTCATTGCCTGCGCCAGCTGCCGATCCCGTCCGTGCGCGACTACTCACCACGGCGCTGTCTGCGGCGCATCCCGACTGGTCTGCGATCTGGCCACAGCTTGCGTTGATCTCGTGTTGGGCCGATGCCAGCGCGGGTCCGTGGGCGCAACAGCTGGCGCGCGAGTTTCCGGCAGTGCAGGTGCAAGGCAAGGGCCTGCTCGCGACCGAAGGCATGATCAGCGTGGCGCTGTGCGACGGCGGCGACCCGGTGGCCGCGATCACCTCCAGCGTGCTTGAGTTCGAAGACGACCACG
>JBBRBN010000123.1:0-6564 GCA_038205755.1 Lysobacterales bacterium | reverse complement strand
CCGTTACTGCGGTTTTCCCGAAGGATGATTCATTGCGACGTTCGCTGAACTACAAGCATCTGCACTACTTCTGGGCCGTGGTTCGCGCCGGCGGAGTCACTCGCGCGGCGGAGAAGCTGCACCTCACGCCGCAGACCCTGAGCGGCCAGATCAAGCTGCTGGAAGACAGCGTCGGCGTGGCGTTGTTCACGCCAGTTGGCAAGCGGCTGGAGCTGACAGAATCCGGACGCGTGGCCTATTCCTACGCCGACGAGATGTTCTCGCTGGCGGCGGAAATGAGCGAAGCGCTCCAAGCCCAGCGGGCCGGTCGTGTGCAGAGTTTTCGCGTCGGCGTGGCTGACGCGGTACCGAAATCCCTGGCGCACCGGCTGCTCGCGCCGGCGCAGCAGCAGGCGGATCCGGTGCGCCTGATCTGTCGCGAGGGCAAGCTGGAGAACCTGCTGGCGGATCTGGCGCTGCACCGGCTGGACTGCGTGCTGTCGACGCGCCCGCTGCCACCGGGGCTGAACCTGCGCACCTGGAACCACACGCTCGGCAGCAGCCCGATCGGGCTGTTTGCGCCGCGCCGGCTGAAGCTGTCGCCTAAAGCCTACCCGCGTTGCCTGCATGGCCAGCCGCTGCTGCTGCCCGGCGACGACTCTCCGGTGCGGGCGCAGCTGATGGACTGGTTTGAGGCGCAGCGTCTGGTGCCACGAGTGGTCGCGGAGTTCGACGACACCGCGCTGATGAAGACCTTTGGCCGTGCCGGCGCCGGCGTGTTTCCTGCTCCGGTTGCGATTGCCGACGAAATCCTGCACGCCTACGATTCGCTCCTGCTCGGCCCGGCCGGCGACATCGAAGAGTCCTACTACGCGATCTCCACCGAGCGGCGCGTCAGTCATTCCAGCGTGCGCGCGATCATCGACGCCGCGAGCAAAGCCCTCGGCGCCGCCTGATCCAAGATCTTCTGGAATCAGATTTACGGCAAGCTCGATCCCGCGATTTCTCTCAGCGTCACCTTTGGCCTGCTCACGATCGGCGTTGTCTACTCGCTGTACAAATCCCGCGACCTGCCCGCCCCGAGCACCCGCTGGCACCCGGCATCGACCCTCGCCGTCGAGCCGGCAAGGGCCGGCACCATCGCGGAACCCGTCGAAACCGGTATTCTGGACAGCGGTTGCGGGGGATACACCAGGGCGCTGAGCCAATGACGGGGCGCGAAGCGCAGGAATGCTGATTCCATTTCGACGATGGGCAACGGAGCCATCGGCGCAGTGGCCGAGCGAGAGCCGCGAGACGGAACGATGTGAACGGCGGTCAGTTGCCGGCGGCGGCATCGCCGGCTCCGGGACGATGGGCGGATTCGGGCATGTTTTCGTATTTTCTTGAGCAGTTCGAGACAGGCGCAGTCCTGTTCGCGTGGGTGCCCCGGGTCCGGGCCGCCCTGACCGGTCGAAGGCTGTCCCGAGGTATCGAATCGGGCACACCGTTGAAGTTCGGAAAGTCGTGGTTCGGTGCGGCGTGGCTTTGCCCCGCCGTGCGCGAAGTCGAAGGGTCACTCATCCCCCGCGGCCAACACGAACGCTAGTAGCCTGTCTGCTAGCTCTGGGAGCTGATGCTATTGGACGTAGTGGTCCTGTTCTTCCTGCTGGGCCTGGCGGCAGGGCTGGCGCGATCTGACCTCAGATTGCCGTCTGCTCTGTACGAGTCGCTGTCGCTGTTCCTGTTACTGGCGATTGGGCTAAAGGGCGGCGAAGGGCTGGCCAGCCAAGCGCTTGGGCCGCTGGTGCCGCAGCTGTTCACGGTGGTTTTGCTGGGCGTGGCGCAGACGCTGATCGCCTTCGCGATCCTGCGCTTCCTCGGCCGCCTGACGCGAGCCGACGCTGCCGCGACGGCTGCCCACTACGGGTCGGTGAGCGTCGCCACCTTCGCGGTGGGCGTGAACTGGCTGGTGGCGCGCGACATCGGCTTCGAGCCGCAGGCGACGGTGTTCCTTGCGGTCATGGAAGTCCCGGCCATTGTGGTCGGCATCGTGTTGGCGCGCGGCGCCGGGCGCGGCACCGATTGGGGCGTGATGCTGCACGAAGCATTCCTCGGCAAGGGCGTCGCCCTGCTGCTGGGCGGCATGGCGATCGGCTGGATCGCAGGTCCGGACGGGCTGGCCTCGATCAAGGGACTTTATTACGACCTGTTCAAAGGCGTGCTTACGCTGTTCCTGCTGGAAATGGGGCTGATCGTCAGCCGCCAGATCGGCGAGCTGCGACGCAATGGCCTGTTCCTGGTTGTCTTCGGCGTACTCATGCCGCTCGGCTCGTCCGCACTGGGGCTGGGCTGCGGGATGCTGCTGGGCCTGTCGGTCGGCGGGCTAACGCTGCTTGCCACACTGGCGGCCAGCGCCTCGTACATCGCGGTTCCCGCCGCCATGCGCGTCGCCGTGCCGCAGGCCAATCCGGCGCTGTCGCTTGGCGTCGTGCTTGGGGTGACGTTCCCGTTCAATATCCTCGTCGGAATCCCGCTTTATCATCGATTCGCGACACAGCTTGTCGGAGCAAGCCCATGACCTTACTGACCGAGAAGCGAGCCCTGCTCACCATCATCACGGAGGCTGCAATCGAGCAGACGCTGCTGCGTGACATGGAGCGCATGGGGGTGCGCGGCTACACCGTGTCGGACGCCCGTGGACGCGGAAGCCGTGGCGTCCGCAATGCGGCGTGGACAGAGGCGGCAAACATCCGCATCGAGATAATTTGCCCACGGCCGCAGGCCGAGTCTGTGCTGGATCACATCCAGCAGCGCTACTACGCCAACTACGCGATGGTGGCCTATCTCCTGGACGTTGAGATTCTCCGTCCGGAAAAGTTCTAGCCCGCATATTTCCCGCTGCGGGTTGCCGCGTACGCCACCAGGTCAAGTGCGCGTTGCGGGTCACTGCCTGCGCCGGATCCGAGACCACCGCCGAGAGAGCTGATCGTTCCTCGAGCCGCCCGGAGGCCGCAGGTCGCAGGTCGAGAAACCGCGGAAACGGTCGCGCTCCTTCGGTAATGCGAATCGCTTGCATTACGATCCCCGTCTCTCTATGGTGCGCTCAACGTATTTTGTTCAGGATGGCGCTCGTGCCTGCACCCAACCCTCTTGCCGCCGCGCTCCTGCTGGCGCTGCCGATGCTTTCGATTTCCAGCGCCGTGCGGTCGGCGGAGATGGGCGTCGCAGAAATTCGCGCCGACTCTTCGCTGCCGCCTGTCACGGTCGAGGCCGAAGCGGAGAACGACCACAGCATTCAAGGCCCCTTCCTGCCCGATGTACAGGGGAGCAAGATCAACGCCGGCAAGAAAACAACGGTCATCGACCTCGATGCGCTGCCGACCATCAACGCCAGCAACTACCGCCTCGCACTGATCCAGACGCCGGGCCTGATCCTGAGCGAGGAGAGTTCACCACTGCTCAGCATCGGCTATCGCGGACTGGAGCCGCACCGCACGCAATACACCCAAGTGCTGGTTGACGGCATCCCGATTCACGCTGATCAGTTTGGTTACCCGGAAGCCTATTACGTACCGCCGCTCGATACGGTCGACCGCATCGAGTTCGTCCGCGGCGGCGCCTCGCTGATGTACGGTCCGCAGCCGGGCGGCGCGCTCAATTACGTGACCCATCGACCGAGCCTGGATCACACCTTTGGCGGCGGCACCAGCAACACCGTCGGCAGCGACGGCAGTTGGAACAACTTCAGCTATGTCGACGGCACCTACGGTCGCATCGGCTACTACGTTTACTACAATCATCGCGAAACCGACGGCTTCCGGCGCGCCAACAGCGATGTCAATCTGGACGCCGGCAACGTCACGTTTGCGCTCGATGCCGACGCAGATCGGCGCTGGTTTCTCACCCTGTCGAGCTACAGCGAAGCGCACGGCGAGCCGGGAGGACTGAATTTCGGCAGCGGCCCGCGCGACGTCAGCTTCGATGCTGACCGCGATGCCACGTCGCGCTTCTCTGATCGCTTCAATCTGGATCGCGACGCTGCCAGCTTGATTGTTGAGCAGGATCTCGACGATGGCCAGTTCAGCGCGCGCGCGTGGGCGGTGGGTTACACCCGCGCCAGTCGGCGGGAGCGCGGCGGCGGCTTCGGCACCCTGCCGACCGGCGCGGCGGCGGGCACCTTCGACGATGAACGACAGAAGTTTGATACGTGGGGCGTGGAGGGCCGCTATCTTCTTCAGTGGGGGGATGACAATCAGCACGCGGTCAGCGTGGGAGCGCAGTACTTCCGCACCGATTCACCGCGCACCGATGTGCGCAATGGGGTGCTGCGCATCGCCTCGCAGCGCGACGTCGAGTATTTGCCGGTATTTGCCGAGGCGCTGTTGCGCGTTGGCGACTTCAGCCTCACGCCCGGCGTGCGCCTTGAAACCTATAGGCAATCGGTAACCGCTCGTTTCGCCAGCCCGGCGGGCGCAGACCGCCGCCGCGAGATTGACGATAGCGTCGCCCTGTTCGCGCTCGGCGGTGCCTGGGACCTCAGCCCGACCACGCGCGCCTACTTCAACGTCGCCGAGAGCTATCGCCCGGCAGTTTTCACCGAGGCCGTACCCAACAGCACCGCTACGCTTGTCGCTGGCGATCTGGCCGAAGGCAGCGCCGTGCAGGCCGATCTGGGCGTGCGCGGCGAGCCGATCCCGGGCCTCGTGTTTGATGCCAGTCTGTTTGCGATGAACTTCGACGACAAGGTCGGCGGAGCGGGAACGGCCGCTGATCCCGTTCGGAATATCGGCGAGATCGAGTACCGCGGAGTCGAGGCGTCGCTACACTACGATCTACTCCACGCGGCTGATCCGGCCTCCCCGCAGCTCAACCTGCTGCTCAATGCGACCGTGCTGGACGCCGACATCACCCGCGACAGCAACGCCGTGCGGGTCGGCAATGCACCGCAGTACGCGCCCGACTATCTGGTCCGCGCCGGCGTTGTTTACCTGCAGGACGAGCAACGCAAGCTCGCCCTGCTTGGCACCTTTGTCGACGCGAGCTTTGCCGATGACGCCAACAGCGCCAGTCGCTTCATTCCGTCCTACCAGGTGTGGGATCTGACCGGCGAATGGCAGATCAGGCAATCGCCGGTAACCGTGCTCGCCGGCATCAACAATCTGCTGGACGAGGTGTACTACGCACGCATCCGCAACGACGGCATTGATCCCGCCGCGGGTCGCACGTGGTACGCCGGGCTTCGTCTCACCTTCTAACCGTTGCCGAACACCTGCGTGAACGCCTGCGGCGCCGATGCAGTTCCCTTGGGCGGGTGCGGCGGCGGCGGGCAGTCCGCGCTTGGCGCAGCGACCTTGGCTCGCGTCCTTTGACTTCGTATCGGTCTGAACCAGCGGTCGGATCGATGGCATGCTGCGGGGCGTCCTGCCGCCTCACGGGCAGTCTGTCGGGCGCCCTCATCGCCTGCTCTGCAGGCAGGCCGCGCCCTGGCATCGCCCCGCGGCGCGGCGGCGCGGCGCCTCCCGCCACTTACGGCGCCGGCGTGAGCTCAAGTTCGGTGCTCACCGGTACCGTCGCAGCATTGAGGGATATTGGGTTGTTGCGATGGCAGCGAGCGATCAGCCGATCCGGTCATTGCACGAAAATCTGTGCGGCGCAACGTTGCGCGCGGTGTCCGTACGTGTCCCTGCCCGCTGGCCGCGTGTGGTGACGCGCCCCGTGCCCGCGAGCAGCGTGGGCAGCGGTCGGGTAACCCCCGTTCGGCCGGCAGCAGCCCCCTTCCCCGCTCAAGGCGTGGTCGGCATCGAGCCCCCGTGGCCACGTCCGGGCGATCAAGGGCACCGCGCGCGCTTTTGTACCGACGCGGGGCAATGCTTCCCGCTTGGGGTGGGCAATGGGCCAGGCGCCTCCCGCGCCGTCAACGACCGGTCCGGAGAGCACGGCGCGGTCTTGGCTTTCGCGTGATTGGTGCCGATGAATCCGGCAGCACCTCTGGGACAGGTCCGGAGTGGACGTGTTCGGCTAGCGGTAGGCTTGACGGTGCTCGATGGTCGAACGCGGCGGAATGGCGACGGTGCGTCGAGACGCACCCCACATCACCCTGATCTGCGTCGCAGCAGCGACTTTGCTGGACCCGACGCTGAAAAGCGGTGGCGGCCCGTAGGGCGCGTCTTGAACGCACCGAATTCGAGGCGGCAAAGACGCCGGCAGGTACCAGACGCACCCTGGGACCTCACTCAGCAGCGGTCAGGCGCCGCACTTGGAACAGGTAGACGCGCCAGCGAACCAGCTGGACAGCAAACAGTCCGAACAGGATGTAGCCCGGCAACCCAAGCCAGTGCCCATCGCGCAGATGGACCGGCAAAAGGGTCGCAAGCAAAAACGAGAGCAGGCAAAAGCCCGCAACGATTTGCCAGTTGGTGCGGTGGTGCCGTGCCTGCATCATCTCCACCGGCGAGAAGGCCATGCTGCTCGCAAGCTTTACCGCGCGACCAAACAGCAGCGCCATGATCATCGCCATGCCACCGTAGCCGACCGCAAACACCTGGAACATGATCGTAATCTCGGCTCCACTTTGCACAGTGAAGGTGGCCGGCAGCCAGCCGC
>JBBRBN010000122.1:0-6777 GCA_038205755.1 Lysobacterales bacterium | reverse complement strand
GATGCCAGCGTGGTCGAGGCGGGCGCCCACTTGGCGCTCGGCGCCCAGCTGGGTCAGTACACCTTTCGCACCTACCGCAGTCCAAAGCCGGGTGCACCGCTGCTGGGCAAAGGCGAGATCGTGCTGCGTGTAGCCGACGCCGAAGCGTCGCGCGTGGCCTGGACGCAAGACCGGCAGCACCTGGCGGCGGGCGTGCAATTCGCCCGCGACCTGGTCAGTGAGCCGGCCAACGTGATCTATCCCGAGAGCTTCGTCGACCGCAGTCGCGAAGCGTTCAAGGGGGTTTCGGGCGTGAGCATCGAAGTCCTCGACGTGCCCGCCATGCAGAAGTTGGGCATGGGTTCGATTCTGGCGGTGGGCCAGGGCAGCGTGCGGCCGCCGCGGCTGCTGGTGATCCGCTACCGGGGCGCTGGCGACGATTCAGCGCCGGTCGCCTTCGTTGGTAAGGGCATCACTTTCGATACCGGCGGTATCTCGATCAAGCCTGCGGCCGACATGTGGAAGATGAAGTACGACATGAGCGGCGCCGCCGCGGTCACCGGCGCCGTGCTGACGCTGGCCAAGCGCGAAGCGCGGGTCAACGCCGTCGCGGTGGCTGCGCTGGCCGAAAACATGCCCTCGGGCAGCGCCGGGCGACCCGGTGACGTCGTGCGCACAATGAGCGGCCAGACCTACGAGGTGATGAGTACTGACGCCGAGGGTCGCATGGTGCTGGTCGACGCGATCTGGTTCGTGCAGCAGCGCGACCGACCGCGCCAGCTGATCGATCTGGCGACCCTGACCGGCTCCCAGGTCACGGCCGTCGGCGATGAGTATGCGGGACTGTTCTCGCGTGACGAGTCGTTGGCGGCGCAGCTGCTCGCCGCGGGTGCTGCCAGCGGTGAGGAGCTTTGGCGCCTGCCGCTGCACCCAAGCTACGCCAAAGACCTGGAATCGCCGATCGCAGATATGCGCAACGGCGGCGCAACGTCGCGCGCCGGCGCCGGCGTTGGCGCTCATTTCATCGGCGCCTGGGTGCAACCGGGGGTCGCCTGGGCCCACATCGACATGGCTTCGATGGCGTGGCGCGAAGACCCGGTGCTGCCAACGGTGCCGCTTGGCGCCAGCGGCTATGGCGTGCGGCTTTTGGATCGTCACGTTCGCGACCACATTGAGGCGGCCAACGGCGGTTAGCAGCCTGCCGGACCTGGCCCGCATCTGATCACTGCCGAGGTCGTTCTTAATCGCGTTGTCGCCGTCCAGCGGCGCGCGCTCGGTGGCCAGCTTGAAAACCGGATCGTGGCGCAGGCTATTCGCGTCGTTGCCATCGACGTAGCCGCAGGCGGTCTGGAAGACCCGCTGGCGCAGCAGGTCAGCGATGCTGTGCTCGATGTAGGACGCATGCCGCTGATCGCGGATCGCTGCGCTCAGGCGGTTGACCAGCCCGGTTTGACGATCAACGCCATGCAGCAGCAGCGCGCCGAAATCGCTCGACAGCGCGCCGCCCTCGAAGTCGCCACGCACTGTGAAACCGGCGATGGCAGGAAAGCGCAACTGAGCCAGGGTAGCCGTCTCCATGGGCAATCTCGTCTACCGCTTCGTCCGCAGCGGTATTGGCGTATCCCCACTTATATCAATGGGATAGACGAGATTCGCCCACTTTTAAGAAAAATTCGGGCTAAGTCCGACAGGCTGCGAGTGCCTGGCGCAGATCGGCGATCAGATCGTCCGGATGCTCAAGCCCAACCGAGAGGCGCAGCAGATTCTGCGCCGTGGTCGGCGAACTTCCCTCCACCGATGCGCGGTGTTCGATCAGGCTCTCGCAGCCGCCGAGCGAGGTTGCGTTGATGATCAGCCGCAGCGCGCCGGCCGTTCGCAAGGCCGCGTCCCGCCCCCCGCGCAGGGTAAAGCTGAGCATGCCGCCGAAGTCACTCATCTGTGCTGCGGCGGTGGTGTGTCCCGGGTGGCTGGTCAGTCCGGGGTAATTCACCGCCTCGACTGCCGGGTGCGCAGCCAAGGCGGCCGCGACAGCCCGCGCATTGCGGCAGTGCCAAGCCATGCGCGCCGGCAGTGAGCGACAGCCGCGCAGGGTGAGCCAGGCATTGAAGGGAGCCAACGTGGCGCCGGTGATGTGGCGCCGGTGGGCGACCGAATCGAACAGCTCATCACGCTGCGCAAACACCAGCGCGCCACCCATCACGTCGCTGTGGCCGCCGAAGTACTTGGTCGTCGAGTGCATCACGATGTCGGCGCCGAGCGCCAGCGGGCGCTGCAACATCGGGGTGGCGAACGTGTTGTCGCAGACCAGCCGGCTGCCGTTGGCGTGAGCCAGCGCCGCCAGTGCCCGGATATCCGAAATCTGCAGCAGCGGATTGGAAGGTGTTTCCAGCCAGACCAGCCGCGTTGAAGCGCGCAGCGCTTCTTGCACGGCCTGGCCGCTGCGCATGTCAACGGCGTCGGCGGTCACCCCGCGTGCTGGCAGGAACTCCGCGGTCAGCGTCCGCAGCCCGGCATAGCAGTCCATCGGAATGAGGAGGTGACTGCCGGGCGGCAGGGATTCGAGCAGCGCGCTCATTGCAGCCATGCCGGTGGCAAACATCAGCGCGCCGCGTCCACCCTCCAGCGTCGTCAAGGCCGCTTCGAGCCGATCCTGGGTCGGGTTGCCCTCGCGCTGGTATTCATAGCCGGCGACCCGCTCGGCCGCAGGCCCATGGCGAAAGGTTGTCGCCAGATGCAGAGGCGGCACGACTGCGCCAGTGGCGGCGTCCGGTTCGCCGCCGGCGTGGATCGCCAGTGTTTCCGGATGCAGCGGCGTTGGCGCGTTCACGCGTCCCACTCCGCGAACACCTCGCGCGCCGCCTGCGCGGTGTCGGCAATATCGACTTCTGTATGCGCCGCGGACAGGAAGCCAGCCTCGAACGCGGAGGGAGCAAAGTAGATGCCGCGCGACAGCATCCCTTGGAAAAAACGGCGGAACGCAGCGACGTCGCTGGCGGTGGCCTGCGCATAGGTCTCCACCTTCTCCGCATTGAAATACAGCCCGAACATGCCGCACACCCGGGTGGTGCTGAAGGCCACTCCGGCGCCGTCCGCCACTGCCTGCAGCGCGTCGGTCAACAGCCGCGTGCGGCGGAACAGCTCGTCGTGAAAGCCCGGCACCTGGATCAGCTCAAGCGTCGCCAATCCCGCCGCCATCGCAACCGGATTGCCGCTTAGTGTTCCAGCCTGGTAAATCGGCCCGGCTGGCGCAATCAGCTGCATCAGGTCGCGTCGTCCGCCATAGGCGCCCACCGGCATTCCGCCGCCAATGATCTTGCCGAATGTGGTCAGGTCCGGGCTCACGCCGTACAGCGCCTGGGCACCGCCTAGCGCGACCCGAAAGCCGGTCATCACCTCGTCAAAGATCAGCAGGGCGCCGTGCGCTGAGCACAGGGCGCGCAGGTGCTGCAGAAAGCCCTCGCGCGGCAGGATGCAGTTGGCGTTGCCGACAATCGGTTCGACGATCAGCGCTGCAAGCTGATCACCCTGTTCGGCAAACAGCGCCGTGGCAGCCCCGAAGTCGTTGTAGGGCAATGTCAGTGTGAGGTCGGCCAGCGCCTTGGGTACGCCGGGCGAATCGGGCACCCCAAGTGTCAGCGCGCCGGACCCGGCCTTCACCAGGAAGCTGTCGCCGTGACCGTGATAGCAGCCCTCGAACTTGACGATCCGCGAGCGCCCGGTGGCGCCTCGCGCCAGACGTATTGCCGAAAGCGTGGCTTCGGTACCGGAGTTCACCATGCGCACCATCTCGCAGCTCGGGACCAGCCTGCTGAGGGTCTGCGCCATTGTGACTTCGAGCGGGTTAGGTACGCCGAACGAGAGACCATCGCGCGCAACCCGGGTCACCGCTTCAACAACGGCGGGATGTGCGTGACCGGCAATCATCGGTCCCCACGAGCCGATGTAGTCGATGTAGCGTTTACCTTCGACATCCCACAGATACGCACCCGCAGCGCGTTGTGCGAAGAACGGTTCGCCGCCCACCGACTTGAAGGCTCGCACGGGTGAGTTGACGCCGCCGGGCAGCAGCTGCAGTGCGGTCTGGAACAGTTCGTGGTTGCGGGTCATCGCTTGGCCGGGTGGCGATCAGGAGCCGCATTATCCCGCACCGGCTGGAGCCATGAGTGAGGCCCACCGTCGCGACAGGCGCGTGCTCGCACGATCAGCGTGGGCTGGCGTCGAACAGCTGCCCAAACCGAATCGCCGTCGCGCGTGGCTCCGGTGTGTCGAACAGACCGCTGATCACGGCGAGCAGGTCGACGCCGGTGGCGATCACGAGGGCAGCGTTCGACAGCTGGATACCACCTATCGCGCACACTGGAACTGAAAACTTCCTTCTGGCCTCGACAAGCAGATCCAGCTCAGCGCGTGGGGCGTGGGGTTTGGTGCTCGATGCAAAGACGCTGCCGAATGCGATGTAGCTCGCCCCGCCAGCCACCGCGCGCTCTGCCAACGCGAGGTCGGCATAGCAGGAGACGCCGATTATTGCGGCAGGGCCGAGCAGCTGGCGCGCTGCACTCAGCGTGTCGTCCTGCGCACCAAGGTGCACGCCATCGGCGCCCGCACTCAAGGCCAAAGGCCCGTCGTCATTGATGATCAGTGGCACACCGGCCGCACGACACAGCACTGCAAGCGCTGCCGATTGCGTCTCGCGTAGCGCTCGCGACGCCGATTTGTTGCGGTACTGCAGCAGGGCAGGGCGGCTGGCGAGCACCTCTCCTACAAGTGAAATCAGACGATCCGTGTTCGGCTCGTCGGGCGTGATTGCGTAAAGCCCGCGGGGCCTTTGGGCCGAAGGCGGATTCACGTGAGCAACACGGCCTGCTTCCTCGCAGCCGCCTGCGATGGGACAATCCGGGCCCTACCCGATTGCTCCCAAGCCAGAACATGTCCTCGAATGCCCAGACCCATCGCCCATATACGTCCTGGATGTGCGTAGTGTGCGGCTTCATCTACAGCGAGTCGGAGGGCTTGCCTGGCGAAGGGATTGCCGCCGGCACGCGCTGGGACGATGTGCCCGAGAGCTGGACCTGTCCCGACTGCGGTGTAACCAAAGCCGATTTCGAGATGGTGGAGTTGGGATAGGAGCGACCGGAGGTGATTGACCTTATTCACGCAGACCCCCCTCAATTTAGCCTGGGTGGGCGAGCCCCGGCGTCAATCAACGCCAGGCGAACGCTTTGGGCGTCGCCCGCCTGAGGCCGCTGCGCGAGATATCGCGTGAGATCCTCGCGCCCAGCCAAGGCATGACCAACCTTGAGATAGAAAAGGCCGCGGTCCCGCAGCTCCTCAATCTGGCTCGGATCAAGCCGGATCAGCCGGTCGGCACACCGGAGTGCTTTCTCCCAAGCCTCGCGCTCCACGTATAGCGTCTTGAGGTTGCGCAGCATGCGAACCAGGATTGCCCGGTGCCCGGCCGGGGCCAGAATCTCAAGCAGCTGCTGGTCGTCGATGTCGCCACCACCGAGATGCGGGCGCGCGCGCGCCTTCAACTCCTCGGCATCTATTGATCGACCTTGGTGATAGGGATCAAGAACCAGCAAGCCACCCTCCATCGGCAGGCGGACCAGGAAGTGGCCGGGAAACGAAATCCCTTCAAGCTCAAGCCCCAGCCGGCGCGCCAATTCGATCTGGATGATGCCGAGCGAAAGCGGAATGCCCAAGCGACGGTCGAACACCTCATTCAGGTAGCTGTTTCGGGGGTCGTAGTAGTCCTGCTGATTGCCAGAGAAGCCCTGCTCCTGGAACAGGTATCGGTTCAGTTCAGCCAGCCTGCCGCGGGTGTCGGGCTGAGCGGCAAGTCGCGGTGATAGCTCTGCGACATGCTCCACCAGCTGCGCCTCATAGCTGGCCAGGTCCAAGCCCGGATACTCGTCGCGCGCAATCAGCAGGCAGGCGTGCAGAAGGGGAATGTCGCTATCCGGCAGCTGTGCCAGCTGGTCCCACGCTGCGGTGGACTGGAGATCACGCACCTGGGCCACGTTGCCTCCTGACATTGATCGGTCAATCGAAGCTACTCATCCGGTACGACTGGGATCCCGGGTCCGAACAGCAGGACCGCGGCAGCCCGCAAGTCCAGCCGCTTGGCTTCTCCCGCGTTCAACTCAAGCACGTACTGCGCTGGTCCAGCGCTTGGGTAGCTGGGGCAGTACGGCGTCTTGCACGGAGGGGTGTCCGAGGCCACAGAGACCAGCCGCCCGCGGCGATCAAAATACAGGATGTCCAGTGCGATCAGCGTGTTCTTCATCCAGAAGGCCTGCAGATGCTCGGACTCGAAGACGAACAGCATTCCCGCGTCTTGCGGCATCGACTCGCGGAACATCAATCCGCGCATCCGGCTGTAGTCGTCGGTCGCCAACTCGACCCAGTACCGACTGCCGCCGATTTCCACCCATCGGGACCTGTCAACAGCGGCCGCGAAGAGAGGTGCGGTGAGCATGCAGATCAGCAGGAGCAGGCGCATGGGGAGCGGTAGCGAAGAGCGAGAGGGCATGTCTGAACAGTACTACAAGCCGGCCGGCGGAAGGCTCCGATCCGACGCTTGCATCCGCAGCAAAGCGCCGCTAAAGTGCGCGGCCCCGGTAAGCCAGCGGCTGCCGGGTGCGAAAAAATCTGCATTTGAGGGTGTTGACTGTCCACGAATGTGCTGTAAGATGTGCGGCTCGCTTGAGTGAAATGCTTAGGTGTTGGGAAGGCGTTGAGGCCGACCTTGAGGATCTTTGACAGTGTGCGCAGGTAATTTGTGCGGGCGTCTGCGGA
>JBBRBN010000121.1:0-7190 GCA_038205755.1 Lysobacterales bacterium | reverse complement strand
CGGCTAACTCTTAACCGGCTGGTTCCGTGGTGCGCCCTGCGCATCGTGTTGCCACGGACGAGACTCAACGATGCGATAAGCATGTAGTGCCAGTGGCGGATCACTCTCGGACGCGGGTTCAATTCCCGCCGCCTCCACCATTTGACCGTTTCAGAGGGGTCCAAGCCTATCCAATCAAGCACTTACGGACCCCGCTGATACCCCCTGACCCCTTGTGAAACCACATGGGCGGGGGTACATTCGGGGGTATATCGGACCCACTGGGGGTATCGAGAAACCCGAAAGGCGGTACACGTCCCATGCCCCTGACCGTCCCGCAACTGCACGCCGTCCAGCCGCGTGCGAAGCCCTACAAGCTCGCCGACGGCCTGGGCTTGTACGTGTTGGTCACGCCCGCCGGCGCCCGCCTGTGGCGGTTCAAGTACCGCCACGGTGGCCAAGAGCGGCTGCTCACCTTCGGCCGGTTCCCCGAGGTGTCCACCACCAAAGCCCGGGCCCATCGGGATGATGCGCGCGAACAGCTGCGTGCCGGTCTTGATCCGGCGGCCGAGCGCCGCATCCAGCGGATGCCGGCAGAACCTATCGCTGGAGAAACCCTGCAGGCGCTCGCGCTCGAGTGGCACACGCGCCAGGCGGGCACTTGGACACCCGGCCACGCGCACACCACCATGCGCCGGTTGCAATGCTACGTGTTCCCGCAACTGGGCACCCGGCCGGTGCGTGCGATCGAGTCGCCTGAACTGCTCGCGAGCTTGCGGCGCATCGAAGCACGCGGCCATCTGGAGACCGCGCACCGCGTGCACGGCATCTTGAAAGAGGTGTTCACCTACGGGATAGCCACGGGTGCTGCAAGCACCAATCCGGCCGCGTCGGTCGGCCGCAAGGCACTGACGCCGGCGAAGGTGCGCAACCTGCCCGCCATCACCGACCCGCGCGAGGTCGGCGCGCTGCTGCGCGCGATAGAGGACTACACCGGTACGTTCGTCGTGCGCTGTGCGTTCCGCCTCGCGCCCCTGGTGTTCGTTCGGCCCGGTGAGCTGCGCGCGGCAGAATGGCGCGAAGTGGATCTTGACGGCGCGGAGTGGCGCATCCCCGGCGAGCGCATGAAGCGCGGTGTGGCGCACATCGTGCCGCTGGCGGTGCGCGCGGTGGCGATCTTGCGCGAGGTCCATTCCCTGACCGGCCGCGGCCGCTACGTTTTCCCGAGTGCGCGCGGTGGCAACCGGCCGATGTCCAATGCCGCGATCACGGCCGCGCTCCGGCGCATGGGCTACGACCGCGACACCATGACGTGGCATGGCTTCCGGTCCATCGCCTCCACCCTGCTCAACGAACAAGGTTGGAACCGCGACGCGATCGAGCGCCAGCTCGCGCACGGGTCCGATGATGAAGTGCGATCGGCCTACAACCGCGCGGAGTACCTGCCCGAGCGGCGCCGCATGATGCAGTCGTGGGCGGACTACCTCGACACCTTGCGCGGCGCCGGCGGCTAATTCCGGTGAAGCGCGGCCGGCACAAGTGGCACGCCGAAGTCGTGCGGTTGCAGGTCGGCCTGCGTGGCTGGCCGGCGTCGCACGATGTCTGCCTGTCGTCGGTGAACATGGTGTTGCAGGCCATCGTGGGCGGCAAGAATGCCGAGGACGTTGGGGCCGGCATCCTTGCCGCGCTCGGGGCGCGCCGCCGGCGTGGTCGCGTCCACGGCGCCGCAGGCTGGCAGGCACAGCTGCGCCAGTTCCGCGAAATCATCTACACCGACACGGCAATCAGCGACAGCTGCAGCGTGCCGCTGATCGAGCTGCTGGACGCTATCAGCGAGGGCGGCACAGCGGCAGAACTGGGCGCTCGCGCGCTGGATTACTTCGCCGTCAAGCGGGGGCGCGGCCGGCCGAAGGATGAGGCCACCGAGATCGTGGTGGCGCAGGTCTGGAACCTGTACCGCATCAAGGCGCCCATCCCGCACATCGCCAGCGCCACGGGACTGACCATCGGGCAGGTGCAACGGGTGCTTGCACCGCTGGTTGCAGCGTTCGGCAGTAGCCGTGTCCACGACTGACTTTCTTATTCCGATTTTCTCTTCACGCGCTATCTAGTCAGCGCGGCTTGACGCATGGTCTGCTCGGCCACCGCTGATGGAGCGGAAAACCGAGCGCAATCCCATGCAATCCCGGAAAAGTTCACCGGAAAGCCAATTCCTTCGGCTGCGCGAAGTCATCGCGCAGACCACCTTGTCCCGATCCACGATCTACCGCGCCGTTGAGCGTGGTGACTTCCCGCAACCCATCAAGATGACCGCGAGCACCCGTGCTTGGGACCAGCGCGAGGTCTCGACCTGGATGGCCGACCAGATGGCAGCACGGGACCGCCGGTGAGCGCGCCGGTGATTCAGATGCACCCGATCCCATCGCGCCTGGCAGAACTTGAGGCGGTCGTGCATCGCGGCCAGTGCGCGTTCTACGAGGTCGGCAAGGCACTGCGCACGATCCGCGATGAAGCCCTGTATGACGCTGCGTTCGGCACCTTCGAGGCGTACTGCAAGGTGCGGTTCCAGATGAAGAAGAGCCGCATTTATCAGCTGATCGATGCATCCCAAGCTGTGGATAACTTGTCCACCATGGTGGACGAGTTATCCACAGAGCGAGTAGCTCGCGAACTCACGCAGCTGACGCCCGATGACCAGCGCGAGGTCTGGCGCGACGCCGCCATGCGCTGGGACAAGCCGACGGCAAAACAGGTCCGGGAAGTCGTCGACGAGAAGTTCCCCAAAGCAGCAAAGCCGGTGAAACCGCGGAAGGGGGCAGACTTTCCAACAGATTTGCTTATCCTTGTGCTGGATGACCTCGAACAGAGCGCATTGAGGCTTGCTGACTCGATGGAAATCTCCCGGGTGCAGCGCCTGTACGAATTGTTTGGTGAGAAGCTGAAAAGTAGGCAGGCGTGGAGCGCGCAAAAAAACCGCGACCGTTTGATATTGACGCGCCCAGAGGCACAACCATGACCGCCACCGTCATCGCCATCAAGCAGTTGACCATCGCGCTGGAGGACGGCACGCGCGTCATTGCGCAGCTTGGGGCCGAGGTGCGCGCTGATCCATGCGCGCGCACCTTGGATGCACTGCTTGCGCAGTGTCGCGGCGTGACCATGCTCGCCCTGCGAGCACATCGTGAGATCGCCGACAGTCCAACACCGCCGACGACGCGCGGTCCGCTGGCTGCAAAGGCCGCATGATGAACAGCAAGATGGCGTGGTACAGCATCACCACGGCGCCTACGCGATGATGACCGAATCCATCGCCGACAACTCCACGAACCGGTGGAAGAAGCACTTGGATCGCCACGCCGACAAGCGTGTGCGCACCAGCGCTGCCAACCTGCTTTTGATTTTGGTCAACGATGACAAGCTGGCGGGCAACATCGCGTACAACCTGTTCGCCGACGAGGTGGTGCAGCGCGGTGAACTGCCGTGGGGCGACTTCGGCGATGCCGGCGCGCCGTGGCAGGACCACCACGCATTCGAACTGGCCGCGTACCTGGCCGGGCCGTCCTACAAGATGAACGCATCGACGCGCCAGGTGCACGAGGCCGTCGAGGCCGCGGCGCGGCTGTGGGGTTTCCACCCGGTGCGCGACTGGCTCGACGGGCTGTGCTGGGACGGCAAGCGCCGGCTGCACCAGCTGTTCGGCAGCATGATCGGCGGCGACGACACACCGTACACCGAGACGGTGTCGTTGAACGTTTTGGTGTCGGCAATCGAACGTGCGATGAACCCCGGTGCAAAAGTCGACAACATGGTGGTGCTGGAAGGCCCGCAGGGGTTCGCCAAGTCGAGCATGTTCGCGGCGCTGTTCGCGCCCTGGTGCTCCGAGGCGATGGAGTCGCCCGCGCACAAAGATTTCTATCAGAGCTTGCGCGGCAAGTGGGCGGTCGAGATCGCCGAGATGGACGCGTTCTCGCGAGCCGAGGTCACGCAAGTCAAGAGGGCGATCACCACCACCACCGACCGCTATCGACCATCGTACGGCCGAGTCGCCCGCGACTTCGCGCGGCAGTGCATTTTCTTCGGCACCACGAACGAGGACCGATACTTGCGCGACGCCACCGGCGCCCGCCGATTCTGGCCAGTGAAGTGCACCGCAAAGATCAACGTGGACGTGATCGCCGCGCAGCGCGAGCAGCTCTTTGCCGAGGCCCGCCACTTGCACGCCAAAGGCTGGCAGTTCTGGCAGTTACCGCCTGGTGCCGAAGTTGAGCAAGAGGATCGCTATCTGCAGGATTCTTGGGAGCCCGTGGTGGCTCGCTGGCTTGATCACCCGCCGCGCAATACGAGTGTGGCCAACGAGAACATCGAAGGACACGCAAGCCACACCCCTGAGCCGGCGCTGGACGTGCAGCGGGATGCTGGCGGCAGGGTAGTGGCGGTCGCCATCGCCGAGGCGCTCCGGTTCGGCCTGGGGCTCGATTACTCTCGGCAGACCCGCCCCGACCAGATGAGGGTCGCAGGCATTTTGCGCCGACTGGGCTGGGACAAGAGACGCGCCAGCGCAGCTGGTGCCGGGCGGACCTACCTATGGGAGCGGCCAGCATGAGCTGCCCAACCTGCCCAACCTTGATCGCGATCCAGCACCGAGGTTGGGCAGCAGCAAACCCCTTGAAAACAAGGCTCCTGCCTAACCTGCCTAACCTGCCTAACCTTTTTCATATATCCCTGTCGACAGATATTCCTGTTACCACTCTCTACAAAAGGGGGGGGGCAGGTTGGGCAGGTTGGGCAGGAGCCGGCATCGGCCGCCCTGCAGTCTGGCGTACCGACCTTGCTCAAACCCAAGCGCCACGCGGGTTTCAGCCGAAACCGGTGCCAAGCCGGCTCCCACCACATGCCGGCTCAGCCACCCAACCTACGGCAACCGGCGCCCGATCGAGGGTCGAAAAGCTGAGGTCTGTGCGGCATCGAAACCTAGGCGCCATGCGGGTCTCGAAAATGTTAAATCAGCCTTCACGCGGAGACCTGATGCCGCGCAGACCGATGGGCGGCTTTCATAGGGTCCTTCCCGAGCTTCGTTCCCTGCGGGTCGAAGAGGCGCAAGAACCTTGTAGATAGCCAGGCTATGAAATCGACGAACTCCATAGGGAATACCAATGACTGAGACGACCAACGATGTGCCCGCCGCCGACGGCCCGTCAGCACAAGCGACTTTCCTGCCCGGCACTCGGGAATCTGACCTGAGGGTCACCCCGACTGAGCTGGCGTCCTGGTTGAAGCTGTCCAAGCAAACAGTGCACCAGCACAAAGTCACCGGCCGGATACGCTTCGATTCGGATGGCCGCGCACCGCTGGCACGCGCGCGCGCAGACTACCAGCGCAACGTCGACCACGCGAAAGCGCCGCGCCGCGCTGGCGCGGTGCCGGCAGACGTCATTGAGCTGCGCGACCAGAACCAGCGCCTGCATGCTGACAACGTTCGCATGCAGGCAGCACTGGCGGAAACCGCCAGCGACGACGACGGCGGCAATGGCCCCGGCCTGAATGAGACCCGCAGCGCACTGCTCAAGGTACGACTCGCGCGCGAAGTGTTCCAACAGGAGCGCGAGCTCGGCCTGTGGCTTTCGAAGGCCCAGGTGGTAGACGGATTGACCAGCGCTATCGTCGTTGCCAGCGGCGCGCTGCAGGAGCTTCCGCGGCGCGTCGCTGAACATGCATCGCTGCCGACCGGAGCGGAGACTGAAGCGCTGATCGCGCAGATCGACATCTGCGTCCACGCCGTACTCCATCAGCTAGCGCGCGCGTTCGGCGAGATGGGCAAGCCCACGTGATCGCGCAGCACTCGGCCTACACGCAGTAGACCATGTTCGACGTCTTGCGCATCATCGCCAACGCGTTCGGGCTCGACTACGACGTGATCGTCGAGGCCGACCAGGCTGGGCAGTTAACGTCGTTGTGCTTGGCATTGAACACGCAGGCATTGAATCGGCAGCGGCGCCAGGCTGCATCACCAGCCCATGACGCGCTGTTCGATGCAGTCGTCCAACTGCACGGCAAGTTCGGCGAGGACGCTTTCTCCGCGCGCATGGTGCTTGACGCTGCCGATGCGGCGGGTGGCGGTGATCTAAGTGATTCGATTCAGCACCTGTGCGGTGGCCGGCCGACCACGAACAACCTGGGCAAGCGATTGAGCGGCGCCGCCATGCGCGAGGTCGTAGTCGAGGCCGGTGATCAGAAGCTGCAACTGCGGCGCGAAGCGCGCGTCGGGAACACTGGACGCTGGGCGATCTCGTCGATTGACGAATAGGGAGTGCAGCTCCCTATGCTCCCGTGTGCGGGGTACATGCTCCGATCTCATCACAACGAGACCGCCTTACCATGCACACCGCCAGCCAGCCGAAGATCGTCAAGCACCTTGACCTCAGTCGCAGCGAGATCGCGTCCTACTCGCTGCGCCGCGCGATTCTCTCTATCCGCGACGGCGACAAAGCCTCCACGTTCGAGCGCGATTGCGCGGTCGAGATCGCCCGGCGATCGGGCGCGCCCGAGCCTGATATGCACACCACGATCATTCCGTGGCCGGTGCTCGCTGCGGTCCAGCAGCGTGACTTGAACGTATCGCCGGGCAGCGCCGGCGGCTTCCTGGTGCAGACCAGCGTCGGCAAGTACCAGATGATCAATCGCCCGACGAATCCGCTGGAAGCGCTGGGAGCGCAGGTCATCGACGGGTTGGTCGGAAATCTGACCGTGCCGCGTGGCAGCAGTCTGCAGGCCTCGTGGCTGCCGAATGAAACGAGCGAGCCGGCCGAGACCAACAACCTGGGCGCGATGGGCAACATCGCCATGACGCCGAAAACCTGCGGTGCTTATCTGGACGTCAGTCGCATGTTGCACGCGACGGCGCCGTTGGTCGAGAGCATCGTCATGGCGGAACTGGCGGCCGCGGCCATGGAGGCCGAATTGCGCGCAGCACTTGCCGGCACCGGTGCGGCCGGCCAGCCCACCGGCATCATCAACACGCCGGGCATCGGTACTTTCGTGGGCGGGTCGCTCACGTACGCGCAGACCCGCGAGGCCGAGACCGACGTACTCGGCCAGTCCGCCAACCGCGCCGGCCTGGGCTTTGTCTGCGCGCCCGCCATCGCTGACCTGTTGTCGAGGCGCGCAGCGTTCAGCGCCAATGAATCCATCTGGCAAGGCGCGCTTGCGCGCGG
>JBBRBN010000120.1:0-7443 GCA_038205755.1 Lysobacterales bacterium | reverse complement strand
AGCGATCCGGAGTTCGCTTTTGGTGCCGCTTCGCTTGCCTTTGGCAACGTCAACACCGGTTCGACTGGCGCCGTGCAGTTTGTGACCCTGAGCAATACCGGCGATGGGCCGGGCACCATTGATTCGCTGGTCTTCAGCGGACCGTTCTCAAGGTCGGGCGGCACCTGCGGAACGGCACCGTTCGCGCTGGTGGCAGGCGCTTCCTGCACGGTTGGCGTGGTGTTCAATGCCGGCGGCATCGGTGCGTTCATCGGCAGCTTGACCGCCAGCGGTGCGGGACAGAGCGTGGTAGTGAGCCTGACCGGTGCATCGGTCCTGCCGCCGCCGGCCTTCATCCCGGTCAGCAACCCGTGGGCGCTTGGCCTGCTGATCGCGCTGATGGGTCTGATGGCGGGTGTCTTTGTGGTCCGTCGCCAGAGCTGATCGCCGGCTTTCATAGCGGTTGAGTCATGGCGCCCGCCGGGGCAACCCGGCGGGCGCCCTCGGTTGTGGGTGTCGTCGACTGTGTGTTGAGGATTGCCGACGGTGCCGGTTGATCGTGTGTCTCCGCGTCAGCGTGGCGGAAATCGTGCAGGCGGTGTCGCTGGCGAGTCAGCGGAGCAAGCGCCGCTCTACGGTGTGTCCGGCCGTCGCGCAGTCAATAGGCGTATCGCATCACAGCGAAAGCGCCGAGCCGGGCAAGAGCGGTAAGCGTCCGATCAAGATGCCGATTCGAAGCGGCCAGGTAGCCATTCTGACCAGGCAGGTTATGCGACGAGAGGCGGGTGCGCAGTGATCGCTGATCGGCGCCGCGCTTTTGGCCAACGTACCTTGGCTCAGCGCAGCAGCTCCACCTTGTCACGATAGCTGCGGCTGAGCTTGATTTCGTGACCGCTGTCGAGCTCGAGGAAAAACTCGCCGTTGATGTGTGGCCGCAGTGCCCGCACCCGGTCCAGATTGACGATGCGCGAGCGGTGCACGCGCTGGAAGCGTCGTGGGTCCAGCTGCGACTCCATCTCGCTCAGGGTAGAGCGGAGCACGTGGGTTTCGGTGTCGGTATTGACGCACATGTAGTCGCCGGCAGCCTCAATCCAGCGGATGCTTCGGACCGGAACGCGAACCGTTCGTTGGCCGTCGCGGATGGCCAGTACCTCGGGTTGATTCAGGGCCGTAGCGCGCGCCTCCAGTGCCTCGGCAAGCGCCATCGCCGGTTGCCCGGACACCTGTCGCAGCAGCTGCAGCAGCCGTTCGCGATGCTGCTCCGCTCGGTTTGCGCTGAGGGTGTCGCGCACCCGCTGCAGGCACATCGCCAGTCGCAATGGCTCCACCGGCTTGAGCAGATAGTCGAGCGCCGCGGCGTCGAACGCGCGAAGCGCATGCTGGTCAAATGCGGTGACAAACACCACCAGAGGCCGCCGGTCTGCGGGCACCGCCGCCAGCGTCGCGAAGCCGTCCATTCCAGGCATCTGGATGTCGAGCAGCATCAGGTCGCATTCGGTTTCGGCCAACGCGGCCAGCGCCTCGGCGCCATGCGCGCATTCGCCGACAATTTCCACATCGGCAGCGTCCGCCAGACGCAGGCGCAGGCCACGGCGGGCCAGTGGCTCATCGTCGACGATGAGTACACGCAGCTTCATTGATGCGGGGCGCCACTGCGCGGCGAACGGGCTGGCGTGGCCGGGGGCGTTCGCAGCGAGCTATTCACCATTGCGCTCCAGCGGCAGCATAAGTTCGACCTCGAATCCACCCTCGGATCGGTTGCTGGTCTGGAATGACTGCCGGTCACCGTACAGCACGCGCAGGCGCTCGCGGGTATTGGCAAGACCCACGCCATGGCCACTGCCGGCAGGCGCCGGGCCTTCGGTTCCGCAGCCGGGTCCGTCATCGGTGATGCTCAGACGCAGCCGACCCTGATCGCCACGCGCCTGGATGCGGATTTCGCCGCCGTCGATGCGACCCGCGATGGCGTGCTTGATTGCGTTCTCGATCAGCGGCTGCAGAATCAGGCTGGGCAGCAGGGCGGTGCGCAGAATATCGGGCACATCGATAATGACCCTCAGCCGGGTGTCAAAGCGCAGCTTCTCGATCCCAAGGTAGAGCGCCGCGGCCTCGAGTTCCTGACCGAGGGTGACACGCTGCATCGGATCGTTGTCGAGCGAATAGCGCAGGAAGGCGGAAAGGCCCTGCACCATGCGGTTGGCGGTCTCGCTGTCGCGGTCCAGCACCAGCGTGGATATGGCGTTGAGAGTGTTGAACAGAAAGTGCGGATTGAGCTGGTAGCGAAGCATCTTCAGCTGGGCCTGATGCGCCATGGCGCTCGCCTCCAGGGCCTGCCGGGTTTGCTGCTGCAGGGCGCGATACACGCGCAGCGTGATGTACAGGAACGCCCAGGCCAGGATCAGATAGGTATAGCCGACCATGGCGCCCAGCCAGCTGCTCAGCTTCATGGGCTCGCAGTCGGTGGTGCAGGTCAGCGACCAGGCCAGACTGAGCGCCACGCTCATGGCGGCACCTACCAGCACCGACGGCAGGACGATAGCAGCCGCCAGCGGCAGCGGCGGCAGACCCCGCCATCGCCGCAGCAGCAGGCGCAGCCCGAGGGTGCCAACGAAGCCGGCGAGGTAGACCGGCAGCGTGATCTTCCAGCTGTCCCACCCGCGGCCGTTGACCAGTGCAAGCAGATAGCTGAAAAGTGAAATGCCGCTCCAGCCCGCCAGCTGCAGCTGCCAGAAGAGCCGGTTGGTGTCGACCGAGTCCAGTCTGAGGTTCAAGCGCCCGATTCGCGCGTAAGGGGAGGCACCTTATCGTAGCCGCTGGATGGACCACGCCAGCATCCGGCTGTCGCGGCCGTTGGTCGGACTGCCGCATAGCAGCGGGTGTGGCTACGATTGCCTGCACAATTATTGCAGCCAGGATCGGTGGCGCGAATCAGGGCGCAGTGAGCCAGCAGGCCGCTCAGTTCGAGAACTGCAGTCGCGCCAGTTCGGCGTACAGGCCTCCGGCAGCCATCAGCACATCGTGGCTGCCTTCAGCGACAATCCGACCGCCGTCGAGCACCACGATCCGGTCGGCCCGGCGAACCGTGGCCAGCCGATGCGCGATCACCAAAGTGGTTCGACCGATGACCAGCCGCTCAAGTGCCTGCTGTATGGCCCGCTCGCTGGCGGCGTCGAGGGCACTGGTGGCCTCGTCAAGCAGCAGGATCGGCGCGTCTTTCAGTACTGCGCGGGCGATCGCCAGCCGCTGCTGCTGGCCGCCGGACAGACGCACTCCGCGCTCGCCCAGCCAGGTGCCATAGCCATCCGGCAGCGCGACCAGAAACTCGTGCGCCTCGGCACTGCGGGCGGCGGCTTCTACGTCCGCTTGACTGGCATCGAGCTGGCCATAGCGGATGTTTTCGGACGCATCTGCGGCGAAGATGACCGGGTCCTGCGGCACCAGGGCGATCTGCGCGCGCAGTGCATCCGGATCCAATTCGCGCAGGTCAATGCCATCCAGCGTGATGCGTCCCGCTTGCGGGTCATAGAATCTGCCGATCAGCTGCAGAATCGTGCTCTTGCCGGCGCCGGACGGTCCAACCAGCGCGACCGTCTCGCCAGGCAAAATACGCAGGTCGATTCGTTCCAGTGCCGGCGCAGACGGTCGCGACGGATAGTGGAAGTGCACGCCCTCAAAGCGCAGCTCACCGCGAACTGGCACCGGCAGCGCGCGCGGCGCGGAAGGCGCCACAATGGCGGTGGCGGTGTGCAACAGTTCCTGCAGCCGCACCATGCCGCCGCCGGCCCGCTGCACTTCGGCCCACACCTCGCTCAAGGCGCCCACCGAACCGGCGCCGAGCACGGCGTAGAGCACGAACTGACTGAGCGTGCCTGCGCTCATGCTGCCAGCGACCACGTCCTTGGCGCCGATCCACAGCACGCCGGTGATCGCTCCGAAAACCAGCAGGATTACCGATGCGGTAAGCCACGCCTGGGTGCGAATACGGCGTCGCGCGGAGCCCAGCGCGCGCTGCAGCGCGTGCGCAAAGCGCCCGGATTCGAACGTCTGGCGGGCGTAGCTCTGGACGGTGTGCATCGCCCCGAGTGTTTCGGCAGCGCGCGCATTGGCATCCGCGACGCGGTCCTGGCTTTCCTTGGCGATCGCCTGTACCCGCCGGCCATAGAGAACTATCGGCAGCACCACCAGCGGTATGCCGATAGCCGCCATTCCAGCCAGCCGTGGACTGGTGATCACCAGCATGAGGCCGCTGCCAAGCAGGGTGATCACGCTGCGCAGCGCCACCGAGGCGCTGGAGCCGACCATGCCGCGAATCTGTTCGGTGTCTGCCGACAGGCGCGACATCAGCTCACCGCTGCGGCTACGCTCGTAGAAGCCCATGTCCAGGCCGAGCAGGTGATCGTAGAGTTTCCGCCGCAGGTCGGTGACCACGCGCTCGCCAAGCAGGCTGACATAGAAGAATCGGGCGGCGGTGGCGACGGCCAGAACGATGGCGACGCCCAGCAGCCCGGCGAACCAGCGGTCAATGGCAGCCGGATCTTCACCGGCAAATCCGCGATCAATCATCAGTCGGACCGCCACCGGCAGGCTCAGCGTTGCCGCCGTGGACAGCACCATGAAGCCGAGCCAGCCGGCCACCAGGCCGAGGTGCGGGCGAACGAGGTCGGGCAGCAGGCGCAAGCTGGCGAGCGCCTGGCGGCGGTCGCCGGGCGGCTGGGTTGAATCGGATTCAGACATGGACGATGCGCTCAGGAGGGTGCGAGGGTGCCGCTTTGGCGGTCGCCGCAATTGAGTATTGTAGGAGCGCGGGCTGCCGCAGTGCTTTTGGCGGCCATTGCGACTTGTCGAACGGGTTGACGGGCAGCACGGCAAGCGACGTGCGATTGGAGCGGAATGCGCCTGATTCCGCGTCCGCGATGCTCCGGACCCGCAAGAAGTTCGCCAGCAGACACATGCGGCGCCCGCGCGCGCCTGACGCTATGGGTGGCGCGCTGACCGCCGCTGCCTGGCCTGACGCGGCGCCCGCGCGCGCCTGACGCTATGGGACGCGCGAGGATTTCGTAGAGCGGAGCTTGCTCCGCTGCACCCTGACCCGAAGCGGAATCTCGCTCAAAGCCAGCCGAGCAAGCTCGGCTCTACGAGTGCGCGTTGGCAGCCATCCAGTCCTTGGCTCTTGACCACGATCACACCTGCGCCTTGACGAGGCGCCCGATGTTCAGACGCGCCTGGGCTTGCTCCCTGGACGGAAAGCGGCCTTTCGTCCGCGATGCTCCGGACCCGCAAGAAGTTTGCCAGCAGACACGTGCGGCGCCCGCGCGCGCCTGACGCTATGGGTGGCGCGAGGATTTCGTAGAGCGGAGCTTGCTCCGCTGCACCCTGACCCGAAGCGGAATCTCGCACAAAGCCAGCCGAGCAAGCTCGGCTCTACGAGTGCGCGTTGGCAGAGCTTGCTCCGCTGCACCCTGACCCGAAGCGGAATCTCGCAGAAAGCCAGCCGAGCAAGCTCGGCGCTACGAGTGCGCGTTGGCAGCCATCCAGTCCTTGGCTCTTGACCACGATCACGCCTGCGCCTTGACGAGGCGCCCGATGTTCAGATGCGCCTGGGCTTGCTCCCTGGACGGAAAGCGGCCTTTCTGAGCTTCGGCTCGGGGGCGGCGGAAGCAACGTCGACCGCTGCGGCGACAGGCTTGCTGCGCGCTCGACGGGAAGTTCCTTCCGTCTTGCTGGCCGTGACCGATGCGGGTGACTTTTTCGGCCTGACGGTCTTGGCCATCTTGATGGGCGCAGCGGCGGCCACCTTGGGCGCAGCGCTGCGGCGCGCCGTGCGTTTCTGCACAGTGGCGACGGGGTGGCTTGCCAAAGCCGCTTCCAGTTCGTCGAGCGCTTCCCCGGTATACGGCGCCAGTCGCTGCATGTGCGGTAGGCTGTCGCGACAGCCAGTGAAGCCGAAATGCAGGAATCCGGCGTAGCTCTGGCAGGTGATGTTCAGTGCTTGACCGTGCGAAACCAGCGAGACCGGATAGGACGCCTCCATGCGCGCGCCGCGAAAATGCAGGGGCGCTTCAGGCCCGGGTACGTTGGAAATCGTGATGTTGAACATCGGCCGGGTGCGACCGCCAATACCGGTCAGCAGGCTTGCCATGTACGGCGCCATCAGCAGCAGGGTGTACTGCAGCATGGACTTTCGCGGCAGCCCTTGGACGTGCTCCTTCGCTCGCCGGGTGCTGGCCTTGATCGCGTTGAGGCGCTCCAGCGGGTCCGCGATGTCGGTGCCCAGCGTTGCGATGATGAAGGTGATTGCGTTGCCAGCATCCGCGCCAGCCTCATGTTCGTCCTTGGGGCGTACCGAGACCGGTATGCCGGCGGTCAGCGGTTTGTCCGGCAACTCGCCGAGTTCGATCAGGAACCGCCGCAGGGCGCCGCCACACAGCGCCAGAACCACATCATTGAGGGTGGCGCCCGAGGTTCGCGCCACCGCCTTCAGGCGACCCAGCTCAAAGCGCTGGGTCGCAAACCGGCGCGGTCCCCGAATGCGGCCGTTGAGGATGGACACCGGCGTGTCAAACGGGACGGCAAGCACGTCCTCCTTGTTGCGCACGGCGCTCACCATGGCGCCAAACGCGCGCGCGATGTTGGGCAGCGAGTCGGCCTGGCCGCGCACGGCGTCAATCAGCTGTGAGGCCATCTGGGCGACGGTCGCTGGCGGCGCGTCGGCGGCGCGCTTTCGCGGTTTGCGTTCCGGCTTGATGGTCCAGAACGGCGCGATCCGGAGGCTGGCGGTGCGCTCTGTCGACATCGCCCGGACCAGCAGCTTGACGCCGCCGATTCCATCCATCAGCGCATGGTGCACCTTGGTGTAGAGGGCAAACCGGTTGCCTTCGAGGCCCTCGATAAGCTCGACCTCCCACGGTGGCCGGGTCAGGTCGAGCGGCTGTGAATGCAGACGGGCGATCAGCTGGCCGAGCTCGCGCTCTCCGCCGGGCGAAGGCAGGGCGGAGTGTCTGACGTGATGCTCCAGATCGATGCTGTCGACCTCCGTCCACAGCGGCACCAGTCCCTTCAGACGCGGTGTGTGCAGCCGCCGGTTCCAGGGCGCTTCGACCTCGGAGGCGGCACGCAGCGTGGCCATGATGTCGCGAACGAAGTCGGGTCCGGCGTCGTCGGGCAGGCTGAAGGGCATCAGCGCGCCAACGTGCATTGGCGTTTCATTGGATTCAACCAGCAGCCAGGAAGCATCCAGCAAATTTAGCGGTCGATTGGCCATGCGAGGTTCCCGGGTTCGCCGACGGCGAGGTGCGTAGCCCGTCACGGTAAAAGATCGCCGCCTGCGACGCCATAGGCCGACGTGATTGGATCGGATGCGTCACAGCAGGCGCTCTCGGCATACTTCGCGCATGCCGAACGCCTTTCCGTACTGGAAGATCTCCAGTTTCTACTTCTGGTACTGCGCGGCGCTTGGCGCATTCA
>JBBRBN010000119.1:0-7570 GCA_038205755.1 Lysobacterales bacterium | reverse complement strand
CGCAAGCAGCGCCTGCAGCCGCGCGGTGGCCTGCGGCTCGCTGAGAGAACGTTTGATCTGGTGCTGAATCCACATGGCGCCAAGCGTAGGGCGCACCAGTCCATTTGTCCAGCGAAGATGTGGGTATAGGGCAGGGCTAGCGGCCTGTCGGACTTAGCCCGCCGAGGCGATTGCTGGCTGCGTGAGGACAGACAACGACGATTCGCAGGCCCACAGCAGCGCTATGGGCCAAGAATTGCGGGCGTGCGCTTTTTTTGAACACTCGGGCCGCGCAGACGGATTTGCAGCCAGGCCGGCCTACGTCCGACAGGCTGCTAGCGGCCGGGTGTCACCCTGCTGGGGTTCTCGGCATTTGAGGGATTGCCACAGGCTGAGCATGCCCTATGATGCGCAGCCTTCTCGCCACTGCTCACCCGTCTGCAATGCTACTTCGTGGTTTCCTGCTTTTCGGCCTGCTGGTCTCGCTGCAGCACACGCACGCTGCCACGCCTGATCTCGAGCCCTTTCTCAAACAGGGCACCTTCGGCGACATGAGCCTGTCTCCCGACAGCAATCACGTCGCGGCGACAGTTCGACTTGCGGATCGCACCGTGCTGGCCATTCTGCGTCGAGCCGACATGCGGCCGGTAGCGAAGTTGAGCGGCGCCAAACATTCGGTCATCGACGGTTTTCGGTGGCTCGACAGTGACCGCGTGCTGGTCAGTCTGGCTGAACAGAAGGGTGCTCTGGATACGCCCATTTCAACCGGAGAGCTCTATTTGTTGCACACCGATGGCAGCGCCCCAAGGGTGTTGTTCAGCCGGCATGAGAATGGCATCGATCCGCAGGCCAGCGGCGCACTTGCGCCGAGCGCCCAACAAACAGCCTATCTGATCGACAGCCTTCCCAACGATCCTGACCGGATCCTGATCGGTGTCGAGGAATGGCTTGGCGAATTTCCGCAGACGCGCGTTGACCGACTGCATCTGCGTTCGGGTCGGCGGACGCACGTGACCAGGCCGCCGGTGCGTTCCGCCACCGTGCGTGCTGATCCGAGTGGGGCGCCGCGGCTGGCCTACGGTGTGCGCGAGGACCACCACTCGCTGCTGCTGCACCGCCAGGCTGACGAACCGCGCTGGAGTGTGATCAATGACGAAAGCGTCTCAGGGCGCGTCGAATTTCCACTGGGCTTTTCACCCGACGGCAGTCAGGCCTACTTGCAGGTGTCCGACGCCAGCGGGCCGGATCAGGTGATTGCTTGGGATCCGGCCAGCAATCAACGCCAATTGGTTGCCAGCGATCCGCGCAATGACCCCAGCGAAGTACTCCGCGATGCCGCCGGCGCGGTGATCGGCGTCGCCTTTCTCGGCGTTGAGCGACGTGCGGTCTTCTTCGATGCCGAGCATCCGGACGCCCGTTTCCAAGCCATGCTTGAGCGGAGCTTCGCAGACGCCGATGTCTACCTGCACGCCGCACCTGCCGATGCAACCTGGCGCCTTCTGGAGGTTCGCGGCGATCGTGATCCCGGCACGTTCTTTCTGTTCGATGTCGTCGGCCGCGAAGCCAAATTCCTCAATCGTCGACTGCCCGCCATCGACACCGGGAAGTTGGTCAAGACGCGCGTCGTTGACATCACGGCGCGTGACGGACTGCTCCTGCAGGGTTTCTTGACGCAGCCTGCCGATCTGCCTGCGGATCAGCCGCGCGCATTGATCCTGCTGCCGCATGGCGGGCCATTCGGGGTGTTCGACACGCGCAGCTTCTCAACCGAAGTGCAGCTCTTCGCCGCAGCGGGTTATGCCGTCTTGCGGGTCAACTTTCGCGGCTCCGGCAACTACGGCCGCGCGTTCCAGTCGGCCGGCGCAGCGCAATGGGGTCAAGCGATGCAGGACGATCTGGTCGACGCCACGCGCTGGGCGCTGGCCGAAGGCGTTGCCAGCGCCGGACGAGTCTGCATCGTCGGCGCCAGCTACGGCGCTTACGCGGCCCTCATGGGCGTCGCCCGCGATCCCGATCTGTACGCCTGTGCGGTCGGCTACGTCGGCGTTTACGATCTGCAGCGGATGGCGCACGACAATCGCGCCAGCGGTGCGGTCAGTGCCGCCTGGAACAGCGACTGGGTGGGAGACATCGGCACGTTGAGCGCGCTTTCGCCGATCAAACTCGCGCGCCAGATCCGCGCACCGGTGCTGCTGGCTGCAGGCGGCGAAGACCGGGTGGCACCCATTGAGCACAGCGAAAAAATGGCCAAGGCGATCCGCGCCAATGGTGGCTCGGTCGAAACCTACTTCGTTGATACAGGCGGTCACGGTTTCTATCAACTCGAACACCGTCGCGAGTACTACCGCCGGGTGCTGCAGTTTCTCGAGCGGAACCTGCAGGGCGGTGCAACCGCGACGGAAACCGCTGATCGCGACGGCTGAGGTGTGGATGATGAACTCCGAGCCGACGGCCGGCAGTTGACGCGCCCCTCGATCACCGCCGACTGACGCCCGAATCGATCTCCGGCTCGCGACCACTGCATTCCGCCAATCCTGCAAACGCAGCGGCGGCAGCGCGTGCATCGCAGCGCTGCTCGCCATAGCTGCCCTCACGCCGGTCGCTGCGCGTAATACGCGACCTCCGACACCCGGTGCCAGGCCGCCGCCTGGGCTTGAAATGCGCGGTACGAGTCGTACACGCGGCGGGCGAACGGGTCGCGCTGGGCGATTTCCTCCAGCACGGCGTGGCTGGCGTCGCGCAAGGCGGTCAGTACGGGTTCTGGCAGGGGTCGGAAGTCGACCTTGTGTTCGTTGAGCAGCTGTTCCAGCGCCTGCTGGTTGCGGGCGGTGTACTCGGCCAGCATGGCATCGTTGATCGCGCGGCAGCAGGTGTCGACGATCAACTTCAGATCGTCGGGCAGCGCCTCAAAGGCCTGCTTGTTGATGATGCATTCGAGCGTCGGGCCGGGCTCCTGCCAGCCGGGGTAGTAGCAGTACTTGGCTACCCGATGCAGGCCGAAGGCGAGGTCGTTGTAGGGGCCGACCCATTCAGTGGCGTCGATGGTGCCGCTTTGCATGGCGGTGAACAGCTCGGCGCCGGGCAGGTTGACCGGCGTGCCGCCGAGCCGGGCGATGACTTCGCCGCCGAGGCCGGGGATGCGCATTTTCAGTCCGGCAAGGTCTTCAACACGGTTGATCTCGCGATTGAACCAGCCGGCGGTCTGTACGCCGGTGTTGCCGGCCGGGAAGGGCACCAGATTGAATGGCGCATACAGCTCGCGCCACAGGTCGAGACCGCCGCCGCTGTACAGCCAGCCGTTCATTTCCTGCGCGTTCATGCCAAACGGTACGGCGGCAAAGAACGGCGCCGACTCGGCCTTGCCCTTCCAATAGTAGGCGGCGCCGTGGCCCAGCTCGGCGGTGCCACGGCTGACCGCATCGAACACCTCGAACGGTGGCACCAGCTCGCCGCCGGCGAACACCTTGACCGTGATCCGGCCACCGCTGGCGCGGGTGATCAGCGCGGCCAGATCGGCCGCGCCGCTGCCAAGGCCGGGGAAATTGGCCGGCCAGGTGGTGACCATCTTCCAATGCCGAACCGGCTGGTCGCTGCCGTCCGGGCAGTCGACAGCGCTGCGCCCGCTGCACGCGGCCAATCCGCCGGCCAGCGCGGCAATGCCAGCGCCGCCAATCAGCTGTCGTCGTTTCATCCTGCCGCTCCTCCCAGAGTGAGGGCGAAGTGTAGATCACCGGAGGCTGGCGTCGAGAAGGACGGCAATCCGTCCGACCGCCCCGGGTGAGTGAGGTAATGGGCGGCCGGGGCCGGCAACGCGGTGCAGTCGCGGTGGCGCGGCCGGTCTGCGGCAGTTGCTCGGTGCCGGCGGTGGCCGGGCAAAGCCGCTGCGTTTGGCCAGCAGGTCGCCCTTGTATCCCACCGCCATGTCGCAGCCCCACGTGCGATGGGGCGGCGCGGCAATGCTGCCTTCGAAGCAGGCGTTGCAGAGGTGATCCCTGCCACGGCGCACGCGCGGGATCGTGCAGAGCGTTGGGCCGGCCGGCTTCAGCGTGAAGTGCGGCAAACAGGGTGAGTGAACGCTGCATTGGTTCGGCGAGCCAACCCGAACGTTCGGCGTTGCGCCCGGCAAGTGGACGCGGCCAGCCATCGGCAGGTCACCTGAACGCCAAGCTGAATGAAGGCCGGACCTGCCGACCGGCGGCGGTCTGTCAGGAAATGCCGGTGCTAGCATCCCAAGTTGTCCCCAATTTGCCGTGACGGCAAAGGATCGCGCGCCATGAAATCGCATCTTGGCCATTATGAGATTGTCGAAGAGCTGGGCCGTGGCGGCATGGGCGTGGTCTACAAGGGCTACGAGCCGGCGCTTGGTCGATACGTGGCCATCAAGGAGCTGTCGCCGTCGCTGGCGCACGATCCGAATCTGGTTGAGCGCTTTCTGCGCGAGGCGCGCTCGATGGCGGCGCTCAACGATCCGCACATCATCCAGGTCTATTTCATCGGGACCGATGAGACCACCGGCCAGCCGTTCTTCGCGATGGAGTTTGTCGAGGGGGATTCGCTCTCCGGGCTGCTCAAGCGCGACGGCAAGCTGAGCGTCGAGAATTCGCTGAAGGTCATCCACCAGACCGCGCTGGGCCTCGCGACAGCGCACGACAAGGGCGTGATCCACCGCGATATCAAGCCTGGCAACCTGATGTTGACGCCACGCGGCAACGTCAAGATCGCCGACTTCGGCATTGCGCTGGCAACCCAGGACTTCTCCAAGAAGCTGACCTCCACCGGCGAGTTCGTCGGCACGCCGGGCTACCTGTCGCCCGAGATCTGCATCGGCAAGACGGTCGATCAGCGCTCCGACATCTTTTCGCTGGGAATCGTGCTGTTCGAGATGCTCACCGGCCGCGTGCCGTTCACGGAGGAGAGCCCGCTTGGCCTGATGCTGGAAGTGGTCCGGGCCGAGTTCCCGGACATTCGCGAACTCAACGGCGAGGTCGATCCGCAGGCCGCGGAGATCCTGTCGCGGATGGTGGCCAAGGAGCCTGCCGAGCGCTACCAGGATTGCCACCAGTTGGCGGAAGCGCTGCAGGCACATCCGCTGGTGGCGCGCGGAGGCACGGTGCGCCTGAGTATCCCGGCGCCGATTGCATCCAATGCGACGGTGATCGGCGTACCCACGCCAGCGTCGCAGAAGCAGCGCGTGGCGACACCGCCGCCAGTGGTGGCGCGCTCGACGTCCGGCGTGGCAGCGCCGGTACAGCCCACGCCCACGGCCGCAAGCGCCGCGCCGATAGTCCCGCCGCCGGCACCCGCGCGCGCGTCGGCGCTGGATCGCAGCCGGCAGCCGGGCTCGGGTGCGCGCCTGCCGCTGGCGATTGCCGCGGCGCTGGTGCTGCTGCTGGGCGGCGCCGCGCTTGCGATGAAAGGCCCGCTGACTGACTTCGCGCGTGGCTTCAAGGACGGCATCGTCGGCACCGACAAGGCCTACACGGACGGTATCGCCGCCGGCAAGGCCAGCAATCCGATTGGCGTCAGCCAGGCTGCGGCGCTGGCTCCGGACAGCGCCGGCGACGTGAGTCAGTTCTCGGCCTCGGCTTCCATCGACCAGCAGAGCAGCGCTGTCGCGCTGCCTGTTGAGCAGCCCGATGCAACTGCGCAGGCAATCGCTGTGGAGGCCGCTGCGCTGCCGTCGCAGGCAACGCCGACAGCCGGCATGGAGGCGCCAGTGCTTGCTGCACCGGCGCTGCCTGCGGCGCAGGCGGAAACCGGCCGCCCGGTGCTTGCAGCGCTGCAGCAGAAGGTCGCCGAGCGGCGCGAGACGGTTGCCAACGCGGCACCTGTGCGTGCCGCCGTCGCGCCGCCGCCGCGCATCGCCGTGGTCGCGCTCGGCGATCAGGCGCTGGTGGGCCCGGCGCGGCAGCGCATCGAAGAGCGTTTGATCGATGCTGGATTCGACGTCGTCGATTCCGAGCTGATTGCCGGCGTTAGTGGTCGCGGTGATCTGCCGGGCATCTTCAATGCCCTGCGGCGTGATGCGTCGGTGGTGGTGGTGGTTCGGGCCGAAGGCGTGGGCTCGCAGGAGCTCCAGTACTACGGCCAGAGCTCAACGCTGTTTACCGCCAACCTGACCGTGCGCAGCTACCACGTGTTGGACAAGCGCCCGCTCGGCGCCGGCTTCCGCGAGCGAATCGATTTCACCACGCTGAACGCCGACAGCAAGGCGGAAGAAGCGGTGCGGCCGTACCTGAGCGGCATGGTTGGCGAACTGTCGCCGTATCGGCGCAAGGCAGCTGGCTGACGCCCAGGGCGCCGCTGATTCAAAGCGCGCCGCTGGCGCGCCCGCAGTGCATCAGGGGCCGAGCTGCAGCCGACGGTAGTCGACCGCCGCTGTGCCGCCACACGGTGCCTGCGCGCGCGTCGAGCGCAGTTGGCCGATCAGCCCGCCGATGCCGAGCAGGGCTGACCAGCCACTCGCCATGGCGACCTCTACCGATCAGCACTGACCATCCACTCGCCATGGCGACCTCTGCGGACTCTGGGGACGAGACGAGGAGCAGTTCAAGTACCCTCGAGGAGCAGCTTCAGCACCCTTGATCCACGACGGCGCTGCCGGGCGCTGGGTCAGCGCCGCACGCGGCGGCGTCTGCAGGGCCATACGCCGAAGCGGGCGATGAAGGCGCTGGGGGACTTGGTCGCTGTGGTAGAGCCGAGCTTGCTCGGCTGCTCTTGGCCTTGACCGCAGTCCCCATGGATTTTGGTCGGCCAGCTATCGCGTCAGGCCACGCGCGGCTCGGGAAAAAAGGTCTTCCCCGCGATCAGCGATTGCGCAAAGGCAAAGACTGCGCGCAGGTTGTCCTGGGCCGAGTTCGGATAGTTGTCGAGGATCATGGCGTCGCTCCAGCATCGTGCGACGCTCTCGCACCTCGCGAAGTCTTCGCACCTCGCGACGCTCTCGCACCTCGCGACGCTCTCGCACTTCGCGACGCTCTCGCACTTCGCGACGCTCCCGCACCTCGCGACGCTCTCGCGCCCCGCGACGCTCTCGCACTTCGCGACGCTCTCGTAGAGCCGAGCTTGCTCGGCTGCTCTTGGGGGGCTCACCGATCCCGGCTGCAGCGGAGCAAGCTCCGCTCTACAACGGCTTGCCGCGCCGTGAGGCTCCCGCAACTCGCGACGTTCCCGCACCTCGCGACGTTCTTGCACTTCGCGACGCTCCCGTAGAGCCGAGCTTGCTCGGCTGCTCTTGGGGGGCTCACCGATCCGGGCTGCAGCGGAGCAAGCTCCGCTCTACAACGGCTTGCCGCGCCGTGAGGCTCCCGCACCTCGCGACGTTCTCGCGCCCCGCGACGCTGTCGCGCCCCGCGACGCTCTCGCACCTCGCGACGCGCTCGTAGAGCCGAGCTTGCTCGGCTGCTCTTGGGGGGCTCACCGATCCGGGCTGCAGCGGGGCACGCTCCGCTCTACAATGGCTTGCCGCGCCGTGAGCTGCAGCGTATCAAGCACCTCTCTACAAAGGCTTGCCGCGCCGTGAGGCTCCCGCACCTCGCGACGTTCCCGCTCCACGCGACGCTCTCGTAAAGCCGAGCTTGCTCGGCTGCTC